>CALDTL010000094.1 GCA_937923965.1 uncultured Caulobacterales bacterium
ACGCAGCTGGCGCCGGCGGAGGCGGCGGCGAGCATGCCGTCGGCGAAGGGGAAGAAGGCGTCGGAGGCGCAGGCGCAGCCCTTTGTTTTGGGCGTGTCCCATCCAGCCGCCGCTTGCGCGTCTTCGGCTTTGCGGGCGGCGATGCGGGCGCTATCGATGCGGCTCATTTGGCCCGCGCCAATACCAGCCGTTGCGCCGTCTTTGACATAGATAATTGCGTTGGATTTAACATGTTTGGCGACTTTCCACGCCATGCGCAGGTCCGCCATCTCGGCGTCTGTCGGCTTGCGTTTCGTGACGACTTTGAGGTCTTCCTCGGCCACCGCGCCATTATCGCGGTCCTGCACGAGAATGCCGCCCGCAACATTGCGCTGCGTGAGGGACGGGGCGTTCACATCAGGCAATCCGCCCGCAATTAATAGCCGCAAGTTTTTCTTTTTCTTGAACACCGCAATCGCGTCTTCGTCCGCGCTGGGCGCGATGACAACTTCGGTGAAGACCTTGACGATTTCTTTGGCTGTCGCCGCATCAAGATTTCCGTTCAGCGCAACAATCCCGCCAAAGGCTGACACAGGATCACAGGCCAGCGCATTTTTATAGGCCGTGATGAAATCATCAGCCACAGCGACGCCGCAAGGATTGGCATGTTTGATAATCGCAACGGCAGGTTTGGCTTTTTTTGTTTGCGCATTGCCGCCCGCCAACCCAGCGCGCGCATCGCCAAATTCTGCGACGAGTTCGTAAGCTGCGTCGGTGTCATTGATATTATTATATGACAGCGCTTTGCCTTGGAGTTGCTCGGCGGTGGAGACGCCCGGGCGGTCTGAGCCATCCGCGTAAAAGGCCGCCGTTTGATGGGGGTTTTCGCCGTAACGCAATTCCTGTTTCAAGGCCCCGCCCTGCGCGCGGTATGCGGGCGTGCCGTCGACGATATCTGCGAAATAATTCGCAATCGCCGCGTCATAGGCAGCGGAGCGCGCATAGGTTTTCGCGGCCAAAGCGCGGCGCAAAGTCCCCGATGTCTGGCCATCATTGGCGTCCATATCGGCAAGGACGGCATCGACATCTTCTGCGTCGGTGCAGACCGCGACATGGGCGTGATTTTTCGCTGCCGCGCGGATCATAGCCGGTCCACCAATATCGATATTTTCGACGCACATCTCATAGCTACCGCCGCCTGCGACGGCTTGTTCAAACGGGTAGAGATTCACAATCAGGAGATCGATGGACAGAATACCGTGTTCGTGCATGGCGTCTTTATGAGAGGCAAGATCGCGGTCCCCGAGGAGGCCGCCGTGAACCATCGGGTGCAAAGTCTTGACGCGGCCATCCATCATTTCTGGGAATTTCGTTAGCTCGCTCACATCTTTAACGGGAATGCCGGCCGCCGCAATTGCGCGGTGCGTGCCGCCCGTCGAGACAAGCTTCACGCCGCGATCATGCAGCGCTTGGGCTTGCGCGATCAAGCGAGATTTATCCGAGACGGATAAGAGCGCGCGTTTAACGGGCGCAAGGCGTTTGGGGTCAAAGGCCGGAAGATTAGGATTAGGTGCGGGCATGACAGAGGTCCCTGAAAGCTATGGAGGAGGCAATATATCTTGAGCGGCGTTGCTATCACGGCGCGGCGGGGGATTCTACAGTTGGTGTATCTCATACCCACAAGAGACTTCGGGCTCTCAGGCTGGGCTAACCCGCTGTGCCCGCCTCGTCATCCACATCATTTGCCACAAGTTCTGGGTCGGAGACATTTGGAACAATCGCAAGGGTCGGCTCGTCTAGGACATGCGCCGGATCATAACCTGGAACGAGCTGCGCGATGGATTTACGCACAGCGGAGCGGTTGCGCGTATCCAGCGCGCGGATGAGTGTTTTGGTGCGGTCCAACACAGAGGCGGGATCGAGTACGGCGCGGTTGTAAAGCTGAATGCCGTCGACGCCCGTGGGGATCAAATCTTCATCCTCATAAGACAGAACTTCGGTGAGTTTTTCGCCCGGACGCAGGCCCGTATAGCGGACTTCAATATCCACATCCGGCACCTTCCCGCGCAAGCGAATGAGCTGACGCGCGAGGCGGCCGATATTCACCGGCTCGCCCATTTCCAAAACATAGATACAACCCGATTCGTCATGTCCTGCCTCTGACTCATCGCGGCGTTTCGAGCCCAGCGCCGCTGATTGCAGAACAAGGGCGGCGGCTTCTTCGAGCATCATGAAATAGCGGTCGACCTCGCGGTGGGTGACGGTCACAGGGCCGCCCGTCGCAATTTGTTCTTCGAAGAGATTCACAACCGAGCCATTAGATGCCAGCACATTGCCGAAACGCACGCAGGAGGCTTGCAGGCCCGGCGTGACGGCTTGGCGCGCGAGGGTCATCATCTCGACAATCCGTTTTGACGCGCCCATCATATTGACAGGGGCGACGGCTTTGTCGGTGGAGATCAAAATGAAATGCTCGACCTTCATGGCCTCGCACATATCGAGGACATTGGACGTGCCCATGACATTTGTCCGCAGCACTTCGAGCGGATTTTTCTGGCCCAGCGGCACATGTTTGAGCGCGGCGGCGTGGAGCACGATTTCAGGCCGCTCGACCGCGAAAATCTCGCGCATACGCGGCGCGTTGCGAATATCTCCAATAAAGGTTTGCCAAAATATTGTGTCATCCCAACTGCGGAAAGGGGCCATCTTTTTCTCGAGATTATAAAGATGAAATTCCGAATGATCGACAAGCGTGAGCTTGGACGGTTTTAGCCGCGCGATTTGTTTCGACAGCTCCGAACCAATAGACCCGCCCGCGCCGGTAATTAAAACGCGGCGGCCTTCGAACATATTCTGGACCGGCCTTAGGTCCAATACGCGCATGTCTCGGCCGATCAAGTCAGAGGCCTCGAATGTAGACAGGCCTTCCCTGGGGTCTGCCGAGCGGCGGGAGAGCGGCGCGCCAAGCTCTGCGGCGAGTTTCACCAGATCGGCCGTGACATGTCGGTCCGGCGACGGGTCAACCGCAATGATCTGCAGCGGTTTATCTTGGCGTCCGGTGGTCTTTAGATAGATATTGCGCAAATTATCGGGGCCGCCCAAAACGGGCACGGACCGAATGGTGCGGCCCTCATATTTACCCGATGTTTCGATCAACCCCACTGGATTAAAACCCATATGCTGGTTCGTGCCAGCGCCGCCTTTACGGGCGCGGTCCATCAAATAATTATAAAGATGCGGCGCAGGGCCGACTAACAGTGCATCCTGACCGTAAGTCGAGCGCGCGCGAAACAAAGCCCGGAAATCCCCATTTTGCAAAATCATTGCAATCAAGCGCGACAGAATAATGAGGCCAAAAAACATGCCCGCAAATAGAGGCGGAGCAGAGCGCGGGAAATGATTAGCGCGGTCAAAGAAAAAAAGCAAAATGAGCGGAACGGCCAGAGCGACAATCCCGATACCAATACTAATTTTTTTGAAATCATCGAGCGTTGTAAAGCGCCAAATCGCGCGGTCCTGACGAAGCAAGACCCACGTAATGAGTGTCACCGCCGCCGCAATATAGGCCGCTTTATGGTCAATATTGCCAAGCACGGGTTCATTGAGAAAGTCCAAACGCCAACGAATGACCATCATCATAGACGCCATCGCAAAAATTACATCCGTGCCGATCAACCGGAGGCTGCGGCGCATTTTGAAACTAGATGTTTTGGCCTGACTCATATCACGGCCTCAATATCAGTTTGAGGGGGCTTTCGGCGAGTCTTTTCTTCTAAAGGCTTTAATTTCCGAAATGACCACCTAACACGGTTGGAGCGAGACTCTCCGTCACTATCGCAAAAGGCCTCGCCGTAAATCACAAGCTGCTGTGTTTTAACGGGGGTAACACCCGTCGCCAAATAGACGGAATCTTCGATCGCAACTTGTCCGCCATCCGTTCGGAAACGCCAACCTGCTTTCCCATTTACAACCAAAAGCGCGGAGGATTTATCCTGAGATAGGCTAACCCGAACCTTGGGGTGGACATGGAATCGAATCGCAAAAGCAACTTCATCTCGCCGGACTGGAACAGCGCCCATCGGCACAAAAAGACTATCCTCTCCGCGAATGTCATGGCCATCGCTTGGCATAAAAAGTCTGCGCCGATGCGAAAGGCCATACTCACCCATATACCCTTCATGGTGGCACTCGAGCCAAATACCGCTATCTTGTTCTTTGCGGATCGCTTTGACCGGCCCCGGGCTCCACTCCACGGCGTCGCCTAAAACTTTGCGTTTCCAGTCGCTAAGCAAAAGCCGCCCTGGAGAGCGCCCATCTAGGACGAGCGTTGAATGGGCGGCAGCAGCGCGGACAGGACGCCGCCAAGCCTCAGGCTGCTGAGAACTAAATCCGCACGACGTAATAATTGGACCTTCCGTCGTTGACAAATCCAGCGAAAGCGGCGCGAGATGCGCATTTAGATCAAAAGGCCTCGGCGGGGCCGCGCCTGTGTCTAGGAATGCGATCGTTCCATTGGACGCCAGCCGCTGAAAGCCGATATGCGGACCATAGCCAAAAGGCTTGGGCTCCCCCGGCGCGGCCTTCAGCAGAGCTTTGATACGGCCCGCATCGACTTCGCCGCCGCCGTGGAAAGGCGCAAGCTCTCCGCCCGAGCGCCGAAAAAAAGCTACCATCGGCGCGAGCCTGTCTATGGCCCGCGATAACTCTCGCGAGCCCTCAAGTCCCCTCGCATCTAAAAGACTGTCGAGCGTTAAAAGCTGGGACAGGGCCTGCACACAGGCCTCCGGTGAGCGTGAAATATGCCCGCCATCTGGTAAAATTTGTAACAGTAATTGCTCATCCAAAATATCCAGTCCGCGCTCCAGAAATTGGTTTCTCCCGTCCGCGACCCGGGCCCCGCCCAAAGCTAAAACACATCCCGCAGTCAAACGCGGCAGGCCCGCCGGGAGAGATTTAAATGCGCCGCGCAAACTGATGAGCTGACGCAACACACTATTGCGGCGGCGATCCAAACGGCGGTCACTCACGCTGCTATTTGTTTCGCCTTTGCCAAGATCAGAGAGCGCCGGATCCCAAAGGGTTAGCCAATTATAGAGCCGCCGCGAAAGACGCTCAGGCTCCAAAACAAATTCATTACCCTTGCCGTAAGTCTCTATCCATCCGTCCACATAGGCCCGCGCTTTGGCATTATGGGCTTCGCTATTTCCGGCAAGAAGGTCTTGGAGCCAATCAAACTCATGCAGCCATCCGGCAAAACGCTGCGACGGCGCAGCCGTCGTCCAAGGCCCTACGTCCAGTAATTGTCCGGCAAAATTAAATCGACCTGCGAGGAGATCTGCCGATTTCGCCGCATCTCCCAAAGTGAGTGAGGGACGACCCTTGTGAAAGGGGCCGGGGGTTCGGTTTGGCAATTGACGATTTGCCCGAGACGGCAATATTGAGCGGAGATTTTGGCGCGCATATTCAAAAGCGGCAGACGATGTCGACACGCGCGATTGTACGGAGAGATGGCTCGATTTCGCCATGATGTCGGTTAGGCAGCTTTCGCCGCAGACTGCCCGCGCAGCGCAGCAATGTTTTCCGCATAAGAGCCCGCGCCTTTAAAGACTGCGGAGCCTGCCACGAGCGAGGTCGCGCCGGCAGCAATACAGGCTTTAGCGGTTTCGGGATTAACCCCGCCGTCCACTTGCAATAAAATATCTTGGCCGCCTGCCGCAATATGCGCGTCAATCTTGGCACGAACCGCCGCGATCTTATCCAGTTGCGAGGGAATAAAAGATTGGCCGCCAAACCCGGGATTAACGCTCATGATCATAATTTGATCACAGAGGTCGATAACAGGGTCGACCTGTTCAACCGGCGCGCCCGGATTGAGCACAATACCGGATTTTACACCTGCGCTACGAATAGATTGCAATGTGCGGTGCAGGTGCGGGCCCGCGTCGGGGTGGACCGTAATATAATCAGCCCCAGCCTCAATAAACATTGGCACGAGTATATCCGTGGGAGATATCATGAGGTGAACATCAAAAGGTTTATCAGAATGCGGCCTTAAAGCCTTTACCACATTCGGTCCGATCGTAAGATTAGGCACGTAATGCCCGTCCATAACGTCAATATGGATCATATCTGCGCCGGCCTCATCAATATCGCGAACAGCGCGGCCTAGGGCCGCAAAATCTGCAGATAAAATAGACGGAGAAATAAGAACTTTATTGGACATGTTAACCACTTAGCGGCTCGTGGCCAGACTCGCAAGCCACTGAAAAGACTCGCAAGGGGCCGGAGGCGTAAACTCAAGATTTCCACTTAAAAAGGAGGGCCTTTTGAACATGCCGGCCTGTGCATGAACACCCCTAAAATGAAAAACCCGCCTCCCCCCAAGGGAAGCGGGTATAATTTCAAACTGGCGAAACGCCTATTTGCGGATCGGTAAGTAATCTGATGGTCCGTAAGACCCGTCAGCGCCATAGCCATAAGCCGGTGCAGAGGATATCGACGCATCGCCTTGATAAATCTCGACAGATGATCCCGCCCAAGAATTAGAAGAGCCGCCTTGCATACACGTTCCATCAGGCTGTGCTGTTGTGCCCGCTGGGCAGTTTACAGAGCCTCCAGAGAATGAAGATGAGCTTGTTGAGGAAGAATAGCTCGGCTCAGAATATGTCGATCCTGAGAAAGTCGATCCCGTTGAAAAGCTGCTAGAGCCGCCTTGCATACAGGTTCCGTCAGGCTGTGCCGTTGTGCCAGCTGGGCAGTTTACAGGCTCCATAGACATGGACGGCGCAGAATATGACGTTGTCGGCTCAGAATATGTTGTGCCTGAAGAGAAGGTTGATCCTGTCTGCATACAGGTTCCATCAGATTGCGCTGTTGTGCCAGATGGGCAGTTCACAGGCGCCATTTGCGTGGATTGCGTATATGTTGGAGCGGGCGGCGTATAAGTGGGTGCCGGCTGCGTGTAAACAGGTGCGGGTTGCGTATAAACAGGCGCTGGCTGTGCAGGCTGAGTATAGACTGTGCTGGCTTGCGGGGCACATGTGCCAGCCTGAACGCAGTCGATATAGACAGGCGCCGGATTATAAACCGGAGCTTGCTGATATGTCGGCGCAGCGACAACAGGCGCGCCGTAACGGGAGACCGTCGGGGCCGCGACAGGCGCCGGAACACAGGCTTTGCCGCAATTGCGGCCACTCTCATAATCATAAACGCTGCCATAGCGGCTTTGTGCATTGGCTGTTAGTGTTAGTCCTGCCACACCTACAGTGGCAATCAATCCAGCCCGGAAAAGTTTAGTCGTGCTCATCGGAGCCTCCCATTTTGATACATCTAGCGGCGGTGTTGCAAAGCTTGGACCACATACAAGTTAACGGGCGATTACCATGTTAACCATAAATCAGATTATAGCTGATTTTATGTTAAGCTTCGCGCCGGAGCGCCGCTATGAAAAACCCGTCTAATCCACCTGATTTAGGCATATCTGACGGCAATGTCCGCACCACGCCGCCCTCAAAACGATCAGGAGGCAGGTCTAGACCAGGCAATGATGAAATCGGAATAAGGCGGAAATCGGGCATATCGTCTAAAAATTTCGCAATGCGCGGCAGGCCTTCATCGGGCTGCAAGGAACACACAGCGTAAACCAGCACCCCGCCGGGGGCCGTTAAGCTAGCCGCTTTTGGCAAAAGCTTATCTTGCAGGCGCACAAGATCCGCGACAGATTTTGGGCTGCGATTGTGCAAAACATCGGGATGACGCCGAAAAGTCCCTGTCGCCGAACAGGGCGCGTCCAATAAAACAGCCGGAAAGGGCTCTGCCTCATACTCCAAGGCGTCACTTTGGACGACGTTTGCGCTGAGTTTTGTCCGCGCCAGATTTTCTTCAAGCCGTTTGAGCCGGCCGCCGGATTTATCAACTGCCGTGACCTCCATGCCAGCGGCTGCTAATTGTAAGGTCTTACCGCCCGGCGCGGCGCACATATCCAGCGCGCGCAGGTTTTTTACCTCGCTGAATTGGCGCATGAGAATTTGGGCAGGCTGGGCAGCGGCCAAATCCTGCGCCCACCATGTCCCTGCCTCAAATTCAGGCAAGGCCGTAACATCCCCGATCGATTTCAGGCGTAGGCTCTGGCGTCCAACTGGCGTTCCGCCAGTGGCCGCCGCAAGATCTTCGCGCTTTTGCGTCACCGTCAAATCAAGGCCCGGGTCCTTAATGAGCTGAACCGCGATTTTCGTCATGGGAATTTTGCCATAGGTTCGTTCCCATTCGCCGCGTATCCAGCCTGGGATATTGGCTTTGGGCGGCGTGGCGGCGGCAAGCGGCTTTCCCTCTTCTACGACTTTGCGCAAAACGGCATTGGCGAAATTCGCAAAGCCCTGCGTGGTCTTTACGGATTTTAGGACGTCAACGGTCTCGCTGACGGCGGCATGGGGCGGCACGTCCATAAAGACAATTTGCGCCACTGCCGTTTGCAGCACGGCTTGCACGCGCGCGGTCGGTTTTTTCCGCACAAATGGCTTTAGAACAGCTTTGATTTGGCCAGAGCGCCGAAAGACGGTGGCCGCAATCGCACGGGCAAAAGCGCGGTCGCGGGCCTCAAGCCCCGCATAATCCTCAGTCTCTGCCAGCGCCAGCTCAAGCGCTTTTCCGTTGGCGACGACATCCATCACGGCCAAGGCCGCGCAGCGGCGCGCTTTGACGGAGTCAGAAATTTTTGCATCGCGTTGCTGCTGTCCAGACTTGCGGGAGATATGTTCACTGTCGCTCATGCGCTGGCGCATACTGGAGTTAAACACAAAAAGCGACAGCCTTAAATCGGCCCGCCTCAGTTAACCCTCAAGACATAATGCGCAGGTCATATCCCGTCACCGTTTATGAGCTGGGTTTAAGATTTATGGTAAATATCTTACGAACGCGGGATTCACGGAATCTTATCGCTGACGCTGTATCAGTTTGGGCATCGAGCGGCATTTTGCGCGTTTGACGGATGAGGACGAACGGGCGTATTAGGAAGCAATGAGCGATCCTAATACTGAAAACCCCGAAACACCTCCAAAAGTTTTGAGCCCTGCGGCGAAGCGGGCTCTAGCTGAGGCAGCTGAACGGCGCAAAGCGCGCGATCAGGCAGCATCCCTCGAACCCGAAAAAGGCGGCCCTAAAGGTGTCGAACCCACGCGCTACGGCGATTGGGAACGCGGCGGGATTGCTTACGACTTTTAAGGCAGCCCCCTCATCGGCACCGGAGCTAAATTTTGACCGGTGCGGAGGTTTATCTCCCGCCATTGTGACGTGGGAGTGGCACATGCCAACCAAATTGATTTCGAAATCCCTTTTGGGAACTTTATCTGCAGCGCTTTTGGCGGCCCCTGCATTTGCTGGCGGGAATTGCGGCGGCGGGACATGCGATATGCCTGTTCAGCTTATGCCGTCATATGCCCCTGAATTTGGGCCCATGACGATACGGAATGAAAATCCAATGGGGCATTTGCGCTCTATCAATTTCCAGCGCGCGCCAAATGTCTCTATAATGCGCGTCCACGGCATGGCCCCGTCAGCGGGTTTATCTGATGCGCCGTCTGGATTCACCGGCGGATGCCATCCGTCCAGCACAACATATTGCCGCCAAGAGGCCGGAGCGCCTGTGCAGCTACAGTTAAGCGCGCCAATGCCAGCGCCAGTTCAAATGAGCGCCCCCGTGCAAATGAGTGCGCCCGCACCTGTTTACGCTGCGCCCTCTGAGCCGCGCGTCGTTCAAATCGGCGGCGGATATGATCCGTCAAAGTTTACCCCGCGCACCTATGGCGATGCCAGCTTTGTGCCGGGAATTGCCTATCTGCCAACCTCTAAAGTTATTCGCGACCCAGCGGCCGCGCAGCAGGTTCTGGATAGCGGTATGACACGTCCGCAGGATGTCGTTGTCCCGGGAACAGGCACAGCGCCGCATATGGGAATGGTCCGCCAGCAACCCGCTTATGGCGGCATGAGCATGCAACATAGCGGAATGAATATGCAACGCGGTGTTTCCACGGGCGCATTTCAAACGGGCGCATTTCAAATGAGCGCGCCGCAAATGCGCGCACCTGGCCTTATGAATACACAAGGCCTCACACTTGCGCCGACCCGTATGGGGCCAAGTTTTGGTCAACCCAGCGCGCCTGTTCTTCAGCAGTCCGGTCCATTTGCGGGGGCGTACGGCTCTCGCGTTGGCGGGGACGGCACATATTGGGAAAAGGTCTCCGGCCCGACAGCCTTTGGTAATACAATTGCCACCTCAGTCATCTGTAAGCGTCAACTGCCGAAACAAGTTGTGAATCCTGTCGTGGGCGTGCCTGTTCCCATTCCGGTACAGCAAGGTTGTCAGCAAGGAAGCGCGCCGGCCGCAAATAGCCGTTACGGCCAAAATGCTCCGGGCCGTTGGATTCACTAATAGCGTCCGAAATAACGTCCTAAAATCATCGGCGGCGCGGCGCCAATGACGTGGGAGAAGGCCCTGCTTTGAGAAAAGCGGGGCTTTTTCTGTTTCGGAAGCGGTATAAACTCGCCTGTGGAGCGAATCCCGTCGCCTAACTGGCACAAGGATTGCTAGGTAGGGTCTTCAAGGCGCAAACTTTGCGCGAATGAAAACAATAAAGGTGGGTTATGGTCTCCCGAATTTTTAAAATCACGGCGACAACTGTCGCTACACTGTCCCTCGCTGGCGCGGCTTCGGCTGGTTGCGGGAGCTCTTTATATTGCGGCGATGCAGGCGCAACGTCGTCTTTCCAATCTGGCTATAGCTACAACTCCGGATCGGCTTATGTTCCAGCGCAATCCTTTACGACAACCATGAGCTCCGCTCAGGCCGATGCCACTTACGGCACAGGCTCTATCAGCGAGACATATACTGCCGCTGATGTTTACGGCTTTTCAGGTTCCGCACAGTCCGTTCCGGGCCTTGGCGCAAATGAAAGCCTTCAAGCCACGAATTGCCCTGTCAATGTTTACGGCAGCGGCGAAGGTCAAGTTCTTGGGTGCTATAATGTTGTGAAACCTGTTCCGCAGACAACATATTACCGCGTTGTTCGCCCGGTTGTTTATGTGCGTTATCCCGTGCCTGTCGCCGTGCCTTACACGTCGCCTTGTCATACATATAAGATTTCATCGCGCTATGGTGATTTCCACCATCGTGGATATCGTCCTCGCTGCGGTTAGGCCTGACGACTTTGCCTAAACAAACCCGGTCTTGCGAGATCGGGTTTTTTTATACCTTGCCTCAATAGCCAGACATTTCTTTCGCGATGGCCAGCGCCGCCGCGCGCGGGTCCTCGGCTTGCGTAACGGGGCGGCCAATCACGAGATGAGAGGCGCCCGATTGGAGGGCATCCGCAGGGGTCGCGATGCGTTTTTGATCTCCGGCGTCCGCCCCTTTGGGCCGCACCCCCGGCGTGACGACCAAGAAATGATCTGGCACCGCCGCGCGGATCGCCGCTGCTTCCAAAGGCGATGACACCACGCCGTCAATGCCTGCATCCAGCGCCTGTTCCACCCGCCGCATGACGAGGCTTTCGGCATTGTCATTATAACCTATGTCGCGCAGAGCTTGACGATCCAAAGAGGTCAAAACCGTCACGCCCAAAATCTTCAAGGAAGAATTTCCACGTCCGAGCGCGGCAGACCGCATCACATCGGGCCGAGCATGGACCGTCAGCAGATCGGCCTTAAGCCCCGCCAAGGACCGCGTGGCTTTTTCAACGGTCGCGCCAATATCGTGGAATTTAAAATCATAAAAGATATTCTTTCCCATAGCCTTTAGCCGCTGACCGAGTTCCACGCCGCCAATGGGCAGAAGTTGCAATCCAATTTTATAACTTTGAACCGCGTCGCCCAATATCTCCACCATCGCTTCAGCCTCTGTCACGCTTGGAAGATCTAGCGCAACAAAACACCTTGGATCACTTTTTATCGGAATAGGGCGGGACATTAATCAGCCTTTCTATATTTTCCAGAACCGGAATTCATGACCTTACGGCCAAGCCAAGGCGCCCATCGGTTCAACCGCGCGAGAAAGCGGTTTACACGGCCCGAAATAAAGACGGCTCTGTTATCTTCCAGCGCATCCGCCGCAAGCCGCGCGCAGTCATCTGCCTTCATGACCATAAATCCCGGAAGGCTATTTATGCCTTCCCGCGTACCATTCACATCATGGAACTCTGTGAGAACAAATCCCGGACATAAGGCGGACACATGCACGCCCGTCTGCGCCATTTCAGCATTCAGGCTTTCCGAGAATTTGATCAGATAAGCCTTAACCGCCGCATATAATGTGTGGCCCTTAGAGCCCGGCATATGTCCGGCAAGACTGGCGACTTGCATGATCCGGCCAAAACTGCGCTCTACCATACCCGGCAATAGCGCGCGTGTCAGCTGAACGGGGACAACGCTCATGAGGTGATTAAAGCGGCGATGGTCCTCCCAAGAACTGGCGAGGAAGGTTCCGGGATGTCCATAACCCGCATTATTTATCAGCCCGTCAACCTGCACGCCGCCGAGCGCAGCCATTAGCTCGTCAACCGCTGTTTCGGAAAATAGGTCCGCCGCGATGATTTGACTATCGGTATTATGGGCAGCCTTAAGCTCCGCTGCGAGCGCCTGCAGTCGCTCTTTTCGGCGCGCCACCAAAATGAGATCCCAATCCCGCGCCGCATATTCACGGGCCAAGGCCGCGCCGAGACCAGCAGACGCGCCCGTGATCAATATCCTGCGAACCAAACCACTCTCCTAAACAAATTCTCATTTGACCTAGCCGAGTTCATTCGCTTCTAAAAGCCTCATGTCGAAAACTCTTCTTCTCTGTCTCATCCTATCCACCTGTTTTACGGTGAGTTGTGCGTCAAGCGATACGGCGGAGAGGTTTTCGGAAGACGACTGCCGCGCGCTGACAACGTTATTTAGAGATCAAAGCCTAAATACTGCCGCCATGACCGACGCCTTTGATAATAATCTGGAAGCGGCCAAATCTCCGGACAAGTTCACATGGCCCTGGGGTAAGGGCGGCCGTGATGAAGATAAGATCAGCAAAGAACGGGCCGCCATTAGAAAAGCCCATAGCCGAAAAACTTGCGCCCCCTAGCCCTCTGGCGCTAAGGCGGATTTATGTCAGGTCTTATTATCATCCTCGTCGGTCTCGCGCTTTTAGCCGTAGGGGTCATTCTTATATATAATGTGCTCGTCTCGAAACGTGCATTAGTGGAAAATGGCTGGTCCGATATCGAGGTCCAGCTCAAACGCCGCGCAGATCTAATCCCCCGCCTTGTGGACACAGTGAAAGGCTGTGCCGCGCATGAGCGCGAATTATTCAAAGATGTGATTGAAGCGCGTAATGCAGCGCTGGCGGCAGGTAATGATGTCACGCGGCGCGGCGGAGAAGAGTATAAACTGGCTGCGCAGACGCCTCGCCTGCTCGCGCTGAAAGAAGATTACCCCGAACTCAAGTCCAATGAAAATTTCCTCGCACTGCAAGAAGAGCTATCGGAGACGGAAGATAAAATCGAAATGGCGCGGCGGTTTTATAATGGCGCGGTGCGGGAAATGAATATCAAAGTAAAGAGCGTGCCCTCCAATTTCGTCGCGGGCCCTTTTGGCTTTCGGGAGCAGCCCTTTTTCGAAATCGAGCCCTCCGACCGCATCGCGCCAAATGTGAGTTTTGACTAATGCAGGTCAAAGGGATCATCGGCGCGTTTCTGGCGCTATTTATTTGGGTCTTTAGCCAGCCGGCTTTGGCGCAGTTCGCTGAGCCGGAATATATTGACCGCGCCGATATCACCATACGCTTTGATAAAGATGGAAGCCTCAGCGTGCGCGAAGAAATAGATTATGTGAAACCGCGCGGGGTTCGCAAGCGCGGTATTTTTCGGGAACTTCCGACCCGCGTCAAAGAAGGCAATATTGAATATAATAAATCTTACACGCTGACCTTAGCCACCCGTAACGGCGCCAAAGAAACCGTCACGCGGCAATCGAATGACGGAACGATTGTTTGGCGATTAGGGCGCTCAGATGTCTTCTTGGAAGACGGCGTGCAAAAATATGTGCTTGAATATAACTCTGATGATTGGGTGTTTCGATTTGATGATTTGGATGAAGTAACATGGAATGTCTGGGGCGAATATTGGGACGTCCCTCTCGAAAAATTAACAGGGCGTATTATTTTGCCTGAAGGCGCAACAGCGAAACAAATTGCAGCCTATAGCGGCCGATATGGTCGCACTGAAAATGACCTAAAAATTTCTCCAAATGGGCCTGTCATTGAGTTTGAGTCCACCACTCCCCTGGCCGCGCGGGAAGCGGCAACGATATCCATTGGCGTAGCAAAAGGGGTTTTTGATCCGCTCACGGCAGGCGAGAAACAAGCGCGGTGGTGGCGGGCCAATGGCGCGCTTATTGGACTGGTTTTTTTAAGCCCCGCGATTTTGCTTTTTTACGTCTTTAATTGGTCTCGCGTGGGCCGCGACCCCGTTAAACCCCCCGTCTTCGCACGCTATGAGCCGCCTAAAAAATATTCGGCAGCGGCAGCACACCGTATCCTCAAGAAGGGCATTCACGGCGACTCCGCTCTCATCTCAACTTTGTTAAGCCTCGCCATAAAAAGACGTATAAAAATTGATGTGACCAAAAAGGAGACAATCCTCTCGGCTCTGCCGCAGACCTCTTATAAAAATGTTAGATTAAACGCGGAAGAAAGCAGCCTCTTTAGTCAGATATTCAGCGGAGGTCAGGCTGAGGTCGTTTTGCGTAAAAATACGCCTCATAGCCGGTTTCACAACGCGAACCGGGTCTTCGAGAGCCAACTCAATCGAAATTATTCAACGGAATACCACAAAATCAATGCAAAATATATAATCTTCGGAGTGGTGTTGACCTTGATTGGCCTATCTGTCGTTTTCTCATCTTTTTTGATACCAAGCTCAACGCTCTTTTGGGGCCTTATTGCAGCGCTCGCCGCACTCAATCTGCTCTTTATTTTTCTTATGCCTGCGCCCACAAAAAAGGGCGCACAGATCACATCGGAAATTGAAGGGTTTAAGCTTTACCTCGAAACCGCAGAAAAGCTACGCCTCAACGCGGCAGACATCGGAACCGATCAGGAGCCGCCCATGACGGTTGAACGTTATGAGGCCTTTCTGCCCTATGCCGTATCTCTCGGCGTTGAAAAACCCTGGACAAAACATTTCGAGAAAACTCTCCCGCACGTCGCCGAGACCTATAGCCCTGGCTACTATAATAGTTACCGCGGCGGCCGCATTGGCAGCGGCGGCGCAGGCGGTATCTCGCGCGATATGGTAAAAGCGCTTTCTTCAGGAGTGGCCTCTGCTCGCCCCATTCAAACCAGCAGCGGAGGATCTTCGTCATCTCGCAGCGGAGGCGGTTTCTCAGGCGGAGGCGGATTTTCTGGGGGGGGAGGCGGCGGAGGCGGCGGGGGCAGCTGGTAAATTATGCCTGTTGACGGCTCAAGATACGAACGCTCTGCGACTGACGCAGATAGTCTACCGCCTGGAATACTGCCTCTCGCTTGACCGGTTTTGTCAAAAATAGATTTGCGCCGGCATCCATGCACTCAGCATTGATGCGAGAGTCGTCATCGGCAGTCAGCGCAATGACAGGAATATTTTCGTAAGGCTGTCCTGATGCCCTGATACGCTTGATGGCTTCGACCCCATCCATAGGCGCCATATGAATATCCATGATCACCATATCAAAGGCTTGACGATCAAGGGCGGCCAGGGCCGTGAGTCCGTCCGCTGCCTCTCGGCAAAAATGTCCTTTCGCCCCAAGAATCAGACGTAAGATGTCGCGATTACTATTTATATCGTCGACGATAAGAATGCGTTGGGGGCGCGCAGAACTGTCTAGGGGGTTGACTAAGTCTGCGGGGCTGGCTGGGTCTTGTTCGTGTAAAGTGCGCCGCCGCGTTGGCCCTGGCTCCATCAAATCCACATAGTCTTTTTGAGGCCCGCCCTCGTCTTCCGAGAGAGGGGCGCTCAAGTTTGTTGTGTCACTCTCGGGCATGGGCGGGGTCGGCGGTATGTCTTCCGCGCGGTCTATGTCCGGGCTATCAGCCTCAATGATCGGCAGCTTACCGTGAGCGGGTTTGTTCACAAGCGGCTTCAACGCGAAAGTGAGTTTAAATTCTGATCCTCGGGCTTCGCGGCTGACAACGCTTAGGCCGCCGCCCATCATCTGCGCCAGCGCATAGGCGATCGCCAGGCTAAGACCGGTGCCCATATGATTTCTTTTTCGGCTCGTATCCGCTTGCATAAAGGGCGTAAACAGACGGGATTGAACAAGCTCGCTCATGCCCCGGCCCGTATCTGCAACAATGGCCGTTAAAACATGCGGCTCCGTTTTCGTCGCCGTGATATGGAGATGAACCCGGCCGGACTCCGTAAAGCTAATCGCATTGGCGAGTAGAATATTGATAGATTGCACAACACGTTTTTCATCTACATGATATTGCGAAATGGACGGGTCGACAAAGGCTGTGAAGGTCAAACCTTTGCGGCGGGCTTTCTCTGCCCATTTTCCAGGTATGGCCGCCAATGCCGATCCCAAGTCTACATCATAAGGTGTGATCTCAAGCTGGTCTGCATCAATGCGCGCCATATCTGTAAGGGCTTCAACCACCGCGAGGAGTTCATTACCGCTCTGCAAAACAATGCCTGTTTTCTCCCGAATATCCGGGTCACTATGATAGTTTGCGAGATAGTCTGAGATCCCGATAATGCCATTAAGCGGCGTGCGCAGCTCATGCGAAATCATACCCAGAAATTCGGTTTTCAATTTTTCGGCAGAGGCGGCTTCGCGGGTTTTAATCTCTAATTTACGTAACACGCGCCCGCGGTAGCGAGTGAACAAAAAGCCCGCCAACATGGCCAACCCCATAAGGCACGAGAGACCCGTCAAAGCCCGGTTGAGATTCCTCTGTCGTTTAATTGTCAGCGCCTGTAGTTTTGACTCCCGAGCCGCCGCAGCCTCACGCTCCGCCTGTCTTTCATGCGAGTTTTCGAGCTCGGCGAGCATAGCCGTCGTGTCTCGGGAATTGTTTTCTAAGTATTTTTGCGCTTTGATATCTAGTTGGCGATTATAGAGCTGCGTGGCATATTCCACATCTTCGGCCTGCGCTAAGAGAAAAGCGAGATAGAGATCAACTGAGCGAGTTTCCGAGGTTAACATGTTCTCTCGGGCTAAATTGACCTCTGCCAAGCTGGCCAATTTACGCGCCTGGTCCAAGTCGCCCAAGCCTGCGAACGCAATCGCTTCATTGACACGGGCAAGACGCAGAACAATTGGGTGCGTTGCCTTTTCCATAGACTGTTTCGCATAATTCAATCCGTCTTTATACCGCCCGCTGGTATTCATCACGCCAGAGATCCGCATTTCGGATAACCCCGCCACACTAGACGTTTGCGTTTTTTCGATCTCCAAAAGTTTCTGACTCAAATAGAGCTGCGCATCATGGTTCCGGTTCAGGGAATAGGAATAAATTAGGTTATTAATCAGGTCGACCTCAGTCTTCAGGTCAGGCCTATCTTTCGTTAAACTGAGATAATCTAGTGAAGCATTTAGCGCCAGTCCGCTATTTCCTTGTAAATTATGTAAATGCGCAATCGCGGAGACGGCGCGAGATTTCGCGTAGAAAATATATTTTTCAGTGTTAGGATTTGGTTTTGTTGGGATTAGAGACAGCGCGATTTGAGCCTTCTGTAGAGCCGCTTGTTGCTCTTGACCCGTACCGTGGATATAAGACAACAAGGATAAAGAAACATATCGTTCAAACCAATTTCCAGTGGTCGTGAAGTCTATTAGCGAAGCTTGAATGTCTGCGGATGGAGCCCCGTTTTTTAGCAATTCAGCGTAAGCCGTGTAAAGCTTTGGAACGCGCGTTAAAGGCAGCGCTGTGTCTCCTTGAGAAGTATGTTCGAAAAGTCTGACAGCCTCTGAAATCTCCTCAGGCTTTTGCGAAATAGAAGACTTGTGTAGCTGATCGATCAGACTCAAATAAGTCTCATCCGCCGTGAGAGGTTCGGAGTAACCATCCTTAAAAATTGGGCTTTGAGAGGTCCTAGCTTGTACAATCTCGACGACCTCTATTAGGCGAGGATCAATGTTCTGTGCCTCCAGCTCAGTTTGAGCGGCGGACACACTCGCCTGGCAAATCACACCGAAGTAGATCGAACAGGCAACAAATACTCGAAACAGAGACTGATATGTGCGTGAAATCGACATCGGCCCGCTCAACTGCCACAAATGTCTTAAAATTTGATAGCTTTAGGGTGAAAGCCTCAAACAAAAAACCCGCCATAAGGCGGGTTAAGTAATTAAATTTTAGATCAACTAAAAGTCGATGACGATTGGTAGGCCACCAACAACAACTTCAAGTTCTTCATTAGACAGTTCACGCATGTCTTTTTCCTTTGATAAATTAAAAATTTACAAAGTTCCCCACGACCCTTGCAGCACAGCTCCCCACGGCCTGCACCTTTTAGTAAAAGCTATTTTCATGCCAGCTGGCAAGTAAAATGTCTTAATTTCGGTCAGTTAATGGTAAACTCGCCCTTAACCACTAGCGAATGCGACTAAGGATTGCAATAAAAAACAAGTATAATTTTGATTTGCAATCACTGGTTACTATTGCGGGGCATGCTCAAAATTTTAACTCGGCTAAACACGTATAATTCTATCGCTGGCCTCTAAAAAAGCGGGACGGTGCGCCACAATGATACAGGTGATCGGGAGATCTTTTATGATCTTCACAATGGCGCTTTCTGTCTCCACGTCCAGATTTGCGGTGCCTTCATCTAGAAATAAGACTTTGGGGTCCTGATAGAGCGCCCGGGCGAGCAGCACTCTTTGCCGCTGCCCGCCTGACAGGACCGATCCCATATCGCCAATCTGGAGTTGATAGTTCATGGGCAGCGCCGCAATAGTCTCATGGATTTGCGCGGCTTGCGCGGCTTTATACACGCGCTGCATGTCGATTTCTGGATCGAAGAAACTGATATTATCGGCGAGCGTTCCTGATAAAAGGCGGTCGTCCTGCATCACAACGCCGATTTGGCCCCGCCAATTTGCGCGGTCAATCTCGCGTAGATCTTGTCCGTCGATGCGCACCGACCCTTTAACGGGATCATACAGCCCGAGCATCAACTTCATCAAAGTCGTCTTCCCGCCGCCCGAAGGCCCCGTGAGCGTCACCATTTCTCCCGCTGCAATATCAAGATTAAAGTCGGTGAGAACCCAAGGGTCAGTATCAGAATATCGGAAACTTACGCCGTCCATCGATACCGCGCCTTTAAGGTCATCCAGCAACGCCTCTCCCGATTGGTCCGCATCGGTTTCCTCAAAGATAATATCAGACAGGCGATCCAAATGTAGAGAGAGAAGATTGAACTCAATCCCTTTCTCGAGGAGCTGAACGACAGCGTCTGTAAAATATTGACGATACGCTAGAAAAGCGACCAGCATCCCAAGCGTAAATGTGCTGCCATCGCCGAGCATCAAGCTGACCGCCGCCCAAACCACTAAGACAACTTGCAGGCCGGTGAAGAGCGTTTCGAAGAATTTACGGGCGACAACCCATTTCCCGTAACCAACATTCGCATTAATGAAATCCGTATAGAGATTACGCCACGCAGCCTCGCGTTCTGCTTCGCGGCCAAACATTTTGACCGTCGTAATAGCGCGGATGCTCTCAATCACATGAGAATTTTCGAGTGCCTTAGCGTAGATGCTCTCTTCTTGGGTGCGGCGCAGATGCGGATAGATCAGCCATGTCGCCAAGACCAATCCCAGCACAGACGCCAAAACAATTGCGCCCAAGATTGGCGAATAGAGAAACATCACGACGAGCATTAACACCGCCATCGCTCCGTCAATCAATACGGCGGGCACGGATTTCGTCAGCGCCTCTTGGATAGGAACCGTGCTCCCCATACGGCTGATGATGTCTCCGACATGGCGGCGTTCGAAATAACGTGCGGGGAGCCGCACAAGATGGCGAAACACATTGCCTACCATCTGCAGGCTCATCTGGTTCCCATAAACGAGAATGACCCAGCCGCGCACGGCTTCGGCAAGGGCCCGCAATATCACGAGCCCGCCAAAACCAATCGCTAGCGCCCAGAGAAGCGACCTATCCCCGCGCGGGAGAACAGCATCGACAACAAGCTGCAAATAAAATGGCGAGAGCAAAATAATCGCTTGCAAGATGATCGATAGAATCAGCGTCTGCGTGATAGCCCGCTTAAGGCCAACCAGCCTATCCCAAAGCAGAGAGATACGCGGCTTTATCCGCGCTCGGACAGCTTTGAAATCGGCCTGCGGCGTAAACTCAACCGCAATCCCAGTGAAATGATTAGAGAGCCGCGACAGGCTCATCTTTCGCAAACCAACGCCAGGATCGACAATCTCCGCCTGATCACCTTTGATGGATTTTAACACAACATAATGGTTGAGGTCCCAATGCAGCATTGCTGGTAGTTGAAGCTTCTCCAGATGATCCATATCCAGCCGCAAAGGACGCGAGGATAATTGCAAACCATCGGCAATGGCGATGACCGATTTGAGGGACACGCCCGTCATGGACACCAAATGCTTTCGCCGCAGCACATTTAAATCGATGTCATGACCGTGATAGCGCGAAATCATGGCGAGGCACGCCAAGCCGCATTCGGTCATTTCCGTTTGCAAAATAACGGGAAGCTTACCTGCGCCAGAGGTGCCCACGCTTAAGCCTGTCTACCGAAAAGCCAATCGATCAACCGTATCTCGCCCGCATCAGTTTGTACCTGACACAGGAAAAGCACGGCCAAACAAATCGCGACTAAGGCCACTAAAAGCGCCGTTATAACCCATGTAGCGGGCGGGGCTTGGAGGCGAACCTCACCAAACAAAGCCCGAGATCGATGGGCGAGCGCTTCTTTGCGATATAAATCAGACATGGGTCTGGGTTAAGAAGCGTCGCCGCGAGGGTCAAGCCATCTGGCCGTTCAATAGGCTTTAATCCTCCGAGACGATCGGGCGTGAGCCTTCTTTCTCATAAGCATTAACTATCTTGCCGACAAGCGGATGGCGGACGACATCGCTGGCGAGGAATTTTATTTGCTCAATGCCTTTAATCCCCTCGAGAATCCCGAGCGCATGGGCCAGGCCGGATTGCTGACCGCGCGGGAGATCAGTTTGGCTGGGGTCGCCCGTAACCGCATATTTCGCGCGCTCACCCAATCGGGTCAGCACCATTTTCATTTGCGGAACTGTTGCGTTTTGCGCCTCATCAATCACCACGAAAGCATCAGATAATGTTCGTCCGCGCATGAAAGCCAGAGGCGCAATTTCAATATCGCCAGCAGCGCGGCGGCGATCGACTTCTTCTTTGCCCAAGACCATATTTAGCGAATCCCAGATGGGCTGCATGTAAGGGTCGACTTTTTCATTCAGATCGCCCGGCAGGAATCCCAAGCGCTCGCCCGCTTCAACCGCGGGCCGGCAGGCGATAAATTTCGTGATCTCGCCGCGGGCCAAAAGCGACGCACCATAGGCCGTCGCCAGAAAAGTTTTGCCCGTCCCGGCAGGCCCAACCCCAAAGGTAATCGTTTCATCGCGCATGGCGTGGATGAATTTTTCTTGGCGGGGCGTCTTAGGCACAATGGGGCTGCGGCGCGGGAAAGGAATAATCGCATCCACAGTTGCGGCTTTAACTTTGCCTTTGCCCATCGCGCGAATGAGCGCGCGGATATCAGACGGGCCGCACGGCCAACCCCGCTCGAGTCGTTGATAGATTTCTTTGACCAACTCGCCGGCTCGCGCGCGGCTGGGTGCGTCGCCGTTTATGTGCACGGCTGCGCCCGGGGCTTCGATGTAAACGCCAAAGGCCTCCTCGATGAGGGCCAGATGCGCATGGTTCGCGCCGCACAACCGCCGCACCAATTCGACATCATCAAATTCAAAAACTTCAGTCTGCTTGCTCATGAGTTTCGCATAAGCTGCGGCGTGTAAAAAAGCGAGAGCGGAAATGCGGTCTTTACGCCTATATAGGCTTGAACAGGGGCGCATTTCCGCATTATGACGTTATAACACCTACCGGAGACATCATGACAGAGACAGCCACCCCCAAAAAAGATCCTGCTAAAGGTTTCCTTGGCTGGGTTGAGCGAACGGGGAATAAACTACCGGATCCGGTTTTTCTCTTTTTCTATCTGATTATTATCCTCGTCATTATCTCTGTTGTGGTCGCCTTAACGGGTGGGTCTGCCACATTGAGTCAAGACGTGTTAAGCGGGATGCCCGAGAGCCAAATAAAACGATTCAGTATTGGCGCGGACGGGGTCATTCCCGCTATCAGCCTGTTATCAGCGGAGAACATCTCTCGGCTTTGGGTCGAGATGCCCAAGACTTTTACGCATTTCCATCCACTCGGTTATGTATTGGTCGTGATGCTCGGCGCGGGCGTAGCCGAACGCTCTGGCCTCTTTGCCAGCGCCATGCGCTCTGCGGTTCGCGGCGCGCCATTATATCTCTTAACGCCCGTTGTCGCCCTCGTCGCCATGATCGGGAACCACGCCGCCGACGCCGCCTATGTGGTGCTGATCCCGCTGGCGGGCGTATTATTTGCGAGTGCAGGCCGTCATCCGTTGGCGGGGATTGCCGCAGCCTTTGCTGGCGTGTCGGGCGGGTTTTCCGCGAATATCGCCCCCGGCCAACTCGACGCACTGCTTTACGGCATTACGCAGGAAGCTGGCGAAATTTTAAATGCGGATTACCAAGCCAACCTGCTAGGGAACTGGTATTTCATTGCTGCGCTGATGGTGATCTACCTGCCGCTCATTTGGTATGTCACAGATAAAATCATCGAGCCGCGCCTCGGCAAATGGGTCGCAGAAGGCGAAAATGCGAGCTATGCCGATGAGGATGCACCTCTCACGGATGGACAGCGCAAAGGCCTAAAGCGGGCGGGCCTCGCGGTTCTCGGCGTCATCGCGCTTTGGGCCCTCATGACCTTTGCGCCAGGAACGCCCCTCATCAATGAAGCAGCCTGTCCGCCAGACGTAGCCGCCACAGGGGTGTGTAGTCCCATTGCGAATTGGACGCCGTTTCTGACATCGCTGGTCGCAGGGTTTATGATGCTCTTCCTCGCTGCGGGTTGGGCTTATGGTAAGGCCGCGGGCACGATCGAAGATCACCGCGACCTCGTCAATATGATGACCGACGCGATGAAGGATATGGGATATTACCTCGTCCTCGCATTCGCGGCCGCGCATTTTGTGGCCATGTTCCAGTGGTCAAACCTAGGCCTAATCTCGGCGGTTCACGGCGCCAATGCGATTGAAGCCAGCGGATTGCCGCTCCCGATATTGCTGGGGTTAATCGTGATTTTCTCAGCGATGATTAATCTCTTCGTCGGCTCGGCCTCGGCGAAATGGGCCCTGCTCGCGCCTGTTATGGTACCAATGCTCATGCTGCTAGGCATTAGTCCCGACGGCGCAACGGCGGTTTACCGCGTAGGCGACGGCGCGACGAATATCATCACGCCGCTGATGGTGTATTTCCCGCTGATCCTCGTCTTTGCGCGCCGCTGGCAGAAAGACTTCGGCCTCGGCAGCCTGACCGCGATGATGATCCCTTATTCCATCTGGATGTTGATAACAGGCGTCATACTCGTCGTCGCTTGGGCGTTCTTAGGATTTGATTTAGGACCGGGCGCACCGATGGCGTATTCATTGCCGGGATAATGGAAGCACGAAGAAACTAAGTTACGGCTTAAGGGTAGGCACCTAAATGAGATTTAGTTTCTTCGTTAAACTCTTTAGTTCCACCATATCATCATCAGCTAGAAATCGCTCAGGAATCCACAGAGAGCCCATGGGTATGAGAATAACACGGACTCCTTTACTAGAGTATTTTACCATTCTGATTTGAGACCACGGCCTTATAATTTTATTTCCCGCCGCATCACTCACCGCAATACCATCGTCCGAAAAGGTCCAGGTCGCAGTCAATTGATCCTGCGTCAACCGCCTGTATTGAAGAGATACAATAATCAGCGACCAGACAGCTATCATAATTAAGGCAACCAAGCTGGGGTAAATCGCTTCAGTAAATACATTTCTAAATGTAATCGACCGTTTGCTAAAAAGCAAAATTGAAATTAAAATCAGAAAAAGCCCGCAAGGTACAACCAAAGCATACTTCCAAGCGGCGCGGTTTAAAAGAGTCCAATCCCAGTGATCCTTTAATCGAAACCTACCCGTTGATGATGTTATGTGGACTTCTTTTCTCACCTAAGCCAAAACCCCTACCAAACTATTCCGCCCGGCTTCCCCAATTTTCACATCTACGATTTGCCCAATCAAATCTTCCGGTCCGTCGAAATGCGTGCCTGTTAGATATGGACTGCGGCCGAATAACTGCCCGCCTTTACGGCCTTTACCTTCAACCAAAACAGAGAGCGTTTTGCCGATGAGGGATTTGTTGTGCGCTTCTTGTTGTGTGT
>CALDTL010000095.1 GCA_937923965.1 uncultured Caulobacterales bacterium
TACTGAGCGAGTTCAGGCCGCTCAGTTTTTGAAATTTAGTGCTCAAAAATTGTTACCTGAGAGACTTTCGTTTTCAATAAAAAAGCCCCACTCAATGGCGGGGCTAGTCGATTCCGTGTGCAACGCTTACACCACGGTTACGAATGCAACCTCCCAGAGTTCAACTGGTTCCTCGGCGATAAAGCTAGGTTACATTTATTCATGGCCTCAAGCAATATGAACCTTAGTGTCCGCCTCCTCACCCGTCCATTCACCCCAAAACCGCGTATGAAGACCAAATATTAATATCCACGGGGTTTTATCAGTTGATTGTCTGCCAAGCGCTTGCCGTTCTGCGCGGCGGTCCCCAGATATAGCAGGAACAAGAATAGGACTGAACCCGTCATGAGTGACACACAACGTCTCCCCATATTGCCCCTTCGCGACATCGTGGTATTTCCCCACATGGTCGTGCCGCTCTTTGTTGGGCGCGAGAAGTCGATTGCGGCCCTCGAAGATGTGATGGGCGCGGAAAAGCGCATTGTCCTGCTGACGCAAAAAGACTCCGGCACAGATGACCCGGCGGCGGATGATCTGTTCGAGCGCGGCTGTATCGCGAAAATCCTGCAACTCCTGAAACTTCCCGATGGCACCGTCCGTGTCTTGGTGGAGGGCGAAGACCGCGTTGTTGTGTCTGATTTGAAATTTGGCGACTTCGTCGAGGGAGAGGTCCGCATTATCAGCAGCGAGGAGGCGGACTCGGCTCACGTCGCGGCAATGGCCACACAAGTGCGCGACGGTTTTGAGAAATATGGCAAGCTGAACAAGAAAATCGCAGATGAAGTGATAACCTCCGTCACGGAGACAACGGACGCCGCGAAGCTCTCAGATATTGTCGCCGTGCATCTCGGCGCAGATATTGCGCGCAAACAATCCTTGCTGGAGGCCACTGAGGTCGGCGACCGCTTGGCCCAAATCCTCGAACTCCTCGATGGAGAGGCCTCTGTGCTCAAGGTGGAGAAGAAAATTCGCGGCCGCGTGAAGCGCCAGATGGAGAAAACCCAACGCGAATATTACCTCAATGAACAAATGAAGGCGATCCAAACCGAACTGGGGAATGATGATCCGGGCGAGATGGATGAAATTCGCCAAAAGGTCGAAAAAACAAAGCTCTCGAAAGAGGCAAAAGAGAAGGTCGAAAAAGAACTTTCACGCCTTCAAAAAATGTCACCCATGAGCGCTGAGGCCAATGTCTCGCGCAATTACATCGACTGGATGCTGTCTGTGCCGTGGGGCAAAAAGAAAAAACTGCAACGCGACCTCGCAAAAGCCCAAGCCGTGCTCGACGCCGATCATTATGGCTTGGATAAGGTCAAAGACCGTATCATCGAAAATCTCGCTGTGCAGAGCCGCACCAAAAAAGTGAAAGGGCCTATCCTTTGCCTCGTCGGACCTCCGGGCGTGGGTAAAACCTCGCTGGGTAAATCCATTGCGCGCGCCACAGGCCGCGAATTTGTGCGCGTGTCTTTGGGCGGCGTGCGCGACGAATCTGAAATCCGCGGCCACCGCCGGACCTATATCGGCTCCATGCCGGGTCGCATCATCCAATCAATGAAAAAAGCGAAACATAACAACCCGCTATTTCTGTTTGATGAGATCGATAAGATGGGACAAGATCATCGCGGGGACCCATCCTCGGCGCTGCTAGAGGTTCTCGACCCCGAGCAGAATGATACATTTAACGACCATTATCTCGATGTTGACTACGATCTGTCTGATGTCATGTTCATCACGACCGCTAACAGTCTTGATATGTCGCAGCCGCTGCTTGACCGGATGGAGATTATCCGCATTCCCGGTTACACAGAAGACGAAAAGGTTGAGATTGCGAAGCGCCATCTCATCCCAGAGCAAATCAAAGAACACGGCCTCAAGCCTGCAGAGTTTTCGCTCTCCGATGAGGCCCTGCGGGATATCATCCGGTATTACACACGCGAGGCGGGCGTGCGCGGGCTGAAACGCGAAATCGGCTCGCTCGCGCGGAAAGTCCTCAAACGGATTTTGTCAAAAGAGCTAGAGGCCATTGCGGTCAAGCCGTCGGATTTAGATGACTTGCTCGGCGTGAAGAAATATCGCTTCGGTAAAACCGATACGGAAGACCAAGTCGGCATCGTGACAGGCCTCGCCTGGACGAGTGTGGGCGGGGATATCCTCACCATCGAAGCTGTCTCTATGGCGGGTAAGGGCCAGATGAAAATCACAGGTAACCTCAAAGACGTCATGAAAGAGTCGATCTCTGCTGCGAAATCCTACGTCCAATCCAAAGCGCCCGAACTGGGGATTTCCCCGCGAAAATTCGGGTCGACCGATATTCATGTCCATGTCCCCGAAGGTGCAACGCCAAAAGATGGCCCTTCGGCGGGTATCGGCATGGTCACCGCGATTGTCTCTGTGCTGACCGACATTCCGGTTCGCAATGATATTGCGATGACGGGTGAGGTGACCTTGCGCGGACGCGTTCTGCCGATTGGCGGCCTGAAGGAAAAGCTCCTCGCGGCGCTGCGGGGCGGCGTTAAAACGGTTCTCATCCCGCAAGAAAACGCCAAAGATCTCGCCGATATCCCAGATAACGTCAAAGGCGCGCTGGAGATTATTCCGGTTGAGCACGTGAGCGAAGTGCTGAAACATGCCCTGACGCAGGCGATCAAACCTGTAAAATGGACCAGCTCCGATGAAGCCAAGCTAGCCGGAATAATGATCGGCACGCCAGGCGCGACGATACCAGAAGGCGGAACGGCGGCGCATTAGCCGCGCCGCACAAGCCAGGTTCTGCCGCGCGCTTGCAGCCGAGGTGTGGCTGTGGTTTCCTGATGGGGTAACAGACCTGACGGGACAGCTCATATGACCGACTATATTCTCTATGGCTCTCACGCTAGCCTCTTCACCGGTAAGGCGCGGGCTTATCTGAATTGGAAAGGCGTGAGTTTTGATGAGGTTGCCGTCAACGGGGCCATCATGAAAGACATCATTCTGCCAAATGTTGGCTGGCCTGTCGTGCCTGTTGTCAAAATGCCGGACGGCGCTATCGTACAAGACACGGCGGACATCATTGACGCGGTCGAGGCGCAGCACCCCGCGCCGCCGGTGATGCCAAACACCCCGCTGTTGAAATTCGCCTCATATCTCATGCAACTCTACGCGGACCAGTGGCTCACGCTGCCCGCCATGCACTATCGCTGGAACTACAATGAGGATGGGATTTTCGGCGAGTTTGGGCGGTCCATTGCGCCTGAAGCTGACCCTGAGACTCAATATGAAATCGGTAAAAGGAGCGGGATGAAATTTCGCGCAATGGTGCCGATGCTCGGAATCAATGCGGAGACTATTCCTGCGATTGAAGCGTCATATGAATCGTTCCTAAAGGAGTTCGCAGATCACCTCGCCGTGCATCCCTTCGTGTTTGGCGGGCGTCCCTCCTATGCGGATTTTGCGCTTTATGGTCCGCTCTATGCGCATCTTTACCGCGATCCCGAAAGCCGGAAAATCATGGAGCGCGCCGCGCCGCCCGTTGCGCGGTGGGTTGAGCGCGTGGGCGCGGGCGAGACGAACGGCGGGTTGATCCAAGGCGATGAGGTTCCGCCAACGCTTTTGCCCCTCTTCCAGCGTCACTCCAAAGAACATCTACCCGTCCTCGCCGCGACCCAAGCCTTGTTCGAAACATGGGCGGAAACCGCCGAGGCAGGCGCAGACATCCCCCGTGTCTTAGGCGGCGCGCCGTTTGAAATTGAGGGTGTTAGCGGGAGCATTATCGCGCGGCCATTCTCCCTGTTTCGCCTGCAAATGGCGCTGGACGTTTTGGAGGAGATGGGGCCTAAAGACCGCAAATTGGCCGAGGCATTTTTGACCTCTATCGGGGCGGAACGCTTAGCGGACTTAAAACCCTCCCGCCGGATGGAAAGACGAAATTGTAAGCTTTGTTTGGTGGCGAGTTGATCGAAAATTGAATGATTTTGATGACCCGTCAAATCATCATTGCAGCAGTGGTGATTTTTATGATTAAAGCGTAAAATAGGCTCCCGATGAGAGCCCATTCAAGTCAAGTGTTTGTGTCTAGCCTATTGTGCGGGCTGCTGCACAACGAAACCATCGTCTGCACCTGTCGCGACAGTCCAGCCATCGAACTGCGCCGCTGTTGCCGGGTTACCACTGCGAATTGCGCCAACGTGGGTGAGGTCATAGCCGCCAGTATCCGACGCGACATCCGCGTTAAATGCATTGTCAGCGATTATGAATGGTGACCCATTATCAGATGCATCCAAGACGCCGTCATTGTTGGTGTCACCATCTAAAAAGCCATTTAGAATAACGTCGTCTGTTCCCAACAAGCCATTCGCCCTTCCGCCAATATTGTTGAGGTACCAACTGGCTGTGAAGCTTTCACGACGGTCTGTAAGCTCGCCTGTGAAGTCGATTGGGTTAGCCGCACCGTTGTAATAGACAAAGCCGTCACCATTGGAGTTATTTTGTGCGACGGTTCCGTCGGGGAAGTCTGTCGACCCTGCACGAACAACTCCGAATGTAGGATTCGCACCGGCTTCATTGGCACAATGAACGCCATCCAGATAGGTTGGTCCGGGTATAGTCGTATCGATATCTGTCAAATCAGCGCCTGAGTCGGCTTCGTAGCAGCCATGGCGGAAGTTGGCGATGAGCACGTTAGCTAGACGAATTTGGTCTGTATTATCAGCGAAGAGAATACCAAATTCATTGGCGGAAGTATCATCGCCGGCCCGTATGCTAGCACCGTCACGCCCAACTAAGGTGGCATTGACGATGCGCGGATTAGAGTTTCCCGCAATCGTCTCACTTGCGTAAATACCGGCGCGGCCTGAATCCGAGTTATGGATGACCATCAAGTCTTTGATTAGCCCTGTGAAGTCGCGATACCAAACCCCGTCACGCGTTGCGGCGGTTGAGAGTAACCAAGACATGCGTGGATCACCATTCAAGATATGAAAGCCGTCTCGCGCTGAACTATGTGATTGAACGAATGTCAGGGTTGTCGTGTTATCTACGCCATTCACGACAATATTATCTTGATAATTCACCGTAGACCCATCGATTGTGACATCCACCGCCGCGCCTGCCTCTGCAACAACGACGTAATCAAGACGGCTTCCGCCTTGAGTGCCTGATAGAGTTGGAAGGCCGTTGAAACCGCGTAAGAATAACCCGCCCCACTCCGCTGTACCTGAGACGTCATCATCATCTGAGAGCATTTGCACGGGTGATGCGGATGTTCCATTCGCAAGGATCGCTGAACCCGGCCAAACCAAGATATGATCCGTGTCCGATCCTCGGATTTGCGTCCCAGCGTCAATGGTTAGGCTTGCCGCAAAGGAATTATTTCCGATTTGAAGTCGGTCCTCTAGAAACCACGTCATATCAGCGGTTAGAGTTGCGTTTTGATTTAAGACGCCTGTCACAGTGCAATTACCCGCAGAAGATTCTACCGGGGTCAGGTTTCCAACGGATGGGCAAGCGCCTTGACTGTCAACAACAACTGGTGCTGGGGGGGCAATCACAATCTCTGGCGCAGGGGTCGAAGACCCTCCATTACTGCAGCCTATGAGGAACGCTGTTGCAAAAATGCCTGCGGTGCTATGAATTAGATTTTTTCTTAAGCTCATGGGTCTTTCCTTTTGATCCTGACAAAATTTCGTGAAGCTTGGCAGGGCCTGCCGAACGACCAGGGCTCATTAGGCTCAGGAAATTATTTTCCAAATCAACTGACCTACAACTAAATGAGAGCGCTTTGTGATGGCGGCGAAAGGTGAATGTCGCATTCGTTTTTGTAATCCTCAAACAAGAAAACGCCCGCGTAAGGAACGCGAGCGGCTTTGAACTTAGGCTTTAAGGCTTTGAATTTTCTTAATTTTTTTTGGTTGGTATTGCGGCTTCTAAAACCGTCCGCTCACGGTGAATTTCGCATTTAGCGGTGCGCCGACAGTCGTTTGGTGGGTGGCGTGGGCGTTGGGGAAATAGAGCTCATCCGTCAGGTTTTCGATATTCACCTGCAGGCGTAGTGTGTCCGACACATCGTAAAACGCGGCGGCATCGACGCGGGTATAGGCGGGCAGGGCGGCCGTGTTACCATTATTGATAAAGCTCTCGTCTTGATAGGTCAGGCCAAGACCTAGTCCGAAGGCGTCTGACACTTGGACATTATTCCAAAGCGAAACCGTATTTTCGGGCAGCTCGCGGGGGCGGAGCTCTCCGCCGGCTTGCGCGCCATCGAGATAGCTATAGCCCGCCGAGATGAACCATGTCTCCATGAGCTGCCCCCGAAGCTGTGCTTCAAAACCGTTCACCGTTGTTTTGATAATATCAAAATTTTGGGCATCCGCATCAGAGATAACAGGGGAGTCTTGTTCAATCTCGAAAACCGCGCCGGTGAAACTGAGGCCATTCGCGAAGTCCCATTTTACGCCCGCCTCTAGGTTCGTGAAAATATTCGGATCGAGCGCATCATTATCGCCGTTGATATTGGCGAATTGCTCGCCGCTGCGCGGCTGAAAGGACTCGCTATAACTCCCGTAGAGGGAGATGTTTTCTTGCGGTTTTAGCACGACGCCAAAACGCGGCGAAAATTCTTCGTCCTTGCGGGTGCGGGTCTCATTGGCCACCGCATTAAAGACGTTGATGTCAAAGCTGTCGAAACGCGCGCCGATAATCACATCAAGCCACTCCGCGACCGCAATCTCGTCCTGAATATAGGCCGAGAAAACATCAATGCCGACGCGGGTGTCGTCATTTAGGTCTGCGGTGAAATCATTCGTGGTAGCCAACCCCGCCGCGTTGACGCCGGTCCCGTTCCGCAGATTAAGCGGACGCTCAATGCGAAAGATTTCATTGTCATCAAGTGTCGTGTCGAAAAATGAATTGAACCGGAATTGGTCGGAAGAGGTGTTGATATATTCTGCGCCTGTGACGACGGTATGATGAAACCGGCCTGTGTCAAAATCACCAATTAAATTGCCCGATAGGATCAGGTTTTGACGATCCGTTTGGTCCTCATAACCGTCGAGGGTCACAACATCGGGCGTGTTGATGGCGTCATAGGATGAGGCGTAGAAATTCCCGTAAAACTTATCATAGTCGCCGTAAAATGCGCTGATATTGGCTTTCAGGTCGTCCGAAAAACTATGCTGGACGGCGGCGCGGAAAAGATGCGCCTCGAGCTCATTTGTGTTGAGCTCTTCATCGCCAAAGACGATATTTTCAAAAGCCTCAACAGGGGTGCCGTCTGCGCCCGTGGGTATGCCGCGATCAATAAAGCGCTGATGATTGGCATATTCATAGGAGAGATCGAGGGTCGTCTGCGAAGAGAGCTCGAGGCGCGCCGCGGGGTTAAAACCAATTCGGTCGCCGTCATAAAAATCACGGTGATTGTTTAGGCTCTCATAGGCCGCATTGATGCGAATCGCGGCGGTGTCCGACACGACGAAATTGCTATCAATTTGTCCGCCGAAAGCGCCGAATGTATCGACGCTGGCTTGGTAGCCGGTGAAATTTTCGGCCAGATCGCCTTTTTTCGTGACGCGGTTCAGAACGCCGCCCGTCCCGCCGCGCCCAAAGAGCAGGGCGTTGGGACCGCGCAGGACCTCGACTTGCTCAAGATTATAAAGAGAGCGGTAATATTGAACATCGTCGCGCACGCCGTCGATAAAGAAATCCGCCGTCGAGCGCACACCCCGAAAGACGATAGCGTCGCGGTGACCTTCGCCTTGGGAGGTATTGATACCGGGCGTGTAATCAACGATTTGGCCAATGCTATTGAATCCCCGCAATGCGATGTCATCTGCCGTGATAATCGAGAGGCTCTGCGGAACATCCAAGATTGGCGTTGGGGATTTTAGGGCATTGACTTGGTCGGTGTAGAGAACCTGGCCCGTGGCGATGATGACGTCTTCATCTTTTTGGTTGGTTTGCGCAACGGCATGTTGGGCAAGGGAAAGTGCTAGAGCCAGGGAGAGGGCCGTTGCGCTCATTAGATTTTGTAAGGACATGCATTTCTTCTTGCGAGTATAACTCAATTAGATTTGCGACTAATGTTAGTGAGAATGAGTTGCAAGTAGTTTCTGCGAATAATTCGCAAAAAGAGCATGAAGCTATTTCCATGCCGCTATTTCTATGACTGCAGGGGGAGGGTTGCCCGTTTTGGCTTTTAAGAAAGACTGGTGGGCGGTAACGGGTTCGAACCGCTGACCCTCTCGGTGTAAACGAGATGCTCTACCAGCTGAGCTAACCGCCCGACGCAGACTTTCTGAACGCGCCTTATAAGACTTTCGCGCGCGGGTGCAATGACGCTATGCTGTTTTTATGGATAGTCTAATCACAAAATATGCACTGGCTTTGCCGTCAGTCTATATGACCGAACAATGGGGCGGGGCGCATGTCTTTAAAGTCGGCACGCGAAAGGATTTTAAGATGTTCGCGATTCTAAGTCCCGGGCAGGGCCGTCTCACGGTAAAAGCGCCGGACCCAGAGATTCGCGCAATGCTGATAGAGGTCGGTGTCGCGCAGGCGCATTCACATATGCCGCGCGGAAATTGGATGGTCTTGCTCCTCGGCAAACTCGGATCTAGTGAT
>CALDTL010000096.1 GCA_937923965.1 uncultured Caulobacterales bacterium
AGCGACTCGCAGGCACTGGGCCCTTGCGCGGCCAAATCGGCCACGGCCATCACGGCATATCGTCCTTTTGCGGTCAGTTTCACGGGTCGAAATGGCTCCAAAGTGCATGTTTTTGTTGGTATTTTCCGCGCGCGCTTGATAGAGGCGCGCACGAAATCAAATTCATCGGGCGGGACCTATGTATTCCGACTGATTTAGTCAAGATTAAATGTGGCGTAATATCTGCATCTTTTTGACGCAAAACACAGAGGTGAACATATGCCTGAAGTCATTTTCAACGGCCCAGAAGGCCGCCTTGAGGGCCGCTATCATCCATCAGATGACCCGCAAGCGCCTTGTGCCCTTGTCTTGCCGCCGCATCCAAAGGCTGGCGGACATATGGATCACCGCATTCCTGTGGCGATGTATGAGCAATATAAGCGCCGCGGTTTCTCTGTGCTGCGCTTTAACTTCCGGGGCGTCGGCCGCTCTGTTGGCACCTATGATAATGGTCAAGGCGAATTGCAAGACGCGGCCTATGCGCTGGATTACATGCAGAGCTTTAACCAAAACGCGCCGTTCAGCTGGGTTTCCGGCTATAGTTTCGGGGCGTGGATTGGCATGCAGCTGTTGATGCGCCGACCTGAGATCGCTGGCTTTATCTCCATGAGTCTGCCGACGAACACTTATGATTTTGCGTTTCTCGCGCCTTGCCCAGCCTCTGGCCTCGTGACCTATGGCTCAGAAGATCCAATCGTGCCTTGCGATGATGTAGACCGCATCGTGTCCAAAATTCGTGTCCAAAAAGGGCACGAGATCGAGACATACCGTATTGAAGGCGCCGACCATTTTTACACAAACCACTTGGAGCAAGCGATGGATGTGATTGAGGATTACCTCGATGACACGCTCGACCCGCGTTATTCTCCGCCGCGTGAGCCGAAATTGCTTGAGGGGTAGCTCCTCCCATTGAATACGTCATTGCAAGACCCCGTTCTTGCAATCCAAAAGTAGCTATCCGTGGATCACAAGAACAAGTCTTGTGATGACGAAGTTAGGTCGCATTTGGATACACGACCTTCCCGCCCGGCAACGGACGCGGCGCGCCTGTTGTTTCGGGAAAGCTGATCGGCAAGCCTTTCAGTGTCCTCACAGCAAGATAAGCAAAGGCCTGTGCTTCCAGCATGTCGCCATCCCAGCCAACATCTTCGGCTGACAAAATATCGGCATCGATATGCATGTCCAACATTGCCATGATGGCAGGATTTTTTCGGCCGCCACCGCAGACAATCACATTATCCGCAGCAAAAGTTTGAACATCTCGCGCCACGGCTTGGGCGCAGAACGAGGCTAACGTTGCTGCGCCGTCCTCAAGGGACATAGCCGTGATGTCGCCCATTACATCAAAGTCATATCTGTCTGCGCTTCGCGGTATTTGGCGCTGGAAGAAATCTCTCTCAAGCCATTGTTTTATATGATTATGATTTGCGTTTCCTGCGAAAGAATATTTGCCATCAACATCGTAATCATGCGGAGTTCGACGGGACACCCAATTATCGAGAGGTCCATTGCCTGGCCCGCAATCCGTTGCCCAAACTATCTTACCGTCCTCAATTGCCGTAACGTTTGAGACTCCGCCGATGTTTAGTACAGCGGCGCGGCCCTTTATCTTGGAATATCGAACGAGCGCCTCATGGTAAATGGGCGCAAGCGGAGCCCCTTGCCCGCCTGCCTCCACGTCAGCTGTCCGAAAGTCATATGCGACAGGTATATTTAATTCATCCGCCAAAACCTGCCCGCGCCCGAGTTGTAACGTCTGCCCCTTCTGTCCGTTAAGTGGTGGATGATGTAAGACCGTTTGGCCATGATATCCAACCAAGTCGGCTTTCATGTCGCAAATTGCGCTAATATGCAGCCTATCGACGAGTATGTCTCCCTTCGCGAAACTGTTGGGCGCAGGACCGTAGAACTGCCACTTCAATGCGTCTTTCGTAAAAGCTTCCAACATGACTTTATCTATTCGGCTGTAGATATACTCCCTCGAGGCCTCAAACCCAAAAATATCGATACCATCGGTCTCAATCACGGCCACATCCACACCATCCAGTGATGTCCCGCTCATGAGGCCAAGTGCTGTATAAACCTTATCATCCATACAGAATGCTTTGACACGACTCCCCTGCCCGTTAGAAGCACGAAATTATGACGACTTACGCTTCCAAATTTATGCAAACCCTTGTCGGGCGCGGATATCTCTATCAATGCACGGATGAAGCGGGCTTAGACAAGCTTGCCGCCACGGATAATCTCGTGGGCTATATCGGCTTTGATTGCACAGCGCCGAGCCTGCATGTTGGCTCGCTGGTCCAGATCATGATGCTGCGCCATCTCCAGCAAAGCGGCGGGACACCGATTGTTCTGCTCGGCGGCGGGACGACAAAGATTGGCGACCCATCCGGCAAAGACAAATCAAGAGCTATGCTCACGCAAGAGCAGATTGACGCGAATAAGGACGGCATACGCCGCGTCTTCGCAAAATTTCTCTCTTTCGAAGGCGAGAATGCCGCCATCATGGTGGATAATGATGATTGGCTGGGCGGGCTCGGATATCTTGAATTTTTGCAGCGGGTCGGAACAGAGTTCACCATCAACCGAATGGTGACAATGGAGACGGTCAAACGGCGCTTGGAAAATGAGCAGCCCATGACCTTCCTCGAGTTCAATTACCCGCTTCTGCAGAGCTATGATTTCGTTGAACTCTACAAGCGGCATGGCTGCCGATTGCAGCTGGGCGGATCGGACCAATGGGGGAATATCACGACGGGAGTCGACCTAACCCGCCGCATGGAAAGCGGTGAATGTTACGGTTTCACGACGCCGCTCATCACGACCGCTTCCGGCGGAAAAATGGGCAAGACGGCGGATGGGGCCGTTTGGCTCAACGGCGATCCGTCGTTAGGCGAGAATTACACCCGAAGCCCTTATGAATATTGGCAATTTTGGCGAAACACTGAAGATGCAGACGTTGGTAAATTCCTGCGGCTCTTCACGGACATGCCAGAAAACGACATCGTGAAAATGGAAGCCTTAGAGGGCGCAGAGATAAACCAAGCCAAGACCGCTCTGGCGAATGCAGCGACCGCTCTGCTACACGGAAAAGACGCCGCCGACAAAGCCGCCGCCGCCGCGCAACAGACTTTCTCGGGCGGCGGGACCTCGAAAGATTTGCCTTCCGTGGATGTAGCCGCTGCAGACCTCGACGGCATGGGTATTTTGACGGCAACGACGCTTGTGAATCTTGCAGGGTCAAATGGCGAAGCGCGCCGGCATATCAAGCAAGGGGCGCTGAAGCTAAACGACTCCAAGATCGAAACCCATGAATATGCATTATCCCAGAGCGACGTCATTGACGGCGTCGTAAAAATCTCTGTCGGCAAAAAGAAGCACGCCCTGCTGAAAGTGACCTAAGGCACTTCAACCTGTTTCGGGGCCACGTCTTCGATCGCATCCCTCATCGCATCATCGATATCTGACCTGTCGCGCTTGAATATGCCTCTTAAGAACCCTGGCGTGAGAGCCGAGAGCGGGTTTACCGCTATCTGCGTTTTTTCGAATGGGCCACTAACTGTATAGGTCAGCGCGAAAAGGCCGCCGCCTTTTTCTTGGGCGAAAATTTCACCTAAAACCGGGATATCACCCAGAATGGAGTTCGCAGAATAGGCCGGCACCAAGGTCCCGTCGAAATCTAACACCCTCAGATCCAGATTGATGTCGCCATTGCCTGTCATACCTAAGGCCGGCCCATAGAGTCGGGCATCTCGTATGGCGATATCGTCGCCCAACATCGTGAAAGGCAATTCAAAGCGGTCAAATTGCATGCTCCCGCCGGTCAAGGCGTCAGCAAGGCCTGTGAGGGACGCCAGCGATAATAGCTGCGCCATAGCGGGCGCTTCCGTGAGCCTAAAGTCCCGCATATCAACCTCACCCACATAAGCCCCCTCTTCGCCCGCCTTGGGAAGGTTCATCGACACCTCTAATCGGCCGCCCGTTGTATTATTCATCCCTAAGAACGCTGCGACGGCCTTGGAGGCATCGGGCACATTCGCAATGAGTTGACGTTTAAGGTCATTCCCCGTGGTGAGTTCAAGCTGCAAAGCCTGCCCCTCAGAGAGCGCTTCCAAACGCGCTGTCTCTATAACCTCTCCCGTATGGGAGAAATCAACCGCCGCGCTCAATACAGTATAGTCTGGATCTAACACCAATTGATCTATCTCGCCGCGCAAAAGTAGCGGAACATCTAAGTTACTTTGTCTGTCTGCGAATAAATCCTCAGTCCAAGGGCTGACGTCCAAAAAACGCGCATCAATCGCAAGGCCTAATTGCCCGATGTCCCGATCCGGCGTGATTTTTACGGCGCCGTCTATGAGAGAGGCAATCTTAACACTCGACAGATCGATGGTCTGCGCCTTGTAATTTGAGTCAAACGCAACCCGGCCAGCAACATCTATGCCGTCCCCATTCAGGCGCAAATCATCAATAATATAGCCCATATCGGGCGTGCGTTTCAGATTGCCAATAAGACGCGCAGGCTGAGTCTTGGGCTTCATCCAGACGCGCTCCGCGCTGAGTTCCGCTTCGGCCAAATCCACGTCCAATGTGGCCGTAACAATATCGCGACCCCGCCCCTCAGCCTCAATGACGACGGCGGCGCTACCATCAAACCAACTTCGAGAGGCAAACCCTAATTCGTCCAGCACGTCGGCTGTGACTGTTCCAGACACACCATATTGCGATAAAGCGCCAGTATTGCCGAATGTTTCCTGCCACCGAACATCGGCGCGCCAAGGTCCGATATCTACCGGGCCGGAGATGATAACACGGTCGCGGTTCGCATCCATCTCCACCGCGCCTTCAGTTATTTCAAATTGCCCTAACTGGAACGGCGCATTCACCCCCGTAAACTGCCCATTGACTTGGTATGAAATATCCTCACGCGGGAAAAATTCGAGAAGCGGACGCGTGACTTGGAGCGAAATATTACCTTGCCCATTTAGAGATGCTGGATCGACATTATAGCGATTTGCAATCTCGAAAGGCGGAGAGTTTGCGACCCTTAATAGGTCCGACGCCTGTCCAGCTCCATTGGCCTGTATGAGAATATCTCCGCCCTTTGGTAACAGAACAGGTATTTCTGCGGTCCCGTCGATCAACCCAACTCCGTCAATATCGCCGCCGCTATATGAGAGGAAAAGACGATTACCGATGATTTCTCCTACCCCAGCAACGCCAGAAGCTTTGGGAAGAGTCATCATATACTGAACATCCATATTTCGCCCCTCGAACTTCAGTTTGATGCGTTCGTCAGTCAGTGTTGGGGTTTCAAAAAACGCTTCGTCGAGGCGAATTTCGGCTTCCAGCTTTGTTAGCTCGCCGCTTAAAATGGAGCGCTCCATCCATCTTCGGGCACCGCCAATGGCGTCAACGGGCCAGAGCGACAAAAATTCATCAGGCCGGAGACGTCCGGACATCGCGCTGTTCAAGACAACCGATTTAAATTCATTGGTGCCGCTAACCTGAACGCTACCATTGAACAGGTGGAGACTATCAAAAAATGCGAACGTCCCGCGTTCAATTGTGAGACTACGGCTATCGACGTCAGCTTGCCCAACCACGTCCAATTGTTTGATGTTGGTGGATCGCGAGAGTAGCGGCGTCAAATTGGCCTGAATATCGGCGAAAGACAGATTAAACGTGGGTGAACTATTTTCATCGCCATCACTTAATTTGCCTAATTCAGTCAAAAACCCAGAGGCGTTAAACGCCAAATTCGGCGAATCCAAGTCAAGCCTTTCAATGTCCATACGCTCTTCACCCAGCGCCAAAGACGAGCGGGTCACGAGACTGTTCAAAGGAAATGTTCGCGGCTCTGCATTGCGCAATAAGGTGAAACTCCCCGCTTCGACGTCAATGTCAACTTCAGCCGATTTCAGCCCGTCTCGGCGAGAAAAGTCGATAGCAGCCTCTAAATCCACCGGTGCCGACAGCCCCTGCATTTCCCAAAACCGACCCTTTTTTGGTCCAATTTCATCCAGGCGCGCCCCCTCAATTTTGAGGCGAAGCTTAATATTCTCCAAGTCTTGATCCAACACGCTCGTCAAAGAAAATGGCATTTCCCCCGAGGGCTGATCGATAAACCCATCTGCAGCGATTGTCAGATCATCGTCATTGGAAAATGTGGCGCGGAAAGACTCAATGTCCGATTTAATATCAACCGCTGACATGTCATTTTGAATATAGATGATTGCATCACTAATTTGTATAAATTCAAGGTCTTGAAGTACGTCTCTAAAGTCTAGTTTAGCCTGTGCCGTGTCATCATTTCGATAAACCGGACCAAATTGGCCGACTGTTTCGGGCAAGCCCAATCCCGCCACGATGAGCCCGTCCTCATCTTCTATGTAACTTAACACCCCGCCTCTGACTTCAGCGTTCAAAAGCTTTGGGCGAGACATAATATTCTCCCCTTTGGCTAGAGTGGCGCGGATCAAATCGAAATGTCTCAACCGCGCCCCATCAGCCCCGAGAACTTCTGCATCTTCAATCGTGACCACGAACTGATCGCTTGCGGGCAGCCATGTGACATCCAGGCGGCCAAATTCGGTATCCCGCCCCTCAAAAGCTTCAGCGAACCAGATTTTTATATTGGGCCTCAAAATTGACAGATCGGTGGCCTGTCTGTCCAATACAGTCATCGCGATCCAGCTGGCGGCGATTCCCAGGCCCAGAACAACGGCTGTCAGCTCTCCGCCAAGCCGGAAAATTCGATAGAATACCGCCGCCATAAAGCCCCGTATCGCGGTGACAGCTTTCGAATCCCAGACGTCACTTACACCCTTGGACGGAGGCGATTCTTCATCAGTTGATATGTCCGAGGTTGAGCTCATAATTTAAGAACTCCCTATAGGTATGGACCGTATAAATCTATTAATAGACTTATTAACATCTAGCCACGATTGGCAAAACTGGAGTGACCTTATGCCTGCAAAATTAACAGACCTAAAAGCCGGCGATACGGCTCCGGCTTTTTCCATGCCCGGAAGCGGCGACAGCGGAGACTTATCCCTAGCAGATTTCGCAGGCAGATATTTGGTCCTATATTTCTACCCAAAAGACAGCACGCCAGGCTGCACAACTGAGGCGATAGATTTCACATCCCTCAAGGACGAATTTTCGGCGCTAAACGCTGATATCATTGGCGTTTCGCGCGATAGTCTCAAGAAGCATGAGAATTTTATCGCCAAGAAAGACCTAGGGATTGTCCTTGGGGCAGATCTGGACGGAACGGTCACAGAAGATTACGGTGTTTGGGTCGAGAAGAGCATGTATGGCAAAACCTATATGGGCATTCAGCGCGCCACCTTTTTGATTGGCCCTGACGGAAACATTGCTGAGGTCTGGCCGAAGGTTAGGGTAAAAGGTCATGCCGCGGCCGTTTTGGAGCGTCTGCGCGAGTTATCCGCTTAAGATGGGTGTTTTGGTCGATGCCCGCGAGGTGTTGATGACGCCAGATCCCCGGGCAAAGGCGAACCGCGCGCGCCAAATGAGGCGCGAGTGGCTTTCCAAAAAGACAATAGGCTCGCAGCCGAGCCAGCTCCCCGAACAACCCGCCCGCCCCTCTGAACCTAAGCTCGTGGCCCCCGCAAATGTCCCGCGCCGCAGACTCGGCTCCCCTGAGGGACGCGGCGCCCTTTTACATGCCGTCGCGCATATCGAACTCAATGCCATAGATTTGGCGGCTGATATGATTGCGCGCTTTTCAAATCATGATCAAATTGACTCAAAAGATGTTCCAGACTTCATCTCCGACTGGGCGTCGGTCTGCGACGACGAAGCTCGACATTTTGTGATGCTGGCCGACAGATTGGACGAACTTGGTGTATCTTACGGCGATCATCCGGCCCATAACGGCCTTTGGGAGGCCGCTCAAACCACTTGCGATAATTTTCCGGCGCGAATTGCCATTGCGCCGCTAGTATTGGAGGCGCGTGGTCTCGACGTTACGCCCGGCATGATAGGGAAGTTTAAAAATGTTGGAGATCACGTCAGCGCCGATGTTTTGGCAACAATTTATGAGGAAGAAATCGGCCATGTTGCGATTGGGGCGCGTTGGTTCAAATACCTTGCAAAACAGCAGCCTCTATCCCCCGAATCTTATTTTCACACGCTGGTCAAAGCCCACTTTCGGGGGCGGATAAAATCCCCTTTTAACACTCAAGCTCGCACGCTCGCGGGGCTATCTCGCACCTATTACGAGCCCTTAGCTGAAAATTAACGATAAAATGGGCCAAAACCCGCCGATAGAATGCAAAATTAAGATAAATTTAACCATAAAAGACGCCAATTCCCCTTGAAGCCAATTATGAACCTATGATTAGTAGGAGCGGGCAACCAAACATGTTCGGGGATATATGTTAAACGACGTAATGAGCGATGTGCGAATGCACATCATGCGCCATTTTCCAGAGCGCCAGATCTATCTTCGGTCTGGTGGTGAGGTCAAATATTACGTCCTGTCTACGCGCCTGCAAGTCTTGGTAAGTTCTCTTTTTTCGGTCATGGCACTTTGGTGTCTCTACACGATGATCAATCTCCTCGTGGGACACAACCCACTCAGGACGTCTGGACAGGAAATCAAACACCAAAAAGCGAATTATGAACGCATGGTCGCGGATTTGAAGGCGAAGGAAGAAAACACGCGCCTAATGCTGGCCGAGCAACAAGCCAATTTCCAAACCATGGCCAGCCAGCTTGAACAAAAACATCAAACGCTCGCCCAAATTATGGGAACCCAAACCAGCTCAGCCGCTCTGTCTAATCCATCGCCAATAGAATATGTCGATGAGCGCGTTTTGATGTCTCCGTCAGCTCGGGATACGACCCCGCGGGTTTCGCGTAATGACGTTATTCAAACAGCCTCGCTGACAACCGGTCTGAATTTTGACAATTCCTTGAATGAAATGGGCGCGAAGCAAGATGCTTTCCTGATCAAAGCTGAATACGAGACTCAAGAGAAAATCGAACGCAACCGCGCTCTGATCCAAGCGACGGACATGGATGTCGAGACAATTTTAAAAGCCGCGCCTGGCGGTAAAGGTGGGCCTTATCTGCCGCCAAGCGATTTCTCGCAAAGCAAAGATGGGTTTATTTCTCGAGTAGAAGCCATTCAAGCCCGGGCAGTTGAAGCGGATGTGCTTGAGGGTGCCATCGAGTCTATCCCCCTGGGTCATCCGGTCGCCGATGAGACCTATAGGACGTCTGGCTTTGGCTTGCGGCAGGACCCGTTCACGAAACGACCAACCATGCACCACGGATTAGACTTTGGCGGACGGCGGGAAACACCCATCGTTTCCACGGCCGCAGGTATCGTGACCCGCGTTGGACGTAACGGCACCTATGGCCTTATGGTGGAAATCGACCACGGGCATGGCTTTAAGACACGTTACGCTCATTTGCATAAGACATTTGTCAAACGCGGCCAAACAGTAGATAAGGGTGAAAAAGTAGGCGGAATGGGCTCCACGGGTCGGAGTACGGCCACCCACCTTCACTACGAAGTACATTTCCAAGGTCGGGCCTATGACCCGAGTAAGTTTTTGAAAGCAGGACTTTATGTTCAATAAAACCAACAGCCCGTCTGCAACGCCCTCTGCAAGCAAAGCGCCTTCTACGTCAGCTGCACCGCGCGCAATTTCTGGAGGCGCACCTTCAATTCTGGGGCGTGACTTAGTTATTACCGGCGACATCAAGACTGACGGTGACGTGCAAATCGATGGCCGTTTAGATGGTAATATCACGGCCGGAAACGTCACAATTGGTGAGCAAGGCGCGGTCAATGGAAAAATCAAGGCGCAAAATGTCCATATTCGCGGGAAGGTCTCAGGCAAGGTTGAGAGCAATGTTGTTGAACTCTCGGAAACAGCCAATGTTCAGGCCGACCTCATTCAAGATCAGCTTATGATCGCAAATGGCGCTTTCTTTGATGGCAAATGTGCTCGGAAATCCTCTTCGCCGACACCTATATCATCCGCGAAACCTGCTAAATCTGCGTAGGATTTGTAATCCAATGATTCGCCTTCGCGGCCTTAAAGGCCCCGAGATGGGTCGAAACTCGACTTTCTAGAGAAGCCCCGGGGTGCCATGCGTCCGGCTTGCGCGCGTTTCCCGACTAGCAAGTTCCAGTCTGGCACGTCTTTACGGCGCGCAGAGGTGTCTAGGAACGTGAGCCCCTCTTCCGACTTGAAGGTCGTAATATCTGATAGACCGCCATCCTTGTATTTTTGCAATCTCACACCTTTGCCGCGTGTCATGACGGGCAAATCCTCGACGTCAAAAACTAGAATTTTTCGATTTTCTCCTATAACGGCTATTTTCTCGCCTTTTGTTTGAATAACCCGCAAAGCTTCCGAGTCGCCTTTGACATTTAGGGTTTTTCGACCTCCGCGCGTGCTGGCAATAATTTCTTTTTCAGAGACCCGGAATCCGTAACCATCACTACTGGCGACGATTAACTCGCGCTCAGGATCATGCACAAACATCCCGATTGGGCTGTGGTCATTTTCCATATCGACGAGTAATCGAATGGGCTCCCCATTGCCGCGTCCGCCAGGCAGTTTATCTGCGCCGAGCGTATAAAATTTCCCATTGGTCGCGAAAACGATAATTTTATCCGTCGTCTCAGCCGGAACTGCGAAAGCCAGCTTATCGCCCTCTTTGAACTTAACGCCGGAGACATCATCCATTTTTCCTTTCAAGGCTCGGATCCAGCCCTTTTCGGACATGACAACGGTGATGGGTTCTTTGGTGATGAAGGCCGTCGATAAATCGACATCAATGTCAGGCGCTAGCTCAAAAGTCGTTCGCCGGCGACCCAATTCTGTTTTGGGTCCATAAATATCGCGAACCTCACGAACCTGATCGGCAATCGCGTCCCATTGCAGACTCTCTGTTGACACGAGCTTGTCCAGCTCATCTCGCTCGGCAGATAACTTATCATGCTCGCCTTTAATCTCGAGTTCCTGCAGCTTGTTCAAAGCCCGTAAGCGCATGTTTAAAATGGCGTCGGCTTGGCGCTCTGTGAGGCCAAAAGCCTTCATCAGATCTTGCTTGGGGTGATCTTCAAAGCGAATAATCCGGATGACCTCATCCATATTCAGAAAGGCGATCATATAACCGTCGAGAATTTCCAAACGGTCTGCGATTTTGGAGAGGCGCTGACCGGAGCGGCGAAGCAGGACCTCGCGTCGATGATTTAGCCAGGATTGAATCACCTCTCGCAGATCCATGACGCGCGGCGTCCGCGTATCATCGAGTACATTCATGTTTAGACTGGTTCGGCTCTCAAGCTCAGAGATCTTGAACAAGCTTTCCATCAACAAAGCCGCATCAATATTTTTGCTGCGCGGCTCTAAAACAATACGAATATCCTCAGCGCTCTCATCGCGGACATCTGCTAAACCGGGCGATTTTTTCAATTCAATGATCTCTGCCAGCTTCTCGATGAGACGGGATTTTTGAACCTGATAAGGGATTTCTGTTATAATGATTTGATATTGCCCGCGGCCCGTATCTTCAACATGCCAGCGCGCGCGAACTTTAAAACCGCCCTTGCCGGCTTTGTAGGTCTCAAGCATGGACTCAGGCGTTTCGACGATGATCCCGCCCGTCGGTAGGTCTGGCCCCAACACGTAATTCATCAAGGTCTCTACGCGCGCGTTGGGCGTCTTTATCAGATGCAGCGCCGCATTGCATAACTCAGCGGCATTATGAGGCGGAATAGACGTCGCCATACCAACGGCAATACCTTGGCTGCCATTGGCGAGGAGATTTGGAAAGCCTGCCGGTAGAACCTGAGGCTCGTCATCCTCCTCATTATAAGTGGGAATGAAATCGACGGCATCTTCATCAAGGCCCGCGAGCAAAGCGACGCCGGCTGCTGTCATCTTGGCTTCGGTGTAGCGCATCGCGGCGGGGCTATCTCCGTCGATATTACCAAAATTCCCCTGCCCGTCGACTAGTGGATAGCGCGTGGCAAAAGATTGCGAGAGTTTGACGAGTGCGTCATAAATCGATGCGTCGCCATGTGGATGATATTGTCCCATCACATCACCAACGATACGCGCCGATTTTTTGTGAGAATTTTCAGGATTCAATTTTAACTGCCGCATGGCATAAAGAATGCGGCGATGAACGGGTTTCAATCCATCACGGACGTCTGGCAATGCACGCTGCGTTATTGTCGACAGCGCATAAGCCAAATACCGCGTCGAGAGAGCCGTATCAAAATGCTCCTCGATAATCGCATTATCGGGCACGCCGTTATCGCCGCCGGCGCCTGAAGATTTAGATTTGGTTTTAGGTGTCTTCGCCATGAATGCTGCGGGCCTTTCGAATCACTTGAGTCAAGTTACCAAAAGGAAGGACTGCGCGCGCCTCTAACTATAGCTTTATTGGGGACGGCTTGCGAATCCATTCGCGGTCAGGCGTTGAACCATTGCGCCTCGAGCGTCTGGTAGGGTGCGGTTTATCTCCCACTGCACGCGGGTTTCAAGGAAATACCCCGTCAGGCGTAGCCCCTCCCAAATATCTTCGGGGCCTGCACTGCCCTCTCCGCGCATAAATCCAGGGAGGCTCAACATCTTGTCGCCATATGGCGCGGCCGCCTCAGTACAAACCGCGCGCCCTGACCGGGGCGAAACATGCGTCAAATTTTCCGTCGTTCCCGTCGCAGCACATTCACTCAGGTCGAGCCCATATCCAAGCGCTGCGAGCAAGCCTGACTCCCAGCGGATATAAAGTGCGGGCCAAACCTGCGGGTTGTGCAACTGCGAGACAACGATCGAAAATACATCATACAGCGCCGGATAAGACTCCCGCTCAGGCAGCAACTCTCGGGTCATCACACAAAGCGCGTTTAATCCGGCTAGGCTTAACCGCTCCTCCATCAACTCGGCGGCGCGGCTATCGATAGCTTCTAGGGTGTAGTAACCGAGTTGATCCTCGAGGCGGCCACGCCATTCCACGGTCACATGATTGCCGGGTTGCAGCACGGGCCGCAGTCGGCGGCCGATGCCGCCCCGCACCAGCCCAGCATGCCGTCCGTGCTCGCGGGTGAAAACCTCAATAATCGCCGATGTCTCGCCGTGTTTCCGGACGCTCAGGATATATCCGTCGGCAGACCAATCCATTGATCAGACGTCAAACTCCAAGCCCATACCGGTGTAACGTGCTTGGTCGTCTTTCCATTTTTCACGCACTTTCACGAAAAGGAAAAGATGCACTTTGCGTCCAAGCCAGTCCTGCATATCGCGTCTTGCAGAGGCCCCAATGTTTTTGATGGTCTGTCCGGATTTTCCCAGCACAATTGGTTTTTGCGACGACCGACGCACATAAATTACCTGCTCAATGCGGACGTCGCCATTTTTCAGCTCTTTCCAACTCTCTGTTTCGACCATACTCGCATATGGAAGTTCATCATGCAGGCGTAGGAATAGCTTTTCGCGCGTGATTTCAGCCGCCATGAGACGCGACGGAATATCTGCGGCTTGATCAATTGGGTATAGAAACGGTCCTTCTGGCATGGCCTCCGCAAGGGCATGAGATAAGGCCTCTATGCCTTCTCCATTTGACGCAGAGGTCATGAATATTTGGGAATAGACGTCCATTTCATTAAATTCGGCGATTAATGGAAGCACTTGATCATGCGGAATTTCATCCACTTTGTTCAATACGAGAAATGGTTTTTGCTGACGCTTCTTTAGGCCTTTTGCGACACTCTTCGTATCCTCGACAGAAAGGCGGTCTTGCGCACCGCCCTCGCCGGCGGCATGGCGCAACCACGCCGGTGCGTCGACAACATGGACAACTAAGTTACTATCCGATGCGCCTGTCCAGGCGGCGTGAACCATAGATTTTGCCAGACGATCCGACTCATTTGGAGAAAAAATTCCAGGTGTGTCGACCAAAACAACCTGCGCCGCCTGACCTGATTTTGTCTCGAGCATCGCTATCGCCCGAATCTGAAAACGGGTCGTTTGCACCTTATGGGTAACAATTGAGACCTTCTCTCCGACAAGTGCATTTGTGAGAGTTGATTTACCGGCATTAGGTGCGCCAACAATGGCGGCAAAGCCTGCTTTGCTCATGTGGGCCAGCTTTCAAGTAGATGTGTTGCGGCATATCGTTCTGCATCGCGTTTGGATTTTCCAGTGCCGCTAGCGGCCCCCACCCCCGACACATGAACCTCAATAACGAACAGGGGTTGGTGATCCGGGCCACTTCGTTTTATGATTTCATAGCTTGGCAACCCATAGTTCGCGGCCATAGCGCGTTCCTGCAGTTCAGTTTTAGGATCTTTCGCAGATTTTTTGACAACTTCAGCGAGGAGCGGCAACCAATGCGTATCATAAAAGCGCTTTGCAGCTTCATATCCGCCATCAAGATATATTGCGGCGAGAAGAGCCTCGCACGCATTCCCCAGAATTGAAGTCTTCTCGCGGCCGCCTTGGCGATCTTCCGCAGAAGACAGCAAAAGCGCATCACCAACGCAGATACCCCGAGCCACCTTTGCGCACGTTTCTTTTCGCACCAAGGCATTCAAACGCCGCGCAAGCGTGCCTTCTGCTTCTGTAGAATAATCATATAACGCCGCTGCCGTCATGAGGCCCAATACCCTGTCGCCAAGGAACTCCAACCTTTCATTATCCGGTGATATCCGTTGACCATCGCCATAAGAGCTATGTGTCATGGCACGAATAAGCAGGCTTGGATCATCAAAAGAATAATCCAAGCGCTGTTCAAGCGCCCGCAACCGCGGATAAAGTTCTTCCCCCATTACCGCACTCATTCGATATCTTTAAACCAACGATCCTTGCGGATATTCAGCCAGGTCCAAGGTTTGAAAAGAACAAAGTCTTCGTTGACAGATAAAAGAACGATTTCAGCACGCCCTATGATGTTTTCCTTAGGTACAATCCCTGCCCCGCCCTCCGCAACAGTGACGCGGCTATCGTAGGAGTGATCACGGTTATCTCCCATCATAAAATAATATCCGGCGGGCACAGTTCGAACCTCGGTCCGGTCAAGACGACTATTATTCTGGGCATCCAAAATTTCATGGGATCGACCATCTGGGAAGGTTTCAACGATCAGGTCAGCATTCTCCGCGCTTCCAAAGCTATTAATGTACTCAAATTTTCCGCGCGTCACAGTTGGAACGAGTTCACCGTTTAAATAGAGCAAGCCATCCTTCACTTGCACCTGGTCTCCGGGTAGACCGACAACTCGCTTAATGAAGTTTTTGGTATCACCCTCAGGCCGGAAGACAATCACATCCCCCCGATTTAAGTCTCGTTCTAATATACGCCCTTTTTTGACCGGGAACGGGAACGGGGTCGCTGCAAATTTGCCATAACCGACACTATATTTCGATGTGATGATGTAATCACCCTGCATCAAGCCAGGCACCATTGATCCGGACGGGATATGAAAAGGTTGGAAAATAAAAGTTCGGAGAACGAAGGCAATGCCGAGCGCCCAAAGGACAGTTGAAAATAACTCTCCAAATCCGCCTTTGGTGTTTTCACCTTTTGCGTCTCTCTCTTTTTTCTGCGTCATCATGACTGTTTAGCGTCTGGAATAGCGTCGGCAATCGCAAAAGCCGTCGCATAGGGATAATCATCGGACAATGAGAGATGTATATTCAAACTGTGGTTTTCAGGACACACTAAATCCGCCCGCAACTCTGCATCTGCGCTCAATACGGCCAATGGGCGGCCCGACGGATCATTTTTGACTTCGACGGATGTCCAACTCAAACTCCCCGTATCAGAGCCGGACAGAGCTTTTGCGACGGCCTCCTTTGCGGCAAATCGTTTTGCGTAGCTCATGGCAGGCCGGGCTTTCGTGTCGCAATAAATCTGCTCCGCTGATGTGAAGGTTTTATCCAAAAAACGCTGCCCGTGGCGCTCAATGATTTTTTCGATCCGCCGAATGTCGCAAATATCTGTTCCGATCCCAACAATCATGAAGGGCGGGCCTCAGTCACAATCCGGCGCATCTCGGCGATTGCGTCATCAATCCCTAAGAAAATCGCTTCGCCGATGATGAAGTGCCCTATGTTAAGTTCCATACATTCTGGAATGGCCGCGATCTCGCCCACATTATCAAATGTCAGGCCGTGACCAAAATGCACTTCAAGGCCCAGCTCATCGGCCAGCTTTGCAGATTTAACAAATGTAGCGAGATAATCCTTTGCTTTCTCGTCTGACCCATCATCCAGCGCATGGGCATAAGCCCCAGTATGAAACTCTACCACTGCCGCGCCAGTTCGCGCGGCGGCTCTAATTTGCGGATCAACCGCCTCTATGAATAAGGAAACGCGGGACCCATTCTCGGTCAATTCCCTCACGATTGGGGTGATATGATTATGCCCCGCATCGACATCTAGCCCGCCTTCTGTTGTTCTTTCTTCGCGGCGCTCGGGGACGATGCAAACCGCCTTTGGTTTTAAATCCAAGGCAATCTTTAGCATTTCATCTGTTGCCGCCATCTCCATGTTCAATGGAATATTTTCACTCACGCAGAGCTGCTGAAGCCGGACCATATCATCGTCTCGCATGTGACGTCTGTCTTCACGTAAGTGAGCCGTTATCCCGTCCGCCCCAGCCCTTATCGCAGCGTAGGCTCCAGCAACGGGGTCAGGATGAGCGCCGCCGCGCGCATTTCTAACGGTTGCAATATGATCGATATTGATACCAAGCCGTGGCAGGTGTTTCATGACAAGCCTCGACTACCCGGTTTAATTGGCGGAATATCGGCAAGTTCAGGCGGTAAATCGTCAGCATCATAATCGGGAAACCGTCTGGCTGCGAGACTAATAAGAGGCACGCCAATATCGGCTTCCCCGTTGGAGCGGTCAAAAATGCAAGCTCCCGCAATAATCTCAGCGCCCGTTTCTTTCGTAATTGCAGCGATGCATTCCCGCGACGACAATCCGGTCGTGACAATATCTTCCACCATAAGGACTTTGCTTCCGGGCTGAATGGAAAATCCGCGGCGAAGCGTAAACATACCGTCGACCCGCTCGACGAAAAGCGAGTCAACACCCATATGTCGAGCGGTTTCATAGCCGGGAATGACTCCGCCCATCGCAGGTGCGATGATAACATCTGGCTCAATCCCCGCCGCTTTGATTTTTTCCGCGAGCGCTTTGCAAACGGTTTCCGTCAGTCTTGGGTTTTTAAAGATCAACGCCTTTTGCAAGAAAACAGAACTCCGGCGCCCTGATGACAAAATAAAATGCCCTTCCAGCAAAGCCCCAGATTCGCGAAACACGTCTAAAACTTCATCAGTATTCATCTGTTAGGCTTTCAAATGGGCTGGCAGCGCATGGCTACGGTTAACTTTGACAACAAAGGGCGAAGCCCGAAGGGCCGCAATAATTGACATGAGGTGCCGGTTATCGCGGACTTCAATATCGATAATCATATCGAAAAAATCAGAACTACGGTGCATGGTTTTAATATTTGTCACATTCCCTTGAGACTCACCGATGATCTTTGTCGCATCGGCGATCGCGCCGGGAATATGTTGTAATATGATCATGACACGTCCCGTCGAGGCTGCCTGCGTTGCCGTTCTGCGCCAAGCCAGGTCAATCCATTCCTCTATCTTATCTTCTTTTGCGGCTAATGCTTCGCAATCAATCGTGTGTATTAGAATGCCGCGCCCCGGGTCTTGAAGACCCACAATACGATCGCCTGGAATAGGCGAACAGCAGGACGCTAGGGTAAGGCCGCGTCCAGGGTCCAACCCGTCGCCTTTGACGTAGAGCGCCACAGTCTCATTATCAATCAGATCCAAGTCTTGTAGGCCGCCCTCGTCCTTGGCCTCGCCCCGTCCTGGGAAAACTGCCTCCACGAATTGTTTCATGGACAAGTCACCGCGGCCTAAAGCTTCAAAAACAGAGTTCTCATCCGTCACTTTTAGACGTTTAAGCGCATCGGTAAGGATTGCTGAATCCAGATCCTGCCCGTCTCTCTTGAACGCATGGGACGCGAGCGTTTCTCCAATTCGGCGAAACTCTTCGGACTCGCCTGTGCGGGTTAACCGGCGCAAAGCTTGGCGGGCCCGCCCAGTAATCACAATGCTCTCCCAGCCAGGCGGCGGCTCAGCTGTTCCGCCGCGCACGATTTTAACGACATCGCCATTATCAAGGCGTGTGCGCAGAGGCACATCTCTGCCGTTTACAATCGCGCCGATGCAGGTATCGCCGACCTTGGTGTGAACCGCGTAGGCAAAATCAATTGGCGAGGCCCCGCGAGGTAATGCGATCAAATCGCCCTTCGGCGTGAAGGTGAAAACCTGATCTGTGAACATTTCAAGCTTCACATTATCTAGGAACTCATCCGCATCACCGCTTTGTTCCATCATCTCAATCAGGGGGCGAATACGCTTTAAGGGATCACCGCCGGATGCTTTTGCACTGGCGGGATCATAGGCATAGCTTTCATCCTTATAGGCCCAATGTGCCGCGACGCCTCGGTTGGCGACATCTTCCATACGTTCCGTGCGGATTTGTATCTCGACGCGGCGGTTCTCTAACGTTCGAATTGTCGTGTGAAGGGATTGATAGCCATTCGGCTTGGGGACAGAAATAAAGTCTCGAAACCGCGATGGAACCGCTCGAAACGCCTCATGCAAGACGCCCATGGTTTCATAGCATTGCGCTCGGTTTTCTACGATGACTCTAAAGGCATAAATATCCGCGACATCGTCAAAACTAATGTTTTGGCGCTGAAGTTTTCGCCAAATTGCATAAGCGCGTTTCTCTCGCCCATACACACGCGCGTCGATACCGGCATCACTTAATGTATTTTTCAACGCCGTGAAAATTTCACTGATCGCCTCGCCTTGCGTGGACCGCCACGCCTCAAGTCTTTTTGTGATGCTCTCATATGCAGCAGGATTAATATGCTCAAATGAAAGCTCCTCCAATTCGGAACAAATTTTATCCAGGCCTATGCGGCGCGCAAGCGGCGCGAATATTTCCAAGGTTTCGCGCGCAATACGCTCTCGCGATGCAGCTTTCGGATGATGTCCAAGCGTTCGCATATTATGAAGGCGGTCACATAATTTCACGAGCAAGACGCGAACGTCCTTTGAAACCGCAAGAATGAACTTCTGGAAATTCTCCGCTTGAGCCCGCTCCCTAGAAAGGTTCGGGCGAGACATTTCAACCTGTCCCAATTTTGTAACGCCGTCCACGAGCTCTGCTATCTCTGGCGTAAACTCCGTCGCGAGGTCGTCCACTGTCGCATCTGTATCTTCCAAGACATCATGCAGAAGCGCGGTACACACCGTGGCTATGTCCAAATGTAGTGACGCGACAATTCCCGCCACTTCAATTGGATGAGCGTAATATGGATCGCCGGAGTGCCTGAGCTGTTTTCCGTGGGCTTGCACGGAATAAACATAGGCTTTGTTGAGTAACGCCTCATTCGCAGATGGGTCATATTTCTTTACGAGCTCGACAAGTTCATATTGCCGCAGAAATGTTTGCGATGATTTGGGCGGGGCTATGTCGATTAGCTTGTTCACGGAAAGACGATATAGGCCTATATTGTAGTATCAGCCAATAAAAAAAGCCGCTTCAAAGAGCGGCTTTTTCAAATACTCTAATTCTGAGACTAAAAGCGAGATGAGCTATCATTGTCCCTGTCGCCTTGTAGCGCTCTCAGCACATCCGCCTCTGACATTTCGACTTGAGGCTGAGTCTCGCCATGCTCAAGATTGAGCAATGGAGCCTCTTCTTGCTCATCTGGCAGATCATCATCTTGGATAACGCGCTGAAGGCCGATCACGAGCGATTCTCGCAGATCATTCAAATCCAGCGTCTCCTCAGCGAGTTCGCGGAGGGCAACAACAGGCGTTTTGTCATTGTCTCTGTCAATCGTTAGCTCTGACCCAGCCGCAATGTTGCGAGAACGATGCGACGCAAGCAGCACGAGATCGAACCGGTTAGGGACTTTTTCAATGCAATCTTCAACGGTTACGCGGGCCATAATTTCTCCAAAGCAAAAAGGCCGCGTGACAACGGCCTTTGGAACAAGCCCTCTTATGCTTTTATCGCGGTCCAATCAACCTGTTTTACCATGCCCCTTGATATCGTGTCTCGCGGATCTTTTCGTCACTCATGAACCGCAAATATCGTAACCATTTCCTCTCTAGCTCCGCCGCCGGCACTAAAACAAAAGCGCGATTGTTCATGCGCGGATGCGGGAGCGTCAACCTGTCCGTTTTGCAGGTGATATCGCCAAATGTTAATAGGTCTAGATCGAGAGTTCTCGCAGCATTGGGCACGCTTCGAACACGGCCGTGCGAGGTTTCAATAGATTGGAGCAAGGTCAAGAGCGCCTCGGCGTCCCCGTCATATTGACCTTTGACAACGGCATTCAGATAATCCGGTTGATCGCTCCCCTCGGGCCATGCAGGTGAACTCCACAGGCCAGACTTACTTATCAGCTTAAACCCCGCTTCACCTAGCGCTTTAAGCGCGAGCTGAAACGTCAGTTTAGGGTTGGATAGATTGCCTCCAAATGCGATAAGGCAGTCCGTCATAACGCTTTGAATCTATAAAAAATCGGTCTCATCCCATGGCTTTCTACCCAGACGAGCGCTTCGCAATTTTCGTAGACGGCGCTAATCTTCACTCAACGGTAAAGTCACTCGATTTTGACGTTGATTTCAAGCGCATGCTCGACTTTTTTAAGGGGAAGGGTCGAATGGTCGCAGCCAGATATTATACGGCGCTCTTGGAGCATGACGATTACTCACCCATTCGCCCTTTGATCGATTGGCTCGATTATAATGGCTATCAAGTCATAACAAAGCCCGCCAGGTCATATATTGACCGCGAAGGCCGCAGCCGCATCAAGGGCAATATGGATATTGAGCTCGCCCTGGACATGGTTGAGCTCGCTGAGCAGGTTGACCACGTCTTGTTATTTAGCGGAGATGGGGACTTCCGAGCGGCTATCGACGCCTGCCAGAGGAAAGGAACGCGAGTGTCCGTCATTTCGTCTATGAAGACAAACCCATCTATGCTGTCCGATGACCTCAGACGGCAGGCAAATGACATTATAGAGCTTGCCGATATGGAAAAACTCATCGGGCGCCCGCGACGCGAATATTCGGACTATAGCGATGAGTAATATCAACGCGCCATATACATGCCGAAAATGCCCGCGATTGGCAGACTTTCTTGATGAACAGAGACAGGCTAAGCCAGATTATTTCAATGGGCCCGTGCCAAATTTTTATACGCCCTCCCCAAAGCTCATTGTCATAGGCCTCGCGCCCGGGATGCATGGCGCGAATCGAACGGGAAGGCCCTTCACCGGGGACTGGGCCGGAGATTTACTCTACGCAGCGATGGACAAATACGGGTTCACCTCCGGCACCTATGATAAACACGCGGATGATGGGCTCACGTTGAAAGAGGCGATGGTGACAAATGTTGTTCGGTGCGTTCCGCCCCAAAACAAGCCTGTCTCCAGCGAAATCAACACCTGCCGAGACCATTACCATACGTCGCAATTAGACGCCTTGCCGAATGCCAAAGTCCTGCTCTGTCTTGGAAAAATCAGTCATGATAGCACAATCCGGGCTCTGGGCCTCAGGCTCGCGGAACATAAATTTGGTCATGGGACTGAACACACCGATGGGCTGGGCCGAACGATTCTCTCAAGCTATCATTGCTCTCGATACAACACGAACACGAAACGACTGACGGAAGAGATGTTTTTCGACATTTTCAGTCGGGCAAGGTCGCTTTGTGATGCCTAGCCTTTTTCGCGCATCAAGCGAGCTTTCTGTTTCTGCCAATCTCGTTTCTTATCCGTTTCACGCTTATCATAATGCTGTTTGCCCGTCGCCGTGCCGATAAGGAGCTTCGCGATTCCTTTTTCATTAAAGTATAGCTTCAACGGAACGATCGTGCGCCCTTTACGTTGAGTTTCCCCCATTAACTTGTTGATTTCTCTACGCTTTATCAGCAGTTTTCGAGGTCGCGTCGGATTATGATTAAACTGACTTGCCGGAGCGTAAATCGGGATGTTTGCATTAATAAGCCAGGTTTCATTGCCCTCAACCGACACATAAGCTTCCGCAATATTTGCACGCCCTTCCCTAAGCGCCTTTACTTCGGTTCCGACCAGCTGAATGCCCGCCTCCAACGTGTCCTCGACGGCGTAATTATAGCGAGCGCGGCGGTTATCCGCGAGAACCGTATCCGTGTCTCCGGCTTTCTTTTTACGTCCGCCTGCTTTGCTAGACATTTTCGAAAGAAATTCCGGCCTGTCTCATCGCGGCCTTCACAATATCCTTTGTGGACTCGCGACACTCGGTGATAGGTAGACGAACATCAGGCTGCATTTTTCCTAACAGAGATAAGGCATATTTGGCCGGCCCCGGGCTCGGGTCGACGAATAAATCCTTGTGAAGACGATCGAGCTTTGCATTCCAGTCACGGGCCGCCACGAAATCACCCGCCAATAATGCGTTGTGGAACGCGGCATATTGCGCTGGGGCAATGTTCGATCCCACTGAAATTGTGCCGTGTCCGCCATGCGCACTGTGCCCTAGAGACGTTGGATCGTCACCGGAGAGTTGAATAAAGCTCTCTCCACAGCGAACGGTGAGCCCGGCCACACGCGAAATATCACCCGTCGCATCTTTGCAGCCAACAACCGTCGGAAGTTTAGAGAGCCTCTCCATTGTATCTTGTTCAATATCAACAACACTCCGTCCCGGGATGTTGTAAACGACGATTGGGATGTCGACAGACTCGGATATAGCTTTGAAATGTTGAAAGATTCCGTCTTGGCTAGGCTTGTTGTAATAAGGCGTCACGACCAGAGCGGCGTCCGCGCCCATCGCCTTTGCATGTTCGGCATATTTAATGGAAACGCGCGTTTCATTGGACCCTGCCCCAGCGATGACGGGGACGCGCCCATTCGCCGCCTCGGAGGTTAGCCGAATGACACGCTGGTGCTCTTCATCTGTCAAAGTTGCACTTTCGCCTGTCGTTCCGCACGGCACCAAACCATGCGTTCCTGAGGCAATTTGCCATTCGACAAAGTCCTGAAAAGCTTGTTCGTCCACGCGCCCATCCTTGAATGGGGTGACGAGAGCTGTAATTGACCCGCTTATCATATTTGTCATTCGCAATCCGGTTGTATAGGCCTTATTAAGTAAGCGGGTGATAGCGTCGATTTGGACTTGGGTTCAAGGAATCGTTTCTTACTTTTCATACGCAATGGAATTAAACTTATGTGGCATGACCTAGCGGCCAAAATTAGACCAAAACTAGCCGCTTTCACGGCCCTTTTCGCCCTGATTTGTGCAACACTCTTGCCTCTGGCAGCGCAAGCGACCGTTCCGGCCCCTCGCCTGAAACCAGCGCCGCCCGCTATGTCAGCCTATATGAGCGAGTCGGATGCCCGTCGTTTTAGAAAAGGTTTGAGCAATGCCACTGCCCGCCGGTGGGCTAACGTTAGTCAGGCCATCAATCAAATTAACGACCCAACGGCAAAAGATATTCTGCGCTGGACAAGGGCAGCCAATGATCGGAACGCCCCGATCGAAGTTTTGACTTATGTGCATCAGAACTTAGGGGATTGGCCCCGTATGACCACTGTGCGCGCTGAAGCCGAGAGACGCATGTTCGATGAAGCGTGGCCATCAACCCGCGTGTTTCAATGGTTTACGGGTCAATCCGAACCTGTATCGGGAGAAGGCAGAGCCGCACTGGCTCGCGCTTATTATGCAAAGGGTGATGACGTAAACGGGGATAGATATCTCAAATTGGCTTGGCGCGAGAGCCGGTTGACCCGCGATAGGCAGAGGAAAATATTCGGACTGTACCGCGATAGGCTCACGAAAGAAGATCACGCAGCGCGAGCCGATCACCTCGTTTGGTCAGGATCTCGCCACTTCGAAAAAGCGCGAGCGCTTCTGTCTCACATGAACCGAAAGGACAGAGCCCTGATCGACGCGCGGATGAAACTTAGTCGAAATTCATCGGGTTTAAACGCTGCCGTCAACGCTATTCCTGATGACTACCTGACCGATCCGGGATTCGTTTATGAACGGGCTCGGTGGCGCCGGAAGAAAAAATCAAAGTCTTATGCCTTACCTGTCTACCTATCAGCGCGAACGGAACCTGCGTCTGAGCCCGGTAAAAAAGCGATGTGGCGCGAGAAAAAAATCATGACCTATTGGGCCATCTCTGAAAACGATCTCAAAGAGGCCTATCAACTCACGCTGCATCATGGATTTACCCGGGGGACGGAATTTGCGGAGGCGGAGTTTCTGGGGGGTTGGTTAGCTCTCACCGGGATGAATGAGCCAGACCGCGCGATTCGGCATTTTACCCGGCTCCGGGATGGTGTGGGCTCCCCCATATCACTTGCGCGAGCAAATTACTGGTTGGGCCGCGCCTCGGAAGCTCAGGGGAATGGGCAACACGTCCAGCATTATAGTCAGGCGGCACAATATCCGAACACCTATTACGGCATGTTGGCAGGGCTAGAGGTAGAGGGGCCGTCTCACAACATCAATCTACCACCAGAATACATTTCCGAACAGGACAAAGCGAGCTTCGCATCGGATAACCGCATTCATGCTTTGCGCCTGTTGGGGGAAGCTGGAGAGGAGCGTTTCTACTCCCAAATCAGCTATCACATGGACGACGAAGTCGAAAGCCTCTCCAAGCTCTCACTCCTTTCGGCTTTGGCAAAAGACTATGGTTTTATGCGGCCGTCTCTGCGCGCCGCTAAACAGGCTGGACGTTTCCAAACCATGCTAACCGAAAGCGGATATCCTCTCGTCGGCGCCATCGACGGTCTATCGAAACAAAAATTCGAGGAAGCCTTTGTCTACGCAATTGCACGTCAAGAAAGTGAATTTGCGCCCAATGCGGTTAGTTCGGCGAAAGCGTTCGGCTTGATGCAAATGATCAACAGCACCGCAAAGGCCACGGCCAGAAAACATCGCATTCCCTATGACGTCAACAAGCTCGCGAGCGATGGCGACTACGCCGCGAAGATGGGGGCTCTACATCTAAATGACCTGCTGAAACAGTGGGATGGGTCCTATATTCTTGCGGCGGTCAGCTACAACGCAGGCCCTCACCGCGCCAAACAATGGATCAAGAAATATGGCGACCCGCGCGACGGAAATGTTGACGCGATTGATTGGGTGGAGAAAATTCCATTCTCGGAGACGCGAAACTACGTCATGCGCGTCATGGAAAATATGCAAGTTTACCGCGCGCGGTTGAATAATAATTACGCACCAAATCGGTTAGAGCGGGATTTAAGACTAGGACAACAAGGCTTTTAGTGAAGCAAAAAGGTTTTAGCGCGCCCTACGTCAAAAGGTCACTTGACACATAAATATGTTCAGTGTTTGTTCTGCCCTGAAAGGGTGGAGAACTTTGTGTATAAAATTGGGATAAGTTCATATGCGGCGCCATGCCTGCGCTGATCCATCACTCACATGTTCGATCTGAACGCCGACGTTTTCGCCGCGCCCAAGAGGGCCGCGCTTGGTCCGTGAAGGACCTACCGCAATTTTATTATCATAAAAACTTTTGTGACATTATAAATCGAGTCGAGGCTGATCTGAATAACCTGCTGGGTGGTTCTGCATTGGATTTCATTCAATCATTCAAAAACTTAAGTTTTTCAGAGCAATGCGCTTATATCCGGATGTGCGGGCGTAAGGGAAATCTCTTTAATATCGACCGATTTGACTACCCAGAAATTCCAAATTTGGCTGATCAGTTCCAAAGGTTGGCATTGCATGGCTTTGTTCGGAACGTGGATCGGGAAGACTATAAATCCTACCTTTACAGCCAAACAAAGACTGACCTTACGTTGATGATGTCAGACAGGCTAGGTGGGAGTCAGTTTAAAAAGTCTTGGAGCAAGGACAAACTTGTCAATACAGCTGTTGATGAAATTGCCTTTGAGGCACTCGCCATATCGGAAAACGTCTGGGTGCAGTGTCATGTCCAGACGCTCGACTGGATTTTATTTCTGCATTCCGGGTCCCTAGAGGATGGGCTGAAAAAACGCACGCTACGTGATCTTGGCCTTGTGAAAACACCGAAGTCCGGCCGACTATATGGCAAAAGGTTCGAAACGGCAGAGAGCGCACAAGCGGTTTGGTTTTACGCCACGCGGCTAAAAATGGCATCTCAACAAACAGACGCTGACCTTACGGCTCAAATAGACTCAATCGACGTTTGGCCTACCCCTTTGTGTAATAAAAGCCGCCGAAATAGAGATGAATGGCTCAATAAAATTGGCCGAACCTTTGAGACACAAGGCCAGTCAGATCTTGCTTTACACGCCTATTCACATTCTGACGGTGAGCTTTGTAACGAGCGATGTCTGCGCCTGCGCTACAAACTAGGTCACAAAGACTGGGTTCAAACCCGCCTGATAGATATGATTGAAAACCCAAGTTCAGACGGAGAACATGGTTTTGCGCAAGACTTTTATGCCCGAAAATTCAATAAAAAGCGAACATCCATTGTCACCGATATCTTACGAAATTCGCAAAGCATCACGCTGGACGAAGCGTTTAAACATCAACCGGAAACCGCAGCCGTAAAGCACTATAATTCCCAAGGTTTAATCGCCGTGAGAGCGGAAAATGGCCCGTGGAGGGCCCTTTTTGGCTTATTATTCTGGGACGAAATCTTTCCAAACCCGGCTTGCATGACTCCCTCCCCATTTCTCAGGACCGGTACGTTTTACGATCAGAATAAAGAGAGTATTGAAGCCAAGCTCGATCAGTTAAAATGTCCAGAGAAAATCATTGTCAGACTTTTGAAAACCCTCGCCAGCCATTACGGAACACATCAGAGAATTTTCCGATGGGGGTCACGAAGTCTAGATCGCTTGCGAATATTGATTGAGCATTCTCCGAAAGGTGCTTTGGCGAAAATGTTGCGCCTCATGGCTCAAAATTGGGAAGAGACGAAAGACGGGTTTCCAGATCTGATGATCGTCGAGAACGAGATTTGTCGACTGGTTGAAATCAAGGCCGCCGGAGATGTGATCCGGCGGCATCAGTTAACACGCCTAAGACAGCTAAATTCGGCGGGTTTTCAAGCTGACATCCTTCAAATTGAATGGGCTGTGGACTCGGAGCAAACCTATGTTGTGGTTGATGTGGAAACGACGGGCGGGCGCCCCGGCCTGCACCGCGTGACCGAAATAGGCGCTGTTAAGATTAAAGGCGGCGACATCATAGAAGAGTGGTCCAGCCTGATAAATCCGCAGCGCTCCATTCCCGCTAATATAACCCGGCTCACGGGAATTACCCAAGAAATGGTCGCAGATGCACCGATATTTGCCGAGGTCGTCGACAGTTTCGAGGCGTTCATGGGGGATGCGATTTTCGCCGCGCATAACGTCAACTTTGACTATGGATTTATCAGCGCTGAGTTTCAAATGGTAGACCGGCGGTTTAGGCATCCAAAGATTTGCACATGTGCGTCCATGCGGAAACTCTATCCTGGGCACAGGTCATATTCTCTTAAAAATCTATGCCGGGATTTCAATATTGACCTCACGAGCCATCACAGAGCCCTCTGCGATGCGAAAGCCGCCGCAGGCTTGCTAAGGCTCATCAATGTGAAACGCCTCGAAAATCAAACCTGAAACGAGGCTTTCACCGCAGCGCCCCATGTGTCAAAAGATAGTGACTCGTCTTTAGGATCTACGCATTGGCTATTTCACTTCCAAAAACCGACGCTTTGAGCAACATTGAGACAATCCGCGGGCTCATTGAAGCGCGCCTATCTCAAATAGTCCCGTCGGAAACGACATGGCCGGTCAGGCTCCATGAAGCCCAAAGACATGCCCTACTCTCGCCAGGTAAAAGGTTCAGGCCCCTTCTCTGCGTTTTTATCGCGCAAGGCGGCGGAATCAGAGATGGGCGCGACCTCGATGCAGCGATAACGACCGGTTGCGTGGCGGAGATGGTTCATGCGGCGTCCCTTATTCTCGACGATCTACCCTGCATGGATGATGCAGACCTCCGCCGAAATCAGCCAACGACCCATATCGCTTTTGACGAAAGCACAGCTATTTTGTCAGCGACGGCATTACTCAACCGCGCCTTTGGGGTGCTGTCGAGGATGGATCAAGTCAAAGCCGAGAGGCGTATCGAAATCATCGATCTCCTGTCTTATGCCGTTGGCTCAAAAGGGCTGATTGCAGGGCAAATGGCGGATCTCGCCAATACCAACCAAGGCACAACAATTGCTGAAATTGAACGATTGAACACCCTCAAGACGGGCGCATTATTCGATTTTAGCGTGGACTCGGCTGCTGTTTTGTCCGGAATGCACGCATCTCAGAGAGCGGCCCTCAAGGATTTTTCACATCATTTGGGCCTTGCGTTTCAGCTGCTCGATGACGTCAAAGATGCCGTCATGAGCGATGCGCAAGCCGAAAAGTCTGTGAATCGCGATGTGGGTAAAGCGACCATATTGGCGATTGCCGGGTCAGATGCCTCAAGGGACAAACTTTCGGATTATCTCCTGCATGCGAAAGCCGCCCTAAAACGCGCGGAATTGTCCAATCTGGAAACGCTCAACATGATCCTGGATCATCAATTCGCTTTCTTACGCAGCTGATAAAGCCTTGCCCGCAACAATTCTAAAAGTGCGTGACCTGACAGTCGATTATGGACAGCACCGAGCGCTGGATAACCTATCGCTGGATATACAGTCAGGTGATCTCGTGGGGGTTATTGGCCCAAACGGTGCTGGAAAAACAAGCTTCATCAGGGCCCTATGCGGACGACTGAAGCTGCAGGGCGAGATCAACATCAACGGCAAAGACCTCAAGGTCGGCACGGACAGACGTCAACATATCGCCCTCGTTCCGCAAGACATTGGCCTTTACCCGCATCTAACGGCCCAAGAGAACCTGGATGTCATTGGCCGGCTACTTGGCCTGAAAGACAAGCACGCTATTGCGGCAGCGCTTGAGGCGGTTGAAATGGGCCAGCACGCTAAATTACGCATATCTGAGATGTCAGGCGGCATGAAACGACGCATAAATGTGGCCGCCGCGATTCTGACAGACCCGTCGCTTATCATTTTCGACGAACCAACGGCAGGTGTCGATGCGCCCGCTCGGGATACTGTACACAGATTGGCGCGCAAGCTCGCCGATGACGGAAAAGCCGTCATCTTGATTACCCATGAGCTTGAACAAGCAGAAGCCGTTTGTGACAAGGTTTTGGTGTTATGCGGCGGGAAGCGGCTGGCGTATGATGCTCCGTCCGAAATTCTGGAGAATAGCTTTCTGGGTCAACGCGAAGTAATGGTTCGCTATAGTCGTCCGCCGGCAGTGAATGTCTTCGATGCGATGAAGCCCTTTGCGTTTAAGCAAGGCGAGCTTCCGACGATTTGGATAGCTCTCACAAATGCTAATGAGGTAAGCTTCGTCTCGGCCTTTATGACTGCCTTAAATGGCGCGGACGATCTGGTTCGCGAGATTAGCGTTCGCCGGCCGGGATTAACGGCTCTGATGCACAGGATTGAAAAAACAGGGCAATTGTCACTATGATTTTTGCCGTGTTTAAAACTATGTGGCTGAGGCTTTGGCGAGACAAAGGGGCGCTTATTCTCGCTTTTGTCTTACCCGGGTTTATTTTTGCTGTCTTCGCGGCGATTTTCTCTAATGCCTCAGGCGGAAATCTGGATTTGCGGGTTGCACTCGCAACACAATCCAATTCTGAGCAGACCCTTGATTTTGCAGAAAGAATAAAAACGAGCGAACTTTTTTCCGTCAGCTTTGATGAAAATTGGACAGAAAGCGACGTCACGCAACGCATTAGATTAGGCCAGGATGATGTGGGCGTCGTTTTATCAGGGTCGTTCAGCGATCCGAGCGCCGCGCCGATACAAATTATTCAAGACCCCAGCCGAAAGGTCGCTGCAACAGTCTTGAAAGGCCAAATTCGCCAAATGCTCGCGGGTCAATCTGAAACGGAAAACCGAGATTTATTCAAGACCGTTTCGGCCCTTAAATCCGAGAATGACTCGGCGCTCGAGGACCCAACGGTCACATATTATATCGGCGCGACGGCAATTTTATTCCTGCTTTTTTCCGCCATGCAAGGCGCCGCCATTTCGATTGATGAAAGACGAAATGGGATCAGCGATCGCCTCATGGTCGGCCCCACGGGCGCTTTCGGTATGCTTTCGGGGAAATTTGTTTTCTTATCCGTTATCGGATTTTTCCAAGCCGCAATCATTTGCGTTGTCGCCGCTTTATTTTTCGAGGTCCCCGTCCAACAGCATTTTTTCCCTGTCGCACTAGCCTGCCTTGGGGCGTCGGTTTTGGCCTCGGGCCTATCTTTGCTTGTTGCCGCCTTCTGCGAAACGGAAGCGCAAATGAACACGGTGAGCACCTTTGCCGTCTTACTTCTTTCAGCCATTGGCGGGTCGATGGTTCCGCGATTCATGATGCCCTCATGGCTTCAACAGATTGGCGTTGCCACACCAAATTATTGGTCAATCGAGGCATTCTACGGCATTTTGGCACGGGGACAATCGATCATTGATCTGCTATCGGTGTGGGGCGTGTTGTTTGGCGGAGGGTTTTTATGCCTCGGCTTGGCCGCGCTCGTGTCGCATAAATTGATGAGGGTCTAAGTGGAAACGCAGACTATGAAAGGTAAGCCTGTAAACATGGGACCCGCATATGCGGCGCTCATTTTTATTGCTTGGGCGGCCACCCATTTATACAGCCTTTTCATACATGAGCTGTCTTCTCCGATATGGATAACGGTTGGCCTTATCGCGCTGCAGTGTTGGCTCTACACAGGTCTATTTATTGTCGCGCATGATACGATGCATGGATCTTTTGCCCCGGGCAAAGCGCGGCTAAATGCTTTTGTCGGGACGTCCATCTTGTTTATCTATGCTGGATTTAATTGGCGCGAGATGAAAACCGCCCATCACGCCCATCACGACTTTCCCGGAACAGATAAAGATCCTGATTTTAACGCAAGCAACCCCGAAGCCTTCTGGCCTTGGTATCTCAAATTCTTTCTGACCTATTTTGGATGGCGTCAATTCGGCATTCTTTTTGCCTTTACAATTATCTATATATTACTCGGTGCAAGTTATTTGAACACAATCGTGATGTGGGCGGTGCCGGCAATATTGTCTTCCGTGCAGCTTTTCTATTTTGGGACCTACCTTACGCATCGCCATAAGGCACCATTCCCCGACCATCATAATGCGAGAACGAATGATTTCCATTGGGTGGTCTCACTCTTGTCCTGCTTTCATTTTGGTTATCATCACGAACATCATCTATTCCCCCATGAGCCTTGGTGGAGACTGCCAAAACGCAAGAAAGCTCTGAGACCGTGAGTATTCTCGTAAATACGACCATCGTTATCGGATCCGTAATTGGCATGGAAATCTTCGCGTGGGCGATCCACAAATATGTGATGCACGGCCCCGGTTGGGGATGGCACGAAAGCCACCACACCGAAACAGAAGGGTTGTTTGAAAAGAACGACCTATATGCGGTTGTCTTTAGCTTTATCGCAGCCGGTTTTTTTATCCTGGGGTCAATGGGTGTCTCTTGGCTCTGGTATGTAGGTCTTGGCCTAACAATATACGGCTTATTATACGGCATTGTGCATGACGGCTTGGTGCATCGCCGCTTGCCCTTCCCTAAAAAAGCGCGCGGAGCCTATATGAAACGGCTTGTTCAAGCGCATAGACTCCACCACGCGGCCCACACCAAGGAGGGGTGCGTCAGCTTTGGATTCCTCTGGGCAGAGGACGTGCGAAAACTGAAAACCCAACTGAAAGCCAACATGTCTGATGAAGGCCTTTCACTTCAGTCAGATAAAGCAGGGTAAATAATTTGCCTGAAGGCTTTGGCCCAGACGACCTAATCGCGTGCTACAGACGCGGTGTATTCCCGATGGCAGATAGTCGGGACGATGATTTTTTCTACCTGGTTGAACCCAAAATGCGCGGTATCTTACCTCTTGACCACCTCCATGTCTCTTCATCGATGAAAAAATTCGCCCGGAAAACCAGCCTGCGCCTGAGCGTCAATCAAAATTTTCCTGCCGTCATCCAGGCCTGCGCCTCCAATCACGGAGGAACATGGATAAGCCATTCCATCGAAAGCCTATATAATTTGCTCCATCTCCGAGGAGACGCACATAGTGTCGAAGTTTGGGACGAAGAAGAATTGGTCGGAGGATTATATGGTGTAACACAAGGTAGTGCATTTTTTGGAGAAAGCATGTTTTCGACTCAAACCAACGCCTCAAAGCTCGCGTTGATTTATCTTGTTAGGCGACTGACTGAGAGAAATTTCGCCTTATTGGATACGCAGTTTCTAACTAGCCATCTCAAATCACTTGGCGCAATAGAAATTGCCCAAGCAAAATATCTCGAAAAATTAGATAATGCACTAAAAACTGAGGCGTGTTTCGATTGACGTGGGTTCAGGGATTGCACAAGAGGTAGATATGAAAAATCTTATCCCCCTTCTCCTTTCAACCGCAGCGCTTGTTGCTTGTGAGCCGAGCACCGGCACTTCATCAGAAAATGAGTCTGGCACAGAAAAGGGTGCAGCGTTCCAAAGCACCTATAGCCCTCAGGCGCCGACAAACGTCTTACTTCGAAATGCGACTCTCATTGATGGTGTGAGTTCCGAAATTCAGACTGGTGATTTACTCGTATCGGATGGAAAAATTGGGTTTGTCGGCTCAGGTGAAATCCCTGAAGGCGTCACAGAATTAGATCTAGACGGGCGTTTTGTGACCCCTGGGATTATCGACATTCACTCGCATCTTGGAAATTATCCTTCCCCGAGCGTCCAAGCGCATAGCGATGGAAATGAAGTTACAAGCCCAATCACCTCCGAAGTCTATGCCGAGCATGGCGTCTGGCCTCAGGACCCTGGATTCGATGAAGCCCTTCAAGGCGGCGTCACCACACTTCATGTTCTTCCGGGTTCGGCAAACCTTTTTGGTGGCCGCGGCGTGACCTTAAGAAATGTTCCATCGCGTACTGTACAGGGGATGAAATTTCCCGGCGCACCTTACACGTTAAAGATGGCCTGCGGGGAAAACCCGAAGCGGGTTTACGGCAACAAAGGCGGTCCCGGCTCTCGGATGGGCAATGTCGCGGGATATCGAAAAAACTGGATCAAAGCCCAAGGTTACAAAGCCAAACGCGACAAAGGGGGAGACTATGATCGAGACCTGCAGCTAGAAACACTCGCCGACGTCTTAGACGGTAAAATCCTGATTCAGATGCATTGCTATCGGGCCGATGAAATGGTTCAGATTTTAGATCTCGCAAAGGAGTTTGATTACAAGGTTACGACATTTCACCACGCCGTCGAAGCTTATAAAATTGGAGACTACCTTGCTGAAAACGACACCTGCGCCGCCATGTGGGCGGATTGGGGCGCGTTCAAAATGGAGAGTTTCGATTACATCAATGAGAATATTCCCTTTGTTCACGCCGCAGGTGCCTGCGCCATGATTCATTCTGACGATCAAAACAATATACAGAGGCTCAATCAAGAAGTTGCCAAAACTTGGGCCGACGGAAATCGAGCCGGACTCGACATCCCCAAGGCGGACGCTTGGAAATGGTTATCAACCAATCCAGCCAAAGCGCTTGGAATTTTGGAAGAAACCGGCACCCTTGAAGCTGGCAAACGCGCCGACATCGTAATTTGGGACGGAGACCCCTTCTCTACATATGGCCGACCTGCGACAGTCATGGTCGATGGCGTTGTCTTATTTGACCGCGAAACAGGCCTTAAGCCGAAGAGTGATTTCCGCCTTGGCTATGCCGATCTTACGGAGGGCCCGAAATGAAAAAACTTCTACTCATCTCCGCCGCCTTAGCCTTCTCATCTTCCGCAAACGCTCAAACAATCTTTGTCGATGATGCGACTGTTGTCGCGCCAAATGGCGCTCAATCAAAGGCCGATGTTATCGTTGTTGATGGTGTCATTCAACGCCGCGGGGCAAGACTAGCGGCGCCCGATGGAGCAGATGTCGTCACAGGTGGTTGGGTCACGCCCGGTCTTTTCGCCTCAATGTCTTCACTCGGGATGAGTGATATTGGGTCATCCGGGCCCGGTAATGATGTCAGCTCCGAATCTTCTGAAACGAATGTATCAGAATACGCCGTTGATAGTTTCAACCCTCGCTCGGTTCATATCGCCAACGTCAGACAAAATGGGATAACGCACGCCGTGATCGCCCCGCGAAGTGGTAGCAATAGTATTTTTGCCGGCACAGGTGCTATCATTTCACTCTCAGGTGGCTTCGATTCTGTTCTCGATCCCGAGGCCTTTGTGATGGTTGATCTCGGCGAAACCGGCACCCGCCGCGCCGGCGGCTCCAGAGCGGCGGCTATGTCGCAATTCCGTTCTGCCATTGAAGATGCAGAGGGCTTTGCTCGGCGCTATTCTGAGGCACCGGACGGCGGCGACGTGTTAACCCGCCAAGATGCCAAGGCCTTTACGCGCGCTGTGAGAGGCGAAATTCCTCTTCTTATCCGCGTTAATCGCGCCGCAGATATGATGCGCCTTATCGACATTAAAAAAGACAATCCTTCAATGAGCATGATATTTGTTGGCGCGGCCGAAGCTTGGGAAGTCGCAGACGACATCGCAGCCGCCGATATTCGCGTCATTATTGATCCACTGAAAAACCTGCCCGATTCTTTCGAAAGCGCCGGCTCCAGATTGGACAATGTCATTTTCTTGGAGAATGCGGGTGTTGATTATGCAATTTCCAACTTGGGCGCACTCGGCGTAACTAAACCCGCAACCTTGGCACAACATGCGGGGGCCGCCGTCGTGGAAGGCCTGTCTTGGGGCCAGGCCTTTGACGCTATATCCTCAATTCCATCTCAATGGTTTAAGGTGCGCGGAAGATCCGTTGTCGTTTGGGACGGAGACCCGTTAGAGGTCACATCAGCGCCTATTGCCATGTCCATCGACGGAACGCCCCAATCGATGACATCGCGGCAAAAAGCCCTCCGAGATAGATATAACCCGTCAACCACTGATGAACGTCCTTACAAATATCGATAGGCGCTGAAATTACTCTCCCTTGATTAGCAGTTTACGCCGCTTGACCTTATTACAGCGCGCCCTATGTTGCGACAAATTAACAAAAGGCCTGCGGCTGCCCGCAGGCTGAGTCGAAACGAGACACATTGAGCGACATATCCAAGCCTGTTGAAATAGATGCTGACGCGAAGGTTGACGTAACCTTCTCGGAGCTTGGGCTTGACCCAAAAATTCTCAAAGCCCTCGATGACTTGGGATATGTTACGCCTACCCCAATTCAAGCCGAGGCTATTCCGGCGGCGCTCAAGCAACGGGACGTTCTAGGCATTGCACAGACAGGCACAGGTAAGACGGGTGCATTCACGCTTCCGACCATGCATAAACTTGCTTCGGGCCGCGCTAGAGCGCGGATGCCTCGCTGCATTATAGTTTGCCCGACACGAGAACTTGCCGCACAAGTCGCTGAAGATGTTCAAAATTACGGTAAATATTTGAAGCTAGAGATGGCCCTTTTAATCGGCGGAGTCTCATTTGCCGAACAAGACCGAAAATTGATGAAGGGCGTCGATATCCTTATCGCGACTCCAGGGCGGTTGATCGACCAATTTGAGCGCGGGAAAATTCTGATGACGGGGGTGCAAACCCTGATCGTTGATGAGGCTGATCGCATGCTGGACATGGGCTTCATCCCTGACATTGAAAAGATTTTCGACATGACGCCTTTCACGCGCCAAGTTCTTTTCTTCTCTGCGACAATGCCAAACGAAATCAAACGGCTGGTCGATCAATTTCTACACCAACCTGTCAGCATTCAAATTGCACGCAAAAACATGACCGCCAAAACGGTTAAGCAGCGCATTATCCGGATGCCCTCCTCTGATGCCAAACAGAAACGCACGGCCCTCCGTTGGCTCATCGACAAAGAAGATGTCGATAATGGCATCATCTTTTGTAACCGCAAACGGGATGTCGATATTGTCGCGAAATCTTTGAATGTACATGGTCACGACGCCGCGCCCATTCATGGGGACCTCGCGCAAAGTCTTCGGACGGAAACGCTAGAGCGCTTTAGAAACGGCGAGATAAAATATCTTGTCGCATCTGACGTCGCGGCGCGCGGTTTAGATGTCCCATCTGTAAGTCATGTGTTTAACTATGATGTTCCGAACCATTCTGAGGATTATGTCCATAGAATTGGCCGAACCGGACGCGCAGGGCGCAAAGGCGATGCGATTATGTTGGTCGCACGTTTGGACGAGAGAAATTACGAAGACATTCTGAATTTGATCAACGTCAAGGCCATTGAAGAAATCGAAATCCCGGGCATTGAAGACTTCCCCAAAGATGACAGAAGTCGAAAACATCGAGGACGCCACGGGGGTAAGGGCCGCGGACGACGTGATGATAGCCGGAGCAGGCGAAATCGCGGGCAACGCAATGACGGCTCTTATCACGACAATGCCGTTTCAACAGAGAAGGTCTCAAAAGCGCCCGCTCAGAAAAGCAAACCTAAAACCATTGAAAAGACCGAAGCTAAAAAGCCCATAGAACGCCGCAGACCTGCGCCAGGCAGAAAAAAAGCGCCGAAGCGCGATCGCGAGAACACGGTAGACGAGTCCTCTACGGCGACGGCGGAGCTGCAGGCCGACACAAAGCCGAAGCGACGCACATCCAGACGTAGGGCCGCGCCTGGAAAAAAATCAAAAAATACTGAGATGCAATCGACTCCTGAAACTCAATCAAAGTCTCAGACGAAAGAACAAAATAATAGTCAGCCTCGTTCCAATTCATCCGGGACGAAGACAAAGTCAAAACCGGCGAAGCCAAAAAAATCTGCCTCTTCTTCCAAAGGCGGAGCTAAGTCAAAAGGCAAAACACCTTTTGGCGACGATCTTCCAGATTTCTTGAAATTTTAACCCGGTCGCTTTTCGGTTCGCGCCACAGTTGCATCGAGGGCTTCGTAGATACGTTCCAACACGGGGTCAGTTTCTTGCGTAAGGCAATGCCCAGTATTGGGTATGGCGACAGACACACAATCCGGCATGCGAGTTCCGCAAACGTCTTTGTTGATATCCGTGACAACAAAGTCATCTCTTTCGGCATGTATCATCGTCACGGGTTTATTCAGGGCCTCAGCATATCCCGGTTGTAATACAAAATTACTACTTCGGTAAAACTCACGCCCCCAATTGAAAGTTACGCCGCCAACCCTTTGTTCCGGCCTGAGCGTAAAAACCGCATCTCGCATAGGCAGGCGCTCGGGCGAGGATGCACAATATTCGATCCCAGCGGTCAGAAGATCATCTTCAGTCTCGGGCATCCAATTGGAGTGGCCTGGCAAGTAACGTTTGTCTTTCCCAATTGCGTCGCCAAATTGCAGCAGGCGCGCAGCTTCCTCAAAACTCATATCTCCAGCTTTTGGACGCAACGCCGGAGCAAGCAGTAAAAGCCCATCCACTAAATCTGGATGATCTGCCCCTACTCGGAACGCGACATGACCCCCAAAAGACATCGCCAAGAGAATGACTGGACGGTCTTCAGGAATATTTTGCGCGTCCAGGAACAAGGCGACATCATTAGAATAAATACTAAAATTCTCGATGAGAAGTTTTTCAGGCTGTGAAGGACGTGGCCGTTCTGATCCACCCTGCCCGCGCAAATCAAATCCAATGACATGATACCCCCGCGATGCGATTTCGCCCGCTTGTTCACCATACATATCCATTGTGGCGGTATATCCAGGAATAATAACCACGGTCGCCTTCGCCGAACCAGAATTACCGGTCTGGCCATACCTCATCTTGATGCCGTCCTCACTGGTGAACATCCGCCATTCCCAATCCGCAGGCATGTCAGGGATGTTGAACTTTTCGACTTGAGCGCGATAGGAATCACTCACGACGTAGGGCCTATAGGATTGCTCAGGCCAGGCAAAAAATGCCAAGACAGTTATGATCAGTAACCCCAAGAGGACAAAAATAAACTGTTTCATGGATTTGATTCGCCATAAGCATTTGTTTCGCGCCAGACAGGCGTTTTTGCGAGGCCAGCGTGCCAAACGCTCAGGTTTGGTGCGGCGGCTTTCCAGTCAAAATGCGGGGCTCTATAGCTGGTATAATCCAGCCCGCAGATGATCGCCAGATTTCCGAACGTCCAATCTTCACCGAGCCACGGACTAATTTTCTCTAAGGTCGCAACAGCATTTTTGATAGCTTGGTTATGCCGCGCTATCATGTCATCCCAATGTAACGCTTTAGGGCGCTTAGTCTCTACGCGGTAATTGTAAACAGCGTCCGACAAACCATCGCCCAGCGCGTGTTGCCATAGCTGGATATACCGGCTTTGACCCGAGGCGGGAAGCAAAGGCGCATCCCGTAGGCTATCCAAAAATTCGCATATGACAGGGCTATCAAAAAGAAACTGTCCGGGTTTCCATTCAAGAGCTGGGATTTTTCCTAAGGGATTGTCGCCAGCTTTATAGCCATGCGCCCCCGCTTTTTCGGGCGCGCATTCCTCCAAAGAAATATCAGACAGGCGCGCCAAAATCATCGCTTTGCGAGCATATGGCGAAATAGGGTTCGAGACTAATTTCATATGTCGAGCTTACGTCTCAATCGCACATAACAAAAGGCGAATGTCAAACGACTCCGGTCCTAACTCATCATTCCCATTCAATCGTCCCCGGAGGTTTCGATGTCACATCATAGACAACGCGGTTTACCCCCCGAACTTCATTGATGATGCGCGTGGCCGTCTCGCCCAAAAATTCATGGCTGTAAGGATAGTAATCCGCCGTCATACCGTCAGTGGATGTGACGGCCCTCAGAGCTAGAACAAAGTCATATGTCCGGCTATCGCCCATGACACCGACCGTTTGCACAGGCAAAAGGACTGCAAAGGCTTGCCATATATCATTGTATAGACCGTGTTTTTTAATTTGATCGAGATAGACGGCATCGGCTTCCCGCAAAATATCCAAGCGAGTTTTAGTGATCTCGCCGGGGCACCGGATCGCAAGGCCTGGTCCAGGGAATGGATGGCGTTCAACGAAATTTGAATGCAAGCCTAGCTCTCGACCGAGGGCTCTCACTTCATCTTTGAATAATTCACGTAGTGGCTCAACCAATTCCAAATCCATCCGATCCGGAAGGCCGCCAACATTGTGATGGGACTTGATTGTCACTGATGGACCACCGTCAAAGGAAACAGATTCAATGACATCAGGATAAAGCGTGCCCTGCGCTAGGAATTTGGCGCCGCCAATTTTTTTGGCTTCACGTTCGAAAATATCGATGAATGTTCCGCCGATAATCTTTCGTTTCTTCTCGGGATCTTTGACGCCCGCCAATAAGGAGAGAAACTCATTACCGGCATCGACATGGATAAGATTGATATCGTAATGATCGCGGAACAAGGCGGTCACTTGATCGCTCTCGCCTTTGCGCATCATGCCCGTATCGACATAAACACACGTGAGTTGTTCACCGATCGCTTCATGAATGAGGACGGCCGCGACAGAACTATCCACTCCGCCAGACAATCCGCAGATAACCTTCCCATCGCCGACTTGGTCGCGAACGGCCCGTATCATCTCATCTTTGAAAGACGCCATGCTCCAGTCGCCCTTAAAGCCAGCAATATCATGCGTGAAATTCCGGAGCATTTTGGCGCCGTTAAGCGTGTGGACAACTTCAGGATGGAATTGAACACCGTAATAGTTTCGGCTCTCATCCGCAATCGCCGCATAGGGCGCATTGGGTGATACACCTATGACCTCAAAGCCTTCCGGGAGAGCGCTAACGCGGTCCCCATGGCTCATCCAGACTTCTTGACGGTCAGACAGTCCCTTAAAGAGCGGGCTGCTGCCAGAGGTGTCTACAAATGCTCGCCCAAACTCCTGCTCATCAGAACTTTCAACACCGCCGCCAAGCTGCGCGCACATCGTTTGCTGTCCATAGCAAATGCCGAGAATTGGAAGGCCAGATGACCAGATCGCGTCATCCGCCCGAGGCGTCCCAATCCCGGTCACTGAGCTTGGTCCGCCAGATAGGATGATGGCTTTGGGCTCAAATTTCGCGAGGAATGCGTCATTTACTTTATTAAAGGGATGCACTTCGGAATACACGCCGCTCTCTCGCACACGCCGCGCAATTAGCTTTGTAACTTGCGATCCAAAATCAACAATGAGAAGCTTTTCATGAGCTTTTACAATGTCTTCATGCGAAGTATTCACGTTTTTTTCTCCATCACGGCAAAGAAGAAGCCATCTGTATTTGTAGAGGCAGGCGTTAGCGTAAGGGTGCAGCCATCTGCTGACCAAGGCTTGGGAACATCAATGCCAAAACGATCTTCCCAAACTTCACCTGCCGACAATAGAGTAAAATCAGCGTCCCGTTCCAAAAAAGCATAGACCTGCGCTTCATTCTCCGCTGCGAGCATTGAGCACGTCACATAGAATAAGTATCCACCGGGCTTCACGAAATGTTTTGCCTCATCCAGAACTTTCACTTGTTCCTGCATACGCCGCCCCAGCGCATCCTCGGTAAGGCGCCATTTCGTATCAGGTTTACGGCGCCACGTTCCAACCCCTGTACAAGGCGCGTCAACCAAAACACGATCCATAGCGCCTCGCAGATTATTCAGGCTTTTCGCGGGCGGTTGAACGACTTTGATAATCGTTGCCCCGGCCCGCGCCGCGCGTTCATAGGTTGGTGCGAGGCGGCGTTTATCAATGTCAAAGGCGTGGACGGCGCCCTCATTATTCATATCAGACGCGAGCGCGAGAGACTTCCCGCCGCCGCCAGCGCAATAGTCGAGTATTTTCTCGCCAGGCTTTGCCGCAACAAGGAGGCTAACGATTTGAGAGCCTTCATCTTGAATTTCGAGCTTGCCGGTCAGGAAATCTGGATCAGACTGAATATTGGGATGACGCCCGAAGCCTGTGACCGGCTCAAACCGCATGCCAATTGGTGAAATTTCGGTCGGCACAGCTTTTTCTACATCCAAACCATCGCGCTTAGCTTTGATCGCATTAACGCGGATATCCAACGGTGCGCGGTTTGTTAGAGACGCTCCCTCAATCACTGCCTCTTCATCAAAATTCGTCTCAAAGGCAGGCCAAAGCCAATCTGGCACATCCGCCCTCACCCATTCTGGGGCCGTTTTCAGATCAATCTGGCCTTTGAGTTTGGCAATTTGATCTTCAGTTAAGGGCGCCCCGAAATGCACATCGTCTTTCGTTTGCTCCAAAATATCCTCGACAGAGACGCCGCCGGAAAACACAGTTGCGCCAAGGGCGAGCGAACGCGGGCTGTCGTCATTCATGCGAAAAGCTATGGAAGATTTACGCCGCAAAGCGTCCAAAACGATATTTCCAATCGCCGACCGGTCTTTAGACCCGGCAAAGCGATGCGCCTTGCCCCAATCCCGCAGTGCCATTGTCACGGGCGTACGCCGCTCAGTCACGTCTTCTAGCACTTCAGCTGCCGCCTGAATGCGTCCACCAAGTCTCATTACGTCGGCATCGAGTAGTTAGGGGCTTCGCGGGCGATATGGACGTCATGCACATGGCTTTCACGTAAGCCTGCGCCTGTGATTTTCACAAACTCCGCATTTTTGTGGAGCTCTTTAATGGTGTGTGATCCTGTATAGCCCATCGTCGCGCGAATACCGCCGAGGAGCTGATGCAGAATAGGTGCAACGGGGCCCTTATAGGCAATGCGCCCCTCAATACCTTCTGGCACAAGCTTCATGGTATCGTTGACCTCTTTTTGGAAATACCGATCCGCGGACCCCCGCGCCATCGCAGAGACAGAGCCCATGCCGCGATAAGACTTATAGCTACGCCCCTGATATAAAAAGACTTCACCAGGAGTTTCTTCAGCCCCTGCCAGCAATGATCCAACCATCGCGCATTCAGCCCCAGCCGCCAAAGCTTTGGCCATATCGCCGGAGTATTTAATGCCGCCATCCGCGATGACAGGCACATTAGCTTTCTTGGCCGCTTTGCACGCATCCATAATCGCCGTCAGCTGAGGCACACCAACACCAGCGACGATCCGCGTCGTGCAAATCGATCCGGGCCCTATGCCGACTTTAATGGCGTCAGCGCCCGCCTCAATAAGCGCCAAAGCTGCGGCTTCCGTGGCAATATTACCTGCGATAATTTGTGCTTTTGGATAATTTTCCTTGAGCCGTCTGACCTGCTCAATGACCTTGGAAGAATGCCCGTGAGCCGTATCAATAACAATAGCGTCAGCGCCGGCAGAAATTAGCGCAATCGCGCGGTCATATCCTGCATCGCCAACTGTCGAGGCCGCTGCAACACGCAGGCGACCTTTCTCATCTTTACACGCATTTGGATGGCTCTCCGCTTTATCCATGTCTTTTACGGTGATCAGCCCCACGCAACGGTAATTATCGTCGACAACAATCAGGCGCTCAATTCGGTGCGTATGCAGCAGCGCCCTAGCCTCTTTTTCGCTCGCTCCGACCTTTACGGTTACAAGATCCGTCGTCATCAGGTCTGAGACCCTCTCCCTAGGGTCAGTTGCAAATCGGACGTCACGATTCGTGACAATACCCACCAACTTTCCATCATCTTCAACGACTGGAATGCCTGAAATATTGTGGTGACGACCCAGTTTACGGATTTCTTCTAGGGTTGCCTCTGGCCCAATCGTAATCGGGTTGACGACCATACCCGACTCAAACCGTTTAACCTTACGAACTTCCTCGGCCTGCTCTTCAATCGTCAAATTCCGATGAATAACGCCGATCCCGCCAGTCTGCGCCATTGCGATTGCCAGCGGCGCTTCGGTCACGGTGTCCATTGCCGCGGATACCAAAGGCACGTTAATGTCTATACCTCTTGTGAGCCGCGTTCTCAGCGACGCATCAGCAGGTAATATGTCAGATGCCTTGGGTTGCAAAAGGACATCATCGAAGGTGAGGCCTTCTCGAATCTCCATGGGAGTCTCCATCTCTTTTGCAAGCGGGAGTTATCAGCCTTATTCGATAGGTGCAAAGGGTTTCCTGAGTTGAATCCCCTCTGTCCACAGTTAAGGGGCGTTATTCGTCTCGACTCTGTAAATTCAGGGCAACGAGGTATATTTCGGGGCTACCTTTGCGCGAACTTTCGGGTTTAGCGTGCTGAACTTTCTGGAAGTTACGCTTTAAGCGATTCAAGAGTTTTTTCTCGGCACCTCCCTGAAAGACCTTCGTCACGAAATGACCGCCAGGCCGCAGGGTCTGCATGGCAAAATCAGCTGCGGCCTCGACAAGGGCGACTGTCTTTAAATGATCCGTTTGACG
>CALDTL010000097.1 GCA_937923965.1 uncultured Caulobacterales bacterium
TCTATCGCCTTAGCGATATTGAGCCCCGCAATGGCACATGAAATCCCCGACAATGCCGAAATCGAATCTCAAGACATTAGCACATTACAGCTTGAAGATTATCTGGATTTTGAAACCGTGCGCAATCCGCAGATTTCGCCAGACGGCAAGACCATCATCTACACACGTCGCCGTATCGATAAAATGAATGATAAAAATATCTCCACCCTTTGGATTATGAATGTGGATGGATCGCGCAATCGACAACTGATGAAGGGCGGTAGCGCCTTATGGTCACCGGATGGCAGCCGAATTGCCTTCTTCAAATCCGATGATAATGGCGCCGCTCAAATATATGTCCGCTTTATGGATGCCGAAGGCCTTAAGACACAAGTCACCAGCTTTGAACATGCGCCGCGCTCTATGGCTTGGTCACCGGACGGAAACCACATTGCATTTGTAGCGCGGGTTCCCCTCAAAGATAAATGGGCGGTCAAGCTGCCGGGTAAGCCCAAAGGGGCAAAATGGCAGGATGACCCAGCTGTCATCGATACGCTTCATTATAGGCAAGACCGCGTTGGCCTTACCAATACCGGGTTCGATCATATATTCGTCGTGCCAGCAGAAGGCGGCACGCCTCGCCAGCTCACCGATGGGGAATGGAATGTCGGACAGCGCGGGATTGGCGTCATTGCCGGATCGCCCACATTATCTTGGTCGCCAGACGGAAAGACAATTGCGTTTGACGGGCCAGGTAAACCGGTCGAGGCGCCGCATTGGTTTGAAAGCCATATCAACATCGTAGAGGTGGCGAATAAAAAGATAACCACATTGACAGAAGGCCGCGGCACATATGGCGATCCCGCATTTTCGCCAGACGGCAACACGATCGCATTTTCAGGTTACCCTAAACACGACACTTCCTACCCTGTCCCAAAACTATATGTGGCATCAGTGAAAAGCGGCAAATTGCGCAAGCTCGCGCACAACCTTCCGGACGGGCCTCAATCTATTCGCTGGTCACCCGATGGAGAGAATATTCTCTTCACGATGGATAAAGAAGGACAGCGCAACCTGCACGCCGTGGACTTAACTGGGTCTGGACGTGCCGTGACAAAAGGTAAGCAAGTCCTGACTTTGGGGAGTATCGCGAATACAGGCGAGATCGCTTTTGTTATGACCGCCTCTGACATGCCCGCCGCCGTGACAGTTATGAAAAGCCTGAAAGACAAGAGCAAACTCATGCCGCTGACAGATGTGAACAGCGATATTATGATGGGTAAAACTTTGGGCCGCGTCGAAGAAATTTGGTATGAATCCGAAGCCGAAACGGGCGAAAGCGCAAAAGTTCAAGGCTGGATTGTTTATCCACCAGATTACGAAGAAGGTGAAAGCTATCCGCTATTGCTCTCCATTCATGGCGGGCCGCATGCGATGTATAATAGCGGGTTTAATTTTACCTTTCAGGAATTTGCGGCGCGCGGCTATGTTGTGCTCTACACGAACCCGCGCGGATCTACCGGATATGGCAGCGACTTTGCCAATGCCATCCGGCACCGTTATCCTGGGCCTGTTGATTATGCCGACCTCATGAATGGTGTGGATTATGTCGTCGACAAAGGCATCGCCGACGAAGACCGGATGTTTGTCACGGGATGTTCAGGGGGCGGCGTCTTAACGACTTGGGTCATTGGACAGACAGATCGCTTTAAGGCAGCCGCGGCGCTTTGCCCTGTCGTCAATTGGATTGGCATGTCGGGTACAACGGATGTGGTCGGATGGTTATATAATTTCTTCCCAGCCCCTTTTTGGGAAGATCCAAAGCCGTGGCTTGATCATTCGACAATTATGCATGTCGGGAATGTTGAAACGCCGACGCTCCTGATGACAGGCACAAAAGATTTGCGGACGCCGCTTGGCGAAGCAGAAGAGTATTTTGCGGCCCTGAAGATACGCGGCGTGCCAACGAAACTCGTCCCGATGAAAGGTGAGTATCACGGCACGCGCTCTATTCCGTCTAATTATCTACGCACGAGCCTGATGCTAAGAAAATGGTTTGAGGAATATGATCCCGCAACGCAGGATGAGGGCGACGAGTAAAAGCTTGCCAGTCTCTCGCGCGTCCTGCGCTTTTTGCAGCGGGTTTGACGATCCGGATTGCTGTGGTTGTCATCGGCGGACTTAATAGTTTCTGGCCAAGAAAAAGGTGTTAGCCGCCCGTCAATCCCCGAATTGAAAATTTGGAAATTGTTTGGCTTCAGAGCCTTAGCTGAAAAATCAAAAACATAATCCACGCTTTCGGGTTTTGGGCCTATATTTAAATTGTTCTTCTGGGCGCTGGACAGGTTAGCGCTTTCTGACTGGCTCGGGAGACGGCAGGGTTGAGCGTCCGAGAATTAGTCCTCGGAGTGTGCCGGACCTTTTACGCTGAGAGATGACTGCTTCGTCTTAAACCGGGGCTGTCATGACCGCTGTAACAGGCGGGGTTGGTTTGAAGTGTTAGGACACACTGATGGCTGACAGGTTCGAGCATCCTAACCAGATGA
>CALDTL010000098.1 GCA_937923965.1 uncultured Caulobacterales bacterium
CGCCTATCTAGAACTTCCGCAATATGCCAGCCAAATTCGGATTTAAGGGGGCCAATGCGCGTGCCTTTGCCTGCGTTGAAGATGGGGCGGGTGAAATCAATATTGAGCATATCTTGCGTGAAATAGCCTAAATCGCCGCCGCGCTCTGCGCTGCCCTCATCAAGAGAATGTACGCGGGCAAGGGCTGCGAAATCCGCTCCATTCTTCAGCTGTTTGAGCAAATTATCGGCTTTTGCTTTTTCATCAACGAGGATATGCCGCGCCCGAATTTCATCCCCGCGCGCGGCGAGTTTAGCTTGTTCTTCATACATTCTGCGAATAGCGGCTTCATTGACTGTCTCGCGTAGGTGGCGCTCCACCCGCATATTTCCCAAAATACGCTCTCGCGCAGCGGCTAAACGAATTTTAGCGTCTCGCTCGGCATTTAGCCCTTGGTTTTCGGCGTCCAGCGCGAGCAAACGCTGATCGATCAGCTCATCCAAGACGCCGCGATATCGATCATCCCTTTTGGGTAAAGATATTCCTTCATCGACAAACCCCTGTTCTTGCGCGGATAAATTCACGTCTGAGGCAAAAATCTGCGTTCCATTAACGCGGGCCACGACTGGGTCACTTCCCGCGCGCGCGACAGTTTCTAATGCGGGCCGCGTGTCTGAGCCTTGAGACGTGCAGCCTGCGAGAAAAAAACCACTCAAACATAATCCGAGAGATAGGAGGTGACACAGGGCTGAAAAGTGAGGTTTCATGGGGTTTTGTTTACGGTTAATTTGCCTAATTCCAACATCACCATGCAGTGACTGCGCGTTGACTTAGCGCGGTGCCATACTTAAGTCGACACAAACCAAAGTGCGGCCAGCCTAAGACGGGCCGCCCATAGCTTTTCAGGACGCCTCATGCTCGGCATAGCCAAGAAGATTTTCGGCTCAGAAAATGACCGTAAACTCAAGAAACTTCGCCCCTTGGTCGATAAGATCAATGGTTTGGAGCCCAAATTTGAAGCCATGTCGGATGACGCCTTGCGCGCTCAGACGGAAGTCTACCGTGAGCGCTTGCAAACGGGAGAAACTTTGGACGATTTGCTGCCCGAAGCTTTCGCGACCGTTCGCGAGGCGGCGAAGCGCACATTAGGCCAACGCCACTATGATGTTCAGCTGATTGGCGGCATCACGCTACATCGCGGCGAAATTGCGGAGATGCGCACGGGTGAGGGTAAAACCCTTGTGTCGACATTGGCGGCCTATCTCAACGCGCTTGAAGGGCGCGGCGTGCATCTGGTGACCGTTAATGACTATCTTGCGACGCGGGATAGCGAATGGATGGGCCAGATCTACACATTCCTCGGTATGACAGTTGGCTGTATCAATAACCATGACGCTTACGGCCCTGGGCGTAAAGCGGCCTATGATTGCGATATTACCTACGGCACAAATAATGAATATGGCTTTGATTATCTTCGCGATAATATGAAATATTCTGTCGAAGAGATGGGGCAGCGCGGACATGCTTACGCCATCATCGATGAGATCGACTCTATTTTGATTGATGAAGCCCGGACGCCGCTCGTTATCTCCGGGCCGACAGATGATAAATCTGATCTTTACCGCACGGTTGACGCTATCATCCCTGATATTTCTGAAGAGGGCTATGATGTTGATGAAAAAGCCCGAACGGCGACCTTTAACGAAGTCGGCACTGAGCAAATTGAAAATATTCTCAAAGAGCGCGGCTTGTTGGAAGGCGAAAGCCTGTATGATGTTGAGAACGTCACCGTTGTTCACCACATCAACCAAGCCCTAAAAGCGCATAAGCTTTACACGGCGGATAAGGACTACATTATCAAGGGCGGCGAAGTCGTTCTGATTGATGAGTTTACGGGCCGCATGATGGATGGTCGCCGCCTGTCTGAGGGGTTGCATCAGGCGATTGAGGCGAAAGAAGGCCTCGATATTAAACCCGAAAATCAAACGATGGCGTCCGTCACGCTGCAAAATTACTTCCGCCTTTATGACAAGCTCTCCGGCATGACGGGGACCGCGGAAACAGAAGCCTCCGAATTTGCGGATACTTACGGTCTCGAAGTTCTCATCATTCCAACCAACCGACCGATTCAGCGGATTGATGATCAGGACGTGCTTTACAAAACCGAGCGCGAGAAGTTCCAAGCCATTGTCGACGATATTGAAGAGGCGTCTAAAAAAGGTCAGCCCATGTTGGTTGGCACAGTCTCAATTGAAAAATCCGAGGCCCTGTCTGAGTTTCTCAAGGCGCGGGATATTGAACATCGGGTTCTGAACGCGAGGTATCATGAAGAAGAAGCGTCTATTGTCTCGCAGGCCGGGATTCCGGGCGCGGTCACGATTGCGACGAACATGGCGGGCCGAGGCACGGATATTCAACTCGGCGGCAATTTGGAGATGAAGCTCGAACAAGAGCTGACGGATGATATGTCCGAGGCTGAGCGCGCGCGCAAAACAGAAGAGATTACCTCCGATATTGAGTTCCTGAAGAAAAAGGCCCTCGCGGCAGGCGGCCTTTATGTTCTGGGAACAGAGCGTCACGAGTCTCGCCGGATTGATAATCAGCTCAGAGGCAGGACCGGTCGTCAAGGCGACCCAGGACGGTCCAAATTCTATCTCTCCATGGAAGATGACTTGCTGCGCATTTTTGGCGGCGAAAAACTGAAAGCTATGATGTCGAAATTCGGCTGGGAAGAAGGCGAGCAAATTGAAAATCGCTTTATGACGAAGTCGATTGAGACCTCGCAAAAGCGGGTAGAGACACGTAATTTCGACATTCGGAAAAACCTGCTCAAATATGATGATGTCATGAATGATCAGCGCAAGACGATTTTCGAACAGCGCATGGAATTTATGACGGATGAAGATGTATCTGACGTCATTGAGGACTTCCGCCATCAGCTTGTTGAAGACCTTGTTGAAAAACATGTTCCGAAACGGGCTTACGCTGAACAATGGGATATTGAAGGGCTGGATAAATCCGTCAAAGAGTCCATTTTGATGGAACTGCCTCTCAAAACTTGGGCAGAAGAGGAAGGTATTGCGGATGAAGAGCTAGAAAAACGTATCCGCGAAGCGACGGATCAAGCGCAGGCCGAGCTGACCAAAGATGTCAACCGGGACGATCTTGCGCGGGCGGAAAAGCAAATCCTTCTGCAGGTCATCGATAAAAACTGGCGTGAGCATCTCCAGCAGCTGGATGCTTTGAAATCCGTTATCGGCATGCGGGCTTATGGACAAAGAGATCCGCTCAACGAGTATAAGTCAGAAGCCTTTACGCTCTTTGACGGGCTTCTCACTAGCCTTCGTCAAGATGTCACAAAATCTATGATGGGGGCTTTGCTCAATATTCAAGTGCGGCGTCAGCAACAAGCTCAGCAACAGACTCAAGGGCAACCCGACCCCGCTCAACAACAGCTTGAGCAAGCCCGTGCGGGCCTCGCAAATATGCAGGCCCAAGCTGCCGCACCCCGCTCACCCGCCCCCCGCTCACCGATGGATATGATGACCCAAGGCGGCCCCGTTGCGGCTGCGGCTGGTTTGGCAGCTAAGGACTTACCTGCGGACGCTCTAAAAGGCGTATCCCGTAATAGCCCCTGTCCTTGTGGTTCGGGCCTCAAAGTGAAGCAATGTCACGGTAAAATTACTTAAACACCAATCCTCAGATCCCCCGATTTTAAGACGGCTGTCTTAAACTCAATGGTTTTCGATTTTTGACACTTATGCCCTTTGAAGCATCATATTGAGGCGGAAGCGCATCACAATTGAGCATTATCAGGCCATCAGGCTAAATTTTGCTGTCTAACTATGAAAATTCCAGCGGAGCCTGCACACAACGCCTCATCAGTTTTCATGAAGCAGGGCAAAATTGCTGTGCGTATTCAAAGGGAAAAAACCATGAAGCATTTAACTTTCGCCGCTGCATTATTGGCTGCGACAGCAGTTGCCCCCACAGCATTTGCTCAAGACTCAAACATTTCTGTTTCAACGGGCGTTGACTATGTCACAGAATATGTTTTTCGCGGAACCTCACTCGGTGGGTCATCGGTTCAGCCATACGTGGAGGCCAGCATAGGTAATTTCACTGTTGGCGGTTGGTTCTCAACAGGCATCGGCGAAGATTCTTTCGGATCTGCCGATGAGTTTGACCTTTATGCGGGCTACTCTGTGCCGCTGGATGGGTCGATCTCTCTTGATCTCGGCGCCACATATTATCACTATCCGCAATTTGGCAGTTTTTTGTCGACCTCCGAAGGTGAGTTTTCAGGGCTAAATGCCGGTTCTTACGAAGTGTCTGCATCGGTTGGGTTTGGTGACCTACCGCTCGCGCCGTCAATTTCGGCCTATTATGATTTCACATTCGAAAATCTAACCCTTGAAGCCGCTGTCGGTCATTCTTTTGCGGTTGGTGAAAACCAATCTTTCGACCTTGGTCTCACAGGCGGTTTGGTCGATGGAGCCGACGGCTTCTCCTATGAGTGGGCAACGGCAAGCGCGTCACTCGGCCACTCTTTCACAGACGATGTATCGGCTTATGTTGGCGCCAATTATGCGATCAACTCCGAAGACCTTCTAGGCTTCGACCTTGGCGGATTAGACCCAGACGATTTTGGTGAAGATCAAGACGGAAATTCTTTCTGGCTAGGGGCCGGCGTCTCTGCCGGTTTCTAAACAGGCTTTACTTTTGGGGCGCAGATTACCCGGCCGTTTGCGGCCGGGTTTTTTATTGACCGAATTTATGTGAGGCTGAAGAGCTCCTAAGCATAAGGGCTCTAAGACAGAAGCGAGCGCCCAATGCGCAGGAACTTCGCACGGCGGGCTTCCAGCAAAGCCTCAGCACTTAGCGCCTCCAGAGCGTCTAAATTTTTCACAATTGCCGCGCCGACGCTGGCTATGGCGGCATTTGGTGTCCGGTGCGCGCCGCCAATGGGCTCCTTTACGATTTGGTCTATCACGCCGAGAGGTTTTAGATCCTGCGCCGTGATTTTCATGGCTTTGGCGGCATCCTTGGCCCGGTCCCGTGTGCGCCATAAAATTGAGGCGCAGCCCTCGGGTGAAATCACCGAATAGATTGAATGCTCAAGCATCATTACGACATCGGCCGTCGCAATCGCAACGGCGCCGCCGGACCCGCACTCACCAGTAATAATCGAGATAAAGGGCACTTTCAGCGACAATCCGCGATCAATCGATCTGGCAATGGCTTCGGCTTGGCCGCGCTCTTCTGCGCCGCGCCCAGGAAATGCCCCTGCCGTATCGACAAAGCTGATGACGGGCAGGTTAAACCGCTCTGCCATATCCATAAGACGTACTGCTTTGCGGTAACCCTCTGGATTGGCCATACCAAAATTATGTTTCAGGCGAGTCTCTGTATCGGTGCCTTTTTCATGGCCCATGACAACCACAGACCGCCCGCGAATTTTTCCAAGGCCGCCGAGGAGCGCATGATCATCGCCAAATTTACGATCTCCCGACAGCGGCGTGTAGTCAGAAATTAGGGCCTCAATATAAGCGGAATAATGCGGACGGGCGGGATGGCGCGCGACATGAGTTTTCTCCCAGGGTCCGATTTTTTTGTAAAGTGATTTAAGTTGATCCTGAGCTTTCGCTTCCAGATCTGAAATATCTTTACCCTCGTCAAGAGCTGCCTCGATTTGGCTATCGAGCTCAGCAATCGGACGTTCAAAATCAAGATAGGTGCGGGCCATAAAGTCTGCCTGTAAGGTCCGTGAATAAGGGCCGCACCATAACGTGTGGTGCGGGCGGGTAAAGCCTATATCGAATAGGTTTTTGTGCTGACTTCATGTCCGTAGCGCTGGACGAATTTTCGTTTGATTCGGCGCTCCCATCCCGCGCGCGCTCCCGGCAGCTCGGACTCGGCGTCTAAAACCGCGTCCGTAAATTTTTTCGAGGTCAAGGGTTTGGAACCCTCGAGCAAGTCAGCCGCCTTTACGCCTGCGCAAAAATCCCACTCCGTGCAAAGGTCTCTCAGCAATATATCCAGATCCTCCGCTAGAACGGGGTGCATACGGCGTTCAAATCCCATTTCAGAATCTCTCTAGGCTGTCTTTTTGGTCAGGCTCGCCAGCGGATGATGGTCCTCCACGAGCCGCTGCATTTGTGCATCCAGCACATGGGTGTAAATTTGCGTCGTTGCAATATCCGCATGACCTAGCAAAGTCTGCACCGCGCGAAGGTCGGCGCCGCGTTCCAGCAAATGAGTCGCAAAAGCGTGGCGTAAGCTATGCGGGGAAATAAGCGCCGCATCTAATCTCGACTCTCGGGCAAGCTGTTTTAGGAGCTGCGCGAAACGCTCGCGCGACATGTGCCCGGATTTTCCGGGGCTGGGGAACAGGTACCCTTTTGCGCGGTCTTTGGCGATCTCAGATTTCGGCAGCGCGGCGTCTCGTACCTCGAGCCAATCTTCAATCGCGCGGATCGCGGCTCCCGTCAGCGGGATAAGCCGCTCGCGATTGCCTTTGCCTTTAATGATCAAACAAGGCGATGAGTCTTTTTGGATAACACGCGATGCCGCCGTTAGTTTGAGAGAGACGAGTTCGCTGACGCGAAGTCCCCCCGCATAGAGAATCTCTAGCTGCGCTCTCAGGCGCAGCCCTTTGACGGATGCATCAGCCTCAACGGTGTCGAAAAGTGCGTCAATGTCATTATGTGATAAGATTTTCGGCAAAGCTCGCCCTTGTTTCGGCCCGCGAAGACTATGGGCCGGATTATCTTTCCGCAGACCATCCATTTGCGCAAAAAGGCAGAATTGCTTGAGCGCGGAGAGTTTCCGCGCCGCCGTTGATGGGGCTAATCCTGCCTTCGCCCAATTTGCGAGAACCGCTTCTAGGGCGCCCGTTCCGCAGGTCAAAATAGAGGAATTGGTTTTGGATAATGATGCCTCCCAACCCGTGAGGTCGCGGTGATAAGCGACCAGTGTATTTTCGGATGCCCCGCGTTCTGCGGCCATCATTTCCAGAAATGCATCGATATGATGGACGGTGCTCATTGGGCGCGGGATAATCCCTCGAAATAGACATTTGCGGCAAGTTGGCCGGCGAAGGGCTGTAGGCCTGTCTTTGCGAGTGCGCTGATGAGCTGCGCTTTATCGGTGATATTAAGTCCGCCGCGCGACAACAGACTCGCGGTGATAAGGCTGACTTCTGCGCGCGAGCTATCGCGTATGGCCGCCTCCAGCAGGAGCAATTCATTTTGCGGCAGAGTCAGCGCGGGCAGAGGCCGTTTCATCAGGATATCTGCAGCGCTATCTGATAGGTTTGCGCCAAGCGCCAATGCAATTTGCGTATCTTTCACCGCTTGCGTCCGCCGTGCGGGGTCTGCCAACCGCTCTTCAATGTCGCGGCCAAGCGCCTGGCCGTAAAATCCGCCGCCCAAAGCATCTGTAATCAGCGCAATACGGGCTTGCGCTGGGCCTGCGGGCAACGCGCCGTAAAGTTGCTGGAGTCCAGTGATATCTTGGCTCAAAATCGCTGCGCGCACATATCTTGGGAGGTTTGTATTGACGCGCCCTTGCGCGGGGAGCGCCTGAATCATCGGGGTAAGTTTACGCAGGACAAGATCTTCATTGACGCCTGCGCGCATCGCTCTGCTGATAAAACTATCCAAAGCGCCCGCATCTCCGCTTTGCCCTAGAATGAAAAGCCGCGCAGTTGCACGCGGGGAAGGACTGGACAGAGCGGTTTCCAAATCCAGATCCGGAACGGTGACATCGAAACTCATATTTCCGAAGGCAGATTGGAGATTCGCGAGGTCTCTGTCTTCAAAGCTATTAAAAATTGCGGCGAGCTCAGAGCTTTTGCTGGCCCCGGCAGGCGTGCCGCCCGCTAAATCATCACCGCTTTGTTCACTCGGATCCATCGCGATTTTACTCCGCCCTGCGAGAAAGGAGATAAGCGGGTCTGAGGGGTCAGTCTGCTCCGCCGGCGGCGCCCCCGATAGCAGGGCGTCCATTTGCGCGTGATAGGCCAGATTATCATATCCGCTGGAGCGTAATAAGTCGCGCGTCACATCTGCTGCGCTTGTTTCGCCGCGAAGACCGTGACAGGCGGCGCGCAGCCGCGCCCATTCTGGCAAAGCGCGATCTGTTGTAATCGTATCAGAAATTTCGCAAGCGCGGCTCCAGTCTCCTTTTGAAAACGCGAGATCGACCTGCGCGAGCGGCGCGCGGGCAAGGTCGGGGTTGCGGGCTAAAAATCCGTCTAATGTGGCGCTATCGCCCGAGGCCGCTCCCTCAATCGCTAATACGGCTTGGAGGCGCGCCGTTTCGTAAGCTGCAGTCTGTTCTGGTGTGGTGGCTTGCGGCGGGACGCCGCCTGTTAAAATCACGGTTCGTACCATGTTGCGGATAATCGGATCTTGGCTCTTGAGGGGTGCATTGGTCAATAGCTGCGCCGCGCGGCCGGCGGATGTCCCTTGCCATAACTGCGTATCCAGTGCGCCTTCTTGAAGGATCCCGGCATCAAAATCTTGCGCGGCCCCAAGCGCCTCTGTCTCTATTTGCGCAGGACCCGATAGGCCAAAATCCTGCGCCGCAGATTTAAGCGGGAGGAAGCAACTGGCTCCGAGTAAGAGCGGGTAGACGGCAAGTTTTTTCATAACGGGTGTTGTAACTCTCGGTTTATAATTCTGGGCTGACATCGATTATTCTCACATCCGTTGGCGCATTTTTGTCTGAGGCGCCCGATAGAGACCAGATGAATAACCCGACGACAATCAAAAGGAGCATGCCGAAAATAAGTCCTGTTTTCTTCATTTTACTGTCTTTTCATTTGAAATAGGTTCAACTCAACGCGTCACATTATCTATTGCAAGATTGGCATTTACGCAGGGTTAACCACTGCATTACATCTACGTCAGCCTTATAGGTTGAGATATCTGTAAATTACGACCATATTGTGCCCTAAGATCTGCAATCGCCAACTGAAAACCTCAGTTAGCCTTGCCCTAAACAAATGAAAGCGCGCCTCATGCCGCTGCACATAGAGAAACCCATTGCCCTGGTTGGGCTCATGGGGGTTGGTAAAACGACTGTCGGACGACGCTTAGCGAAAAGGCTTGGGCGCAAATTCGATGATAGCGACGATGCTATCGAACAAGCCTCCGGACGCACTGTCGCGGGATATTTCCGCGATCACGGCGAAGCCGACTTCCGCAGCGGTGAGCTTCGCGTGATTAAGCGCCTCTTGGAGGAAAGCCCGCCCTTAGTTTTAGCGACCGGAGGCGGCGCGTTTATTCACCCGCCAACGCGGAACATCCTTAAAGAGCAAGCCATTGTCGTTTGGCTCAAAGGGGATCTGGACACTTTGGTCGAGCGCGTCTCGCGTAATGATAAGCGCCCGCTTCTACGCGGTGTTGATAAACGCCAGAAAATGCGAGAATTGATGGAAGAGCGTCATCCCATTTACGCAGAGGCCCATTTGAAAGTGAAAATTGCCCGCGGCCCGCATCTGCGGACTGTTAACCGCGTCGTCCGCGCGCTGAAAACTTATCAACAGATGTCCCATGTCGCAGAATAAGCCCAGCGAAACGCTCACCGTCGATTTAGGCGAGCGGAGCTATGACATCTTGATCGGACCAGATCAGCTCGCAGGGCTGGGCGAATATCTGCGTCAATCCGTGCCGTTGCAGCGCGTTGCGGTAATAAGTGATGAGACTGTCTACGGCCTATACGGCGCGGCCATTGAGGCCGCGCTCTCGGATTTCACAACGCACATGATTATTCGCCCCGCAGGCGAAGCGCAAAAATCTATGGGCAATTTGGAAGAAATCTTAGAGAGCTTGTTTCGGGCTGGCTTTGACAGATCTGATTTGCTCATCGCCTTTGGCGGCGGCGTCATAGGGGATTTGGGAGGCTTTGCGGCGGCGATTTACAAGCGCGGAATGCCTTTCATTCAAGTGCCAACAACACTTCTCTCGCAAGTGGATAGTTCTGTCGGCGGCAAGACCGCGATCAATAATAAATTTGGGAAAAATTTAGTCGGAGCGTTTTATCAGCCGCAAGCCGTCATGACCGATACAGATTTGCTCTCAAGCTTGCCTCTGCGCGAGCTGAAAGCAGGTTATGCTGAGGTTCTTAAATACGGCCTGTTGGGCGACGCCGCATTTTTCGATGAATTGGACGCGGGTCTAGGGGCTGAAATATTAGCGCTTAAGCCTCAGGCCTTGTCGCGCGCGATATATGTCTCCTGCAAGACCAAAGCCAAAATCGTGGCGCAAGATGAGCGTGAGGGCGGCGTGCGGGCGCTGCTGAATTTGGGCCATACCTTTGGCCATGCTTTGGAACTCGAAGCCGGATATGACGGCGACCTCATTCACGGCGAGGCTGTGAGTGTGGGCATGGAGATGGCGTTTCATTTTGCCGCCGCAGAGGGTATTTGTTCTCAATCTGAGGCTGACCGCGTCAGCGCCCATCTGAGGGCGACTCATATGCCGCGTATTGCAGACATAACCCATTTATTGAAAAACCCTGAGGGGCTGCTGCAACATATGGGGCAAGATAAAAAAAACGAGGGCGGGCATTTAACTCTGATTTTGCCGCGCGCCATTGGCGAGACTTATATTGAAAAAAGAGCTGACCGCGCCGCCGTTCTCGGCTTTTTAACGCAATTATGGGATAACGCCGCATGAGCGCCTTTCTTGAACCTCAGAATATGATGCTGGCCGGAATTATTTTTGCCCTACTGATTTCTTCTAGCTTCTTTTCCTCCAGTGAGACGGCGCTCACGGCCGCCTCCCGGGTTCGGATGCATAGTGCAGAAAAAGACGGAGATAAGCGGGCTAATATTGTCCAGCGCTTGATGAATATGCGGGAGCGCCTCTTGGGCGGGATTTTGTTGGGGAATAACCTCGTCAATATTCTTGCGTCTGTTTTGACAACGGCCTTATTTACGAATGTTTTCGGCGCCAGTAAAACCGCGCTTGCGCTTGCGACAGTTGTGATGACGGCGCTCATTTTGATTTTTGCCGAAGTCTTGCCAAAGACCTATGCGATTTCGCAACCTGATAAATGGGCTTTGGTTGTGGCGCGTCCGATTAACATTATCGTAAAATTGCTCAGCCCGATCGTCTCGGTTGTGCAGGTGATTGTGAACGGTGTGCTGCGTCTCTTCGGCGTGGATACCAATGCGAGCGCTTGGACGGCGGCTGATGAAATCAAAGGCGCGGTCGATCTTCATCTTCAAGAAGGGGGCGTTGCGAAACGCGCACGCGACCAGATTTTCGGTGTGCTAGAAATTGGCGAGTTGTCCATCGAAGAAGTTATGACTCACCGTAAAAATATCGCCATGATTGATGCAGATGACCCTGCAGATAAAATTATTAAAGACGCCATTGCATCGGGCCATTCCCGCATTCCTGTTTTTCGCGGCGACTCTGATAATATTATTGGTATTTTGCATATTAAAGACATGCTGAAGGCCGTGATTAAATTAAATGGCAGTATAGAGAATTTGGATATTGTAAAAGTTTCACGAGACCCCTGGTTCGTGCCTGAAACAACAAGTGCGGTGAAACAACTGCGCGCTTTCCAACAAAAACGAGAGCATTTCGCTTTGGTCGTTGATGAATATGGCTCGCTCATGGGCGTCGTCTCCCTAGAGGATATTTTGGAAGAAATCGTCGGCGACATTCAAGATGAATATGACGAAGAACTACAAGGCGTGACGCGCCTAAAACCAGGCGGCGCAATTGTCCGAGGTGATGTTGCCATTCGAGATTTGAACCGGGCTATGGATTGGAAGCTGCCTGATGATGAGGGCCCTGTGACCATTGCAGGTCTTGTTATCCACGAGAGTCAAACAATTCCAAATGCAGGTCAGGTCTTTGCCTATCACGGCTACCGCTTTGAAATTCTGACAAAGCAGCGCAATCAATTACAAAGCTTGCGCGTCGAAAAAACCTTTGAACCGGATCAACGATCCGAACGAGAGTAAAGCCCTTAGAGCCGGCCGAAATCTAGGGGGCCAAGCTGCTCGCTACGCGGCTGTCCTGATATGACCCATTGCACGAAATGTTCGCAATTTCGGGTCAGCACGCCGTAGCGTTGGCCAATTTTTCCGCGGGCGCGGACGACGAGCTGTGACCCAGAAAGCGACGACTTATGTGCAAGGGTGCGAATAGGTTTGCCGCGCGCGAAGAGTTTTTCCGAAGTTTCCAGAACCTGTCCATAGCGCTGTGATGCGTGGATAACGGTGCCGTATCCCGTCGCTATGCCGACATGGCGGATAAAGCCATAGGCATCGGTTTCTAAGATAGTGCCCGCCGGATAGATTTTGGCGACACGTTCATAATCATAGCGGCTCATGACTCATATATAGCTTTAAACAAGCTGAATGCAAAATGAGTGATGTTTGGCAGAACTCGAGACGTGCCTTGATAGCCGAGATAATTTTGACGGTTACAAAAAGTAAAAAAGCTCGCACCAGCCTCTTTTTAGGTTGGGTGCGAGCTAGAAAATTTGACCAAAACCGCCTTAGTTTACGGGCTGGACAATCTTATTAGTGTAGATAGTTCCGTCATGCTCAACCTGAACGGTGTCTAAAACCCGTAGATCTAGAACGGGATCGGGAAGCTCTGAAACTGGAACCACGCGATTGTAGTAAATACGTCCATCTGGACCTTCAACCGCGACAAAATCACTGCGTTCCACTGCGCCGCGCACTTCGGTTAGGGCGTCTATCTCGGTCATTTCAGTGGTCATCGTCATGGAGTCAGCAGAGGCGGGTTTGACATCGCCTTTATATTTATCTCCGGCAAATGCGGGAGAGGCAAATGCAATGCTGCTGACGGCTGCGATAGTAAAAAAGTTCATTAAATTAGACATATTGGTCTCCTTCAGTTTTAACGTCTAGATGTGATACTTACTAATTAAAGACTTGGCTTGATCTCGATGTGTCCTCCTTTGCGTTCCGGGATATGAGACCGGAAACAGGAAAATCAATATGAGCGATTTAAATTTTGCTTTTAATCTTGTTAACATTTGCGTGATGCCTGCTTGGGCAATGCTCATTATTTTGCCGAAATGGCGGGTCACGAAAACGCTTGTCCATTCCATGCTCTATCCGCTGGCTCTCGGGGGTGTTTATACGATTGGGCTTTTCTTATCCATTTTTGGTATGGGCGCGGCCGATGGTGGATTTACAACGATTGAGGGCGTTCGCGCCTTGTTTTCAACGGATATCGGCATTCTGGTGGGATGGGTGCATTATCTTTTATTTGATTTGTTTGTGGGCGCTTGGATGGCCAGAGATGCGCAGCGCCGAGGGGTCGGCCACGGGTGGCTTATCCCATGTTTGCTGCTGACCTATATGGCAGGCCCATTTGGACTTTTGCTCTATGCTATCCTGCGTGCCGCCACGACAAAAGGCGGATGGTTTTTGCAGGAGGCGCGGGCTTGAATTTGAAGCCGCGCCTTACGTTCCGCCGAGCACAGATCTCGGCGCGGGATCAACAACGACAAAACGCCCATTTTGAATTTGATAGACGGCGAGTCCGCGGTCCGGTTTTCCGTCGGCATCGAAACTAACTAATCCGTCGACGCCGTAAAAGCCCTCTGGACTCTGTGCGCGCGAATAACGTTGTCTCGGGTCCCCATCGGCAACAAAGGCGCCCATCATCACAGCATCATAAGCTAGGCTGGCAAGGTTTGTCGCAGTTTCGCCATATGTTCTGTCATAGGCATCAAGGAAGGGTTGCTGAGTGTCTTTGTCAGGTCCGGCGAAGAGACCGCGGCTGAGGGCTGGCTCGCGCACTGTGTCTGGATCAGCCCAACGCGACGTGCCCATAAACTGCACGTCTGCCGGATCAACATCATAATACGGCAGGAGCGGGGCGAGGGACCGCAGGGCGGTTCCGCCTTCTGGCAAAAGAATGGCTTCGAAACTCATCGGTGTTATTCCGCCATTTTCTTTCGCGGCTCTCTCGCCTTCTGCATGGAAGGTCGCGAGACGCTGGGCGGGGGTTTGCATAACGGTGATATCATTGCCTTGATATGATTCAGACGCTGTGATTTGACCAAAATTTTCCCGAACCCGAGCCTCATATGCGGATTTCACGCGGCGGCCATAGGCACTATCCGGCCCCAAATAAGCAAAGCGAGTTGCCCCTGTTCCGGCAACATAGTCAACAACGCGGGCGACCTCGGCTTCCGGCGGGAATGACATGAGATAGGTACCATTGCCGGCCACGGTTTGATCCGTCGAGAAGGCAATCAGCGGCGTATCGCTCCGTCTGGCCTCTCTGGCAGAGGCTTTGACATTCCCCGCTAAGATAGGTCCCAAAATGACATCTGCGCCCGCGGCTATCGCGGTTTTCGTCGCGGACCGCGCGCCGTCTTCCGTGCCCTTTGTGTCGAGAGCAAATAGGAGGACATCTGAATCTGTGCGGTCAAAAACAGCCATTTCTGCGGCGCGGTACATGGATTGCGCTTCCTGCGCGAGACGTGAGGAAGAGGTTGAGAACGGCAGAAGTAGCGCCAAGCGTTTTGTGTCACGCCCGGTCATATGAGGGGGTGTCAGCCCCTCTCGGTTGTTAAAATAGGGGCCTGTATTTGCCGTTTGAACGGGTTCTGGCTCACGGACTTCTGGCTCTTTTGGCTCTTCTGGGGCCTGAACTTCGACCTCTTTTGGACCGCTTTCAGGATCTTTTGTCTCAGCGGGGGTGGTGGTCGGCGTCACAACAGGCCGCTGCGCGACAGGGGCGCGTTGCTCCGTTGGCGCCTGGGTGGTTGACGCGCACGCTGTCATGAGGGCGGCGCAGCCGACGAGTAATAAGCACTTTAAAGAGTGGCCAAACGGTTTTTGGTTGGGCATTGTGAGCTACCTTTTCACGCAAAACTTGCGGATATACATTGTGACGGACTTAAACTCTAAGACGCCTCAGAGCGGCCCGCAACACCTAAGCGGCGAATCCAGGCCACCACTTACACCTGGATTACATGTGGTGGCGACGCCCATTGGCAACCTGCGTGACATTACTTTGAGGGCATTAGATGTGCTGACAGGGGCGGACCGAATCTTGGCTGAAGACACGCGCCAGACAAGAAAGTTACTGGAGGCATATAACATAACCGCCAAATTAACGGCCCTTCATGACCATAATGAGGCAGGCCGCATTCCGCAGGTTCTCGCATGGCTCGCGCAAGGCCAGCGCGTTGCTCTCGTGAGTGATGCGGGAACGCCGCTTGTGTCTGATCCGGGGTTTAAGCTCGTTAGGGAGACCGTGGCTGCGGGATATGATGTGTTTCCGCTGCCGGGCGCATCAGCCGTTCTCGCGGGGTTGGTGAAATCAGGCCTGCCGAGTGATAAATTCCTATTCGCGGGATTTTTACCGGCCAAATCGGCAGCGCGGAGGCGAGACCTTGAGGCCCTTAAAACCATTCCTGCGACTTTAATCTTTTTTGAAACCGGCCCGCGTATCCACGCCTGCCTGACGGAGATGGCCGAAATTTTAGGCGAGCGAGAGGTTGTGCTGACGCGGGAGCTGACAAAACGGTATGAAGAAGCGCGCTATGGGGCATTTGACGAGCTGATAGAGTCAGTGACCCTTGATCCGCCGCGTGGGGAGTTGGTTGTTTTGATTGGCCCGCCCAAGATAGATACATCCTGGAATACGTCCCAGGTTCAGGCCGGCCTGAGGGAGGTCTTGTCAGATTTGGGCGTGAAACGCGCCAGCGCAGAAATCGCGGAAATGTCAGGTTGGCCCAAGCGGGATGTTTATGCGGTGGCGCTCAGTTTGAAAGAGACGGCAGACAAGTGAGGGATCGCCGCGCGCGCGAAATTGAAGGCCGCAAAGCGGAAGATCATGTGGCGCGCTGGCTGAAACGCCGCGGCTGGAAAATGTTGGAGACGCGGTTCAAAGTTTCGGAAGGGGAGGTAGACCTGATCGCGCGGCGCGGGACTATCATTGCTTTCGTGGAAGTCAAACAGCGAGAGAGGCTCCCCCTTACAGAAGATGTGGTAAGCCAAACGAATATATCCCGGGTAATGGAGGCCGCAGAAATATGGGTGGATCGAAATTTTGACACATTGGGCCCTGACTTTGAAATTCGATTTGACCTTGCCCTCATCGAAGGCCCCGTGCGGCCGCTCTCAAAGGTGAAATATATTGAGTCTGCTTTTTCCGGATTTTAGCTGATAGAAGCGCTATTGAGTAACCTTCCGTTCACCCTGTTCCTTTAGATTTACGGGATGAAACACTTATATCGACCCGCTTTGATCCTTGTTTTGTCCCTCTCAGTCTCCGGCTGCGCTGTTGCGACGGCGGGTATTAAAAAAGGCGATGAGCGCAGCTTTGTTGGATCTATTAAGGATGTGAATGCGGGCCGCGTGATTCAGGCACGTATGACGCGCGCGCTGGATTATAAACTCAAGGGCGTAGACGTCGAAGTTGCTGAAGGCATTGTTGTGTTGACGGGCAATGTTCCGACCCAAAAAGACAAAATTGAAGCGGCGCGCATTGCGTGGTCTGCGCGCGGTATTGAACAAGTTGGAAATGAAGTTCTCGTCAAGGGAAAGCAGTCTTTCATCAGAAATACAAAAGATGGGATTTTAGAAAAATCTGTTCGCGCTCGATTGACCGCGGATAAGTTGGTGAAAGGCCGAAACTTTAACATCGAGACCCATGACGGGATCGTTTATGTGTTGGGGGTTGCGCGCACAAATCAGGAATTGAAACGCGCCGCTGAAATTGCGGCGACAACACGAGGCGCGCGTCAGGTCATTTCTTATGCTCGTATCGCCGATTTACCGATTGAACAACGACGGCAATTGGAAGAGGAAGCTTTTGCGACGCTCAATCCAAGGCGAGAGCTACCGAGCATTCTGCAGGTTGCGCCAAATGGGCCGATCCCACAGGCCCCATCTTATGAGGCCCAGCGCCCCGCGCCCATTACAAACCTGCCTTTAAACGAACCGATTCCCTTCTCGGACCCCAGTTCAGGTCCCACCGCGCCCGATCAAATCGACATTGGCGAGCGTTTGGGCAAAGAGTTACCGACCGACGAGGAGCTGGGCGCTTACCGCACGGGCCAAGCTGGGGAAGCGGTCTCGATCATTGAAAGTGCGCCTTATTATATCGACCCCGATACAGGAAAAGAAATTCCAATCCGCTTTGACGCGAACGGAAACATCGTCCCCTTGGTCATAAAATAAGGCCGGATACGGCCGCGGAAGAGAAAATCTACACCTATTTTCAGGGTTGAGGTCGATCTCTGGGATCGCCCATTCAGCGGAGGGTCATGTTTCGGTCCTATCAAGGGGGAAATTAACCTCTTGAGGCGTCATGACTATTTCAAAACAACTTTTCTTGGGCTTGGCCCTATTGTCCTTAACTGCGTGTCAAACGACACCCACCTCACCGAGTGATGTGCTTTTATCAGATCTTGGAACATCCAGTGTTTCCGAAACGGGCGCGACGACTCTTTTAAGCTCAAGCAGCCCGACCTGCCTGAAATTTTACGAAAATACGGCGACCTTTGCCGCTCTGCCTGCGGCTGACCTAAATGTGCCAACAGGCCCCTCTTTTGGCCGTCAGCTTTTAAAGACTGTGGCTCTGGGTGCGCTGTCCGGTGTCGCCGGCGGCGGTGTTTCGGCTCTGGGCATTGAAAGCCAATTCCTTGAGTCCGCGCTTATCACAACGGCGGGTCAGGTCACTTATCAAGCGGGAAGTACCGTATATGATGAGATTGTAGGGACAGGCGCGCCTGACCCGGCAGTTCCAACCGTTCCCGCCCTTACGCCGATGCAGGAAATACAAAAAGCGGCGAATTTATTAGGCTGCCCCGCGCCAGACGCTGCGGCGATCGCGGCTTTGAAATAGGCGCTAACTAAAGCCCGTATTGGGCTTGGACGTCTTTCGTCCAGCCGAGGGTCAGCGTCCCGTTCACATCAATAACGGGACGTTTCATCAATGTCGGGTGCTCTAGCAGCAGTGACATCGCCGTTTCGCGGGTAAGTCCCGATTTTTCCGCATCAGACAACCCGCGCCATGTCGTGCTCTTTTTATTGACCAGCGCCTCATATCCCAAGCTAGCTTCAAATCTCTCAAGCGCCGCGCGGTCTACGCCGTCTGCGCGAACATCAATAAGGGCCGGCTCATGTCCGGCGGCGCGTAGGGCTTTAATGGCTTTGCGGCAGGTGTCGCAGCTTTTGAGATGGTAGATGATCATGATAATTTGGGGTCTGCGTGTTTGAGAATAAAGTCGGTCATGAGAGTATAGACCTCACCGCGCGGCGCGTCATTGTGCATTTCATGCTGGGAGGTTTCAAAGGCGTGAAAGGCGACCTGTTTGGCCGTTTTTGCGAAATCAGCAGATCCCGCAAACCCTGTTAATTGATCGCCTTTGGAATGTAATAAAAGTAGAGGCCGGTCCCAATCTGCGGCGCGCGCCGCGATTGTTTCGCCTGTGCTCACCATGGCTTCAGCAAGGCGAAAGCCAAGCGTCCCGTGATTTAACGGGTCGGCCATATAGGCCTCTTGCTCATCCGGGAGGCCCGAGACTTTCGTGCCGTCAATTGGCTGTTTCATCGCGCCGGAAGGATTTAGCTTTCCCACAAGCTTTGCGATTATCCGCAGCGGTTTTGGCACGGGCTGGGTGAGGGTTATCAGGGGCGCGCTGGCAATAATCGGGAGCGTGTCTGGATGAGACAGGCCATAATCCAAAACGATCCCGCCGCCCATGGAGTGCCCATATAAGATGTGGGGCGTCTGGGGATAAAGCGCATTCGTCTTGCTCAAGAGGGCCGCGACATCTGCGCGAAAATCATCATAGCTGTTGATTACCCCGCGCTTACCGTCTGTCTTTCCGTGCCCGTGTAAATCCAGAGCCACGACAGCAATACCGCTTGCGTTTAAATGCGCCGCCATATGCGCATAACGCCCGCAATGTTCGCCAAATCCGTGAATGAGCGCCATCACGGCTTTCGGCGCATCGACGGGCCAATGACGGCCAAATAACGCTGTCCCATCTGCGGAAGCTGTCGCAAATTCTATCATAAGATCGCCGTCCCATAAGCGAGCAATTCAGCGCCGCCGCCCGGGCCTTGCTCCGCGGCGCTGCCGACACGGGAAAATTCATAGCGCACATTATGGACTTCGCGCGCACCGGCTGCGCGGGCCGCTTCGAGCAAACGCAAGAGCGCTTCGCGGCGGGCGCGGTCGAGCATCGTTTCATACATGGTGATACGCCCGCCAAAGAACATGACAAATTTCGCCACGAATTGCCGAAAATAATCAAAGGCAATGACAACCGATCCCGTGACCAAAATGGGCGGCTGGCCGCTCTCTGGGATGGTTTTTAAATTCGTGACGATAATATCCGACAGCGCCTCTGCGCGTCTATCCATATCCGCGAGATGCTGTCTTTGCGCGCGGCCGCCAAAAAACACGCCAATCAGCAAAAGCAGCCCTGTTATGGCAGCCCCGAGCATTAGCCCAGCACCACGCCGGTGCCGTACACATAAAGCTCGGATGCGCCTGACGTAATCGCACTCGTTGAGAAGCGGACATTCACAATGGCATTGGCGCCTTTGGCCTCTGCTTCTGCGATCATGCGCTGCGTGGCTTCTTGGCGGGCGTCCTCCAGAAGTTCCGTATATCCTTTTAGCTCCCCGCCGACGATATTCTTGAGACCCGCCATGAGGTCTCGCCCGACATGTTTGGCGCGAACCGTATTGCCCTGCACGAGGCCGATATGATGGGTAATCGTGTAGCCCGGGATGGTTTCAGTATTGGATAAAATCATTTGCGCTCTCTTTTTATTCGCCGCCCGCCTTGCACAAAAAAGCCCCGCCGCGCAAGTCGCGCGGCGGGGCTATTCGTCAAAAACAAATATTGTAATTTATTTCGGCATGAGAACAGAGTTCACAACGTGGACGACGCCGTTGGATTGCATCACGTCTGCCGAAGTTACCGTAGATAATGTTCCGTTTGCATCCGCGATTTTCACTTTTCCATCCATGACTCGGAAGGTCAACGGCGCGCCATTAACTGTCGTGGCTGTGAATGAACCGCCGCCGCTTTCGATCTTTTGAATTAAATCTGCGGACGTGATTGCGCCTGCGACAACATGATACGTTAGGACGCCTTGCAGTAATTCACGGTTCTCGTCTTGCATGAGGGCGGAGGTGGTTTCAGCCGGAACAAAAGAGAAGGCTGTATCCGTTGGTGCAAAGACCGTGAAGGGACCCGGTCCAGATAAGGTCTCAACCAGTTGAGCCTGTTTGACCAAAGCGACTAATGTCGTCAAATTATTTGCCGCGCTGGCGTTTTCGACAATTGTTTTTGTCGGAAACATCATTGCGCCGCCAAACATAACGCCTTCGGACTTCATCTCCGCCGACTTCATCTCTGCAGACTTCATCGCGGCGCTTTCGGCGGCTTTGTTTACCTCTTTGTCAGGGCCGTAGGTTGACGCGCAAGCCGTCAAAGCCAAACCGAGGGCAGATACTGATGCGAGTTTTAAAAATTTCGTCATAGTCTAGTCTCCATGTGATGGTGTTATAGTGTTTCATACGCTGCGCACCGATCAATGTTCCAAATTAAAGATAGACAGAGTGACGCAGCGCCGCCCTCCCAGGCTTGCGAAAATCTGCGGTTGAGTTCGCGCGATATCCGGCCCATCTACGGTGCAACACAAAATGAGACTGACCCATGACCACACCTCACCGCAAACATGTCGCCTTCCAAATGGACCCGATGGAGACCGTCAATATTGACGGGGATACGACCTTTGCCCTCGCCGAGGCCGCCCAAGCGCGCGGCTGGACCATGTGGGAATATGGGCCGGAACATCTGACCTATAGCGAAGGCAAGATACTCGCCGATGCTCGCCCCATGACCGTGCAGCGCGACCAAAGCGCGCCCGCGATTTTTGGCGCGCGCGAAACCGTTGATCTGGCCGTAGATATGGACGTTGTCTGGATGCGCCAAGACCCGCCTTTTGATATGTCCTACATCACGGCGACCCATATGCTCGAGCGGCTGGAGGGCAAGACCCTCGTCGTCAATGATCCGAAATGGGTGCGTAATTGCCCCGAGAAAATCCTGCCGCTGGACTATCCAGAGCTGATGCCCGCTACGCTGATCTCGCGGGACCGCAAAGCGATAGACGGCTTTCGCGCCCAATATAAAGACATCATCCTCAAGCCGCTTTACGGCAATGGCGGGGCGGGGATTTTCCGCAT
>CALDTL010000099.1 GCA_937923965.1 uncultured Caulobacterales bacterium
CAACACAATCGACCTACGCGCAGGTTCAGCGGCGGGCACGTTCCCTGCCAATTCATCCATGAACAGACACATCCTAATCGGGCGGATGAAACACTTGGAGAAAATGGGCCTCGCGCAGTCCAAGTATGAGGGGCTGTGGCGAGTAGAAAAACATACCTTTGAGACACTTGGACAGATTGAACAACGAGAGCAGCTAAACAAAGAAATCCATGCGGCTATGGATAGAGCGAACATTAAGCGCCCCGTCCGTTTAAATGATGGCCGAACGGATTATGATGGAAGCCTATCAAACAGGCGCGTTATTGGCCGTGTGATTGCTAAGACGCTTGGAGGAGATGAAGGGATGAACCCAGACGCAAAGGCGGCGGCAAAGTCAGGTTCATTATCGACGGCACTGACGGCTATGTCAGCACGGTTGAGACGGGCATGGACACGCGAGCAGGAGAAGCCGCCAAGGTTGGGTCTATCATCGAAGTCTCGCCGCCCAGCTTGCGCAAAGTTGACCGCAACATACAGGCCCTTGCGACGGGTAAGGATTATCACGGCAAGACGCGCAACGGACTTGTCGGAAATTACGCGATAGCGACGAGCGGCCCAGAGGATAGGGTAGACGGTAGCGGTGGCAGAAGTGCGGCCCATATGCGGGCGCACCGATTGCGGCTCGCAACGCTGGTTGGGGCGGGTGTGGTGCAAGTCGCGAGCAAGGATAAGGACGGCGATCCCTTGGAGTGGCGCGTGCCAGAAGATTTTGAAGAGCGGGCTATCTCGCTGGACTTGAAGCAAGGCGGTGCGTCAGGTGTGAAACTAATCTCGCGCCAAGACTTGGAGACACAGCTTGATAGTCCCGGTGCGACGTGGCTTGACCGCGGAATTGGGGCAGAGGTGGACTAGGAGGAATAAGCGTAAAATCTAGCGCCTCCGCAGGAGAACTGGACACAGCTTTCCAACAGCGGCGCACATGGCTTATTGAGCGGGGCTATGCAGAGCTTCGCCAAGACGAGCAGAAGACCTCTATCATTCATAAACGGGGCTATTTGAAAGCGCTAGAAACGGAGGAGTTCAACGCCGCGACGGAGAAGCTGGAGAGCATAACAGGCAAGGCGCACGTTGCCGCGCAGTCAGGACGGTTGATTGAAGGCACAGTCTCACAGAAATACGAACTCCCTCACGGCCCCCATGCGATGATTGAGACGCAACGGGCCTTTTATTTGGTTCCGTGGGAAAGCCATCACGCGCAAAAATGGGGCAAGCGTATTAAAGGCCGCGTGCTTAGCGGCGGCGGCATTGATTGGGACATGGGGCGGACGCGAGGGATTGGGAGGTGACTTCAGTTTGGGGCAAACCGGACCTTAGAAATAATTCCGCTTACGAACTGCTTCGGCGTGCGGGCGATTACGCCAATGCGTAAATATCCCGCTCTCGTCCCATTTGTTCTTTGGGGCTTTAAATTGATAGTCAGTTTGTAGTTATTCGTCGAGTAATAACCATGGCTTCGCAAATACTTGACTTAGCATTTTGGCGTGTGGCGGCGGGACAGCCTCATAAGCGGGCAGTCCCATAATAACAGGGTGAGACGTTGTGCGTATGTGATTTGCACCAATCGGTGGAAAAAAAACACTGGTATAGTTTATGCCCTTCTCTGCCAGATCGCTAATGTTAGGTATCTCAATTGTTGCGTCACCATATGGCGCTAAAGTTGGACTTGCATCCTTTAAAACAAGCCGGAGGATATTCGGCCTATCATTTTCTTTAATAACTTCAGGCTTTTTCTCTGTGGCGGTACATGCCGCGGTCATAAAACAGATGAACAAAGCAAGCCCCCAAAAAGGTTGGGCGTTGTCAGCCGGAGCTTATGCCCATTTTGTAAATTCATTCAGATTTACCTATGTTATTGTGCAAGGGAATTTTGATCAACGGTACTGAAGTATTGTCAGCTAAAGTTATTTGAAGATCTATGGCGTGGCAATAAATTCCCAATTCCCTGCATTGACCCTAAATTTTAGATATTTTTCATCAACCCCTGCATATTTAACCCCGCTCGTTATCTCGGTTTTTGAAGTAACGACGTCATCTTCAATCCAAATAGTTTCGCCGTTCAGTTTCACCTCGCCTATCTTAAAATACTGTTTTGGTATGCCAATCACGGCGTCTGCGTTTTCTGGCGTATCAAGCATCATAGTAATTTCTGAATCGGTGCGATTAATTTCAAATACGATGTCACCTTGCACGCTTGGAACGAGTTGCTTCACATGTTTCATATGCGCCATATTGGGCATGACCTGATAAGTTCGCCACGCAACTGACGTGGGCTTAATGCCTCCAATATGCTGACTTAATACGGTCGCGGGCGCATTCCAGGCATGGTTCTCAGTACCACCGCTTGGCAAATATTCAGCGAGCGTAGAGAGCGCGGGATTGTCAACTTGCTTCCCATAGCGCTGCTTCATTCTTATTAAGGCGTCATCATAGCGGCCGGCTTCTGCCATGGCTTGATAAACCATCCACTCAAAATGCGGGCTTGCGAATTGATTGGGAACTAAAACATTATTGACAATGTCTTCATACTGCTCCCGCTTAGCTAAACCAAATAAGATCGCAATCGCATTGGCCCGATCATCTTTTAGCTCTTCCGGTTTTGAGCTGAAGTAACCGGCCTGCCAGAACTCTTTCTGGTAAGCCTGTTTTAGCTCCGCAATCCGTTTATTATAAAACGGTATGTGGGTATCGTCACCAATGGCCTTGGCCATTTTTCGAGCAGAAACTAAGGCGCTATAATAAAGGGCGTTTTGAATAGCCTCATAGTCAATTGTCTCCTGCGGGCCCCAATCGGTCCAACGCCATGCGCCGTTTCTGAAAACAACCAATCCATTATCTTGGGTCTCCCAAATAGAGAGATATCTGTGGACATAGGGATAGGCATACTTCAGCGTCTCAATATCGCCCGTATTGTAGTAATAATGCCAAATACCTTGCTCTATGAATTGTAAGCTTTGTGCAGGTAATTCGCGGAACCGTCCTGGTCCCAATCCTGCATATATACCTGACTCAGTATCACTAAAGGCAAGAGTGACAGTAATGGCTTTCTTCAATAAGTCTCGACCCGGTTGATCCATAGAATAAAATAGATAACTCGCTTGATCAGCAACATCGCCAATCCATAAGCCTCGCTCGCGATCTGGCGTATCCATAAAATTATCACGCGCGCATATATACAATGTATTCTCAGCCATTTGCCAGATGCGCGTATACCACTCATCATCGGTTTCAAAATGCCCTTTAACTTCCCCAACTCCCGTCCAGCGATATTTTAGACCATGAACTTTGACGCCTTTGGGAATATCAAATTCGACAATGCGGGCGTTCATCCATGAATAGGATTCGAATTGCTGACGACCCTCTTTGGTCTTATAAAAAGTTTCGATTGAGTTTCGACGCATGTTTGACTTTATATGGATATCCATGCCTGCTTCGGCCTCAATATCGAAATAAGGTGTAATATTTTTGTTAAAGTCGAGCTCACACATTATAGGTTTGCCATCACTCAGGAACGGGAATTTCGAGTCAGGGAAATTCTCACAATTCTCTAAACCATAATTTTTCAATGGCGGAATTTCGCTAGGGAATAATTCGAAAAAAGGCGCTCTCGGGGGTTTCTTATTTCCTGCTGCATTAGGCCAATCGGAATCATCATAACCTGGAAGGTACCAAGCCACATCAGTCCAGTCGCCCATATCCTTTTGGGCATCATAATTTACACTCCAGGCTGGGATGCGTATCCGTGACGCCTTCTCGACTGGCAAATAAGCTGTATGCGCCTTCGCTTTCCACGAATTATCTGACACGATGAATTGGCCACCGATCTGGGCCTGGAAAATAAAACCTGCATTGCCTGTGGAGACATGTGAACCCTTGTCACCATGATCTCCATAATACCAGGCCAGAACGGAAATCGTATTTTTGCCTGCTTTTAGGTATTTCCCAATATCAACTTCGTCATAATATTTATTTGACGCAATTGGGTAATAATCAACGCGTGGCGAGGGCTTCACGGGTGTGGGGCCACCTGTAAAACTACCCTCAAAAACTACCATTTTGCCATTAATCCATAACCAATATTTTGTGTCCGCACTAATATAAGCCTTACCCTCGTGGTCCACATTGAGAATATCAACTTCCGTTCTCAACGCCGCCCAACTGTTTGGAGTGGAGGCTTTTTGTTTGGCCCATATCCACTGCGCCTCCCAATCAAAAGCGTGAGCATTCGCCTGAACAGGGCACAGGAAAAGCACAGTGGCAAACAGCGCTGATAAAAGTTTTATGACTGTCATAATTTTCTCTCAATTAGTTTTCAGTTACTTGCTAAACAATGTGAGGGCGCTTCATATAATTGGTATTGGTGTTCAGTCATCAATCAGTTGTCCGCGTCAGGGAAGACCAATCTCACTGGGCCTAACAACCCTGATGTCTGCAATATGCGCGTCCCTTCTTTTGCGAAAAAATTGAAACCTGTAAATGTAACGCGTTCACTTTCAGGTGGCGGCTCGTTATTGTTAATCCAATCGACAGTATCGCCCGTCATCTTATAGCCGCTCGTATCAGGCAAGGTTTCATCGCCAATTAATCGGTTTACCCATGTGTTCGTCACGTCAATTTGCAGCGTATTAGCACCTGCTTTTACGGCGTCTCGTATATCGATTGCAAAGGGCGGCTTCCAGAGCGTGGCTAGACTCTCACCATTAATGCTAACTTCTGCAATTTGCTGTACGTCCCCTAAATCAAGATATATGGGCCCGCTTTTTTTAAGTTCTGCGGGCTTGATCACAAATGTCTTTTTATAATGGGCGGTTCCTGAAAAATGCTTGATCCCGTCCAACTTGCTATCTTTCCAATCAATCAGGGTTTTAAATGAAACATGACCAGGACCGCCCCAAGCAGGGTCAAATTCAACCTGCCAACCGCCTGATAAGTCTATAACGTTTTGGTTTGCACTCAGTTGTTCTTTGCTCTGGTAAATGTCGGCGAGTAATGCTGAATATGTGCCGGTATAGCTGGGCGTCTTATTGTCTTTGCGAAGGAGCACAAAGCGTGACCCGTAAGGCTCCAGCAGAAGTTTTGTTTTCGTGCGGCCCGCCACTTGAGTGTAGTGCTCAATTTTTTCAACGCTGCCATCATCAATATTCCATATTTCAGGCTGCCCCCTCGCACTTCGCATATCCACATCCAAATGTGCAAACTCTGGCTTGTCATTATAGAAGAAATACAGGTCGTTCGTCCCGATACGGCGCTGTGCAAATAATTTAACGGCTTTGTTGTTTATTTTAAGGGCAGGTTCATAGTCCAGTTCGGTGATAGCATCATCCAGTGAGAGAGCAATTACCTGCCCTTTCCCTACCTTGCGAATTGGCGCAAGCGAAGCGCCCCATAAGGTATCTGCTATGGATTTAAATTTATGCGCTTTTGGCCATTCGCTATAGCCAATAACATTTTGCGGTTTAAATCCGATGACAGTCGCGCCAGCTTTCACGAGTTCATTTACACGTTCCAACGTTTCCATTGTCAAATTTTCAGCTCTGTAAAGCTGCAGGGCTTTGTAACGCGTCCCTTCTGGCAAGACCAACCAGCCGTCTTCAACGGTTATACGATTAACGAGCACATCTGTGTTGACGTAATCAAAATTATAGCCCTCGGGGACTTTGGTATTGTTTTTATTCCCAACCGCCTGAGGAGCCATATCACCCAGATGGATTAAAAAGTCAGACTCCGGAACCCCTTGTTGAAGCAAATATGAGCCGCGGGAGAGATAATCAAACCATACCGCGCCGCCATTATCCCACCATGTTTGTGTTCGGTCGATATGCGAGCCTATACTGTCCATTGTCATGCCCGGTTTTACATGAGTATTCGGCTGATGCGCATACCGGTGGAACATAGTTTCATTAACACCTCGCGCCCATATCTTGTCGCCATAATGTTTGTAAAAATAGGGATGACCCTTCCAATTGATTGTGTTGATTGATGTAAAGGATTCTGCAGAAATAATATTTTTGCCGTAAATGTGAGCCGATGAAATTGCCGCACTGACTCGTCCCGGATATTCTTCGTCGCGCACCCAAAACTCGCCCATAGTGCGGTCCGCCATACCCCCGGCTTCAAGCTCATCAAATGGGCCCCATCCATAAGGCTCAATATAAGATTCCATCCCATACTTTTTCGTCATCTTGGTAAACGCGCCAAAATAATGAGTAACCATCAGATCAGAAAGGTGCCGTCTATAATCTTGCAAAATTGCGCCGCTATGAGCAGGGGACTCGATCACGCGTCCTGTTAAAAGGGGCAGCCAAGGGATAATATCATAATCAAACTTTTGCTCAAAGGTGTGTTCAATCCCTTTTGTCCAGTTTTGACCGCCCATTTCATAGCTGTCTATTTCTGAAAACTTTAGCGACGAATATCCTTTTTCTTTAGCCCGCTTGGCAATTTTCCCGACATAGTGTTCAAAGTGAAACTCCAGCGCAACAGGATCAAATTTATCGCACTCTAAACCAGTCCCTTCGACGGTTGCCGGAATGTTTTTCGCGCCTGTGCTTGTGTAACCAAACCTCAAAACACGCCACTTACCGTCCGGAATCTTAATGCCGTTTTCCGGAATCTCTCCCCGGTTTAAGACGACCACATCCTTAGCCTTAGTTATCAATGATTGGTGATTCTCAGGAGCCAAACTCAAACGGCCCCGCTCCATCGCATTCATGGCGAGCCAATGATCAAAGCGCGGCACAGACCATAAATCAAACCGCTTAAGACCAATGGGCTTGTCAAACACAAAGCGAAAATATTTGGCTGTGTGTCCTTCAAATACATGGCTAAAGGCCCATGTTCTTGCACCTGTTCGTGGACGCCTTAGCTTATCTTCAACCGTCTTAAAATGTACGCCATCATCAGATATTTGCAGCGAAGCGTCGCCGTGGCGAGACGGCGTCTCTATCTGGAGACTTCGCAACGTTGTTGGCTGATCCAGCTCAAATTGAACCCAATAATTGTTATTCTTATTTTCTTTAAATACTAATTCCGTATCCCAATCATTATCTTTCAATGCCTGAGAATCGAGCGTCGGGTCCGAGCTGGTAATTTCGGCGTCTAAAAACCGATTATGATTATTGAATTCATTCTGAGGAATCGCAATCACGGCAATATCTTTGTAAAAACCTTCCTCATAGCCAGGTTGTTTGGACCTATAAATCTGGTTGCCTGATATGGCTTCTTCTGACCATGTAATGCGTTTCATTGATAATTCTGGCGTTATCCAAGGGCCGCCACTGGAAGACCAGCCATCTGAATTATGCAAGCCCATTTCTAGGCCGTGCTTATCGGCCTCGCCTAATGCATGTATTATCGTATCGTTGAATTCTTTAGTGTTAAATCGTACAGGCCCTCTTGATGAATAAGGTCTATTCTGACGGTGGACATGAAATAAAATTGCCCCGCCAATGCCAGCGTCTGCCAAAGCTTCAATATCTTTTGTATATCCGGGTTTGCTCAAATTCCCATTCATGGCATGCATCCACGTTTTCGGATAATAGGTTTTATCCGGCGATTTAAAGGTCTCAGGTGATAAACTTTGCGCGTAAATAGGGCTGGCTGACCAAAACATTAGAGCTAAAATAAATAATAAATAAGACGTATATTTTCTCATAGTTCTGACTTTATCTTTATAGACCGCAATGTCATTTGACTTGCATCAAGAGATATTTTGATACCGAATTACTGGATCGCTTTGCCTAAGACGACATACATTTTGGCGTCTTGAGGAACGTCATCATCAGAATTACCGGCCATAATAATACCAGTACCGGCGCTAACACGGCGCTCAAATAACGATAATATATTCTTGCCTAATTTTATATCGTCGCCCGTATCTGCGTAATCATTTAAAAATTGTGGGCGAGGCACGCTATCGTCGTGCCCAACCCAAACGATCATGTCTTTACCGGCAATAAATTGCAATTGATCACGCGCCCAATAGGCTTTGTCGGAATTGGGCAGCCTTATATACTCAGCCCCCACAAGATAACGAGGAATACGGGTGTAGTTCACTTCTTGGTCAATATAAGGTTTTTTACCCCAATATGCATGGGTGCGCAGAACGGCTTTTTCTAACCCCGTATAGCTGAACTGCGTAAATAACTCGCTGCGCTTTTCAGTGTTAATGGGTAGGGGTGGTTGCGGCGGCATATAGGCCGGCGGCGGATCGGCTGCGGTCAAATTTTGGTCATAGGCCTGCGGCAAGGTTGTCGTTAAACCGTCCATAATCTCAACCGGCCGCGAGTTCACAGTAAGGCTCACATCAGGAAATCCTTCCCGGCGAGCAGTCAATGTCACTTCGCCCGCGTCTAATGTTGAACGAAGCGCGACGCGATTAATCCCGGATTCTGTCTCAAGAAATAAGTTATTAGTGCTTTTTTCTTTGCCGCTATTATAACCACCTCGCCAGACCGCTGGGCCTTTTACTTCAAAGGTTACTTTGCTCTGGTCGAGAGGATGTCTGCGGCCTTGCGCGTCGACGGCTTCAAAATCAACTAGCAGATAATCTGCGCCATTTGCCATCCAACCTTGCGGCCCTGTTTTAGGGGTTAATTTAAGCGCAACGGCCTCGCCGGTCGTTTCTTTGACCTGCGTGGCTTTCAAAACACCGGCAATATAAGTCTCGGCTTTAATCGTGCCTGCTTCAAATGCGACTTTGGGGAAAACAAAAGTGTAGCCATTTTCAGGGGTCGTATTCGTCCCTAGCAGCTTGTCGTTCACGTATAACTTAACGGCTTGGCCATTGGAGACGACAAACATATCTTTCACCGTGCCTTCGGGGTAATTCCAATGTCCCACAATATGGGCCTGTGTTTCGGGCCGCCACATGGCTTTGGTCGTGAAGAATGCCTCTTTACGTAGGCGCACCGCGTCCACCTCTCCGCTAGCGCGCGTGTTTTCAGTTGGGTTGCGACCGCCATGCGGACCATCGGAAAAAATCCAGTTTGCGCCGCCTGCATGGTAGGGCTTTTTACCCATTTTTTGCCACCAATGCTCAACCTGCCGCACGGCAAACTTTTCAGAGGCAAACTTATAGACATTCTTATCAAAGCGCGGGCTACTGAAAAAATTATTGTCGGGTGAATAACTATCCCAGACACGCCTTGGGCCTTCATCTCGGTTATATTCGCTTTCGACAAGCGGCAGGTGTGGGTATTCACGCTCCCAACCTTCGGTGCCAATTTCAACAGAGATATAGTCTTTTGACGCCAGTTTCACGTCGGCGCGGCGATTACCCATGAGGCGCTGGCCTTTGGGGTCAAACTCATCAATAGCGGCAAGGATATCCTGATAATTTTCATGAGACTCGGCCCAGTTCCCGCCTTCCCAAATAAAAATACTCGGATGATTACGGTAATAGACGAGCGTGTCTTTGAAGGCCGCAAAACGAATATCCCAAGTTTCACCGCTATCTTCAGACTCGCCTGAAACCCCCGGCATCAGAGTCACAAAGCCGTATTTATCGCCCATGGCTACTTCGGCCGGTGCGCCTGCCGAGTGCCCCCAGCGAATAAAATTACCGCCGGCTTCGTCCATTAATCTGAACGTGTATTCACGCATCCAATCAGGCATGGCCGCCCCGAGGCCCGCCCAAGCGCCGGTTGGCTTTTGGCCCCAGCCCGTCAGTTTTACGTGTTCACCGTTCAACCAAAAGCCGGTGTCTTTATTAAACTCGAAATCTCTGATGCCTAAGGGGGTGTCGTAAGTATCCACTATTCGGTCCGCGACCTTCACATGGGTTTTAACCGTGTACAAATATGGGTAGCGTGTTGACCAACGCTTGGGATTACTGAGTTCTCCAGCGAGTTCGAAATTAAACATTGAATTGGCTGCCACCTTAGAGGCAGTTTTAAATGAGGCTACAGTGTTACCTTCATTATCTAAAATATCGGCGATTACAGTAACCTCTTGAGTCGTCTCGAGGGTATTTTTCACCTCCGCTTGGACGGTAATACCGGCGGCTTCATCGCTAATGTTCTCTGAGTAAACATATGTCCCAGTTGTTTTGAGATTATCATAGAGCGGAAGAGTAATGTGCACGGGGTGCACGACATGCAAATATACATTTCGATAAATACCGCCATGTGTGGGATGCCAATGTTCATGGTTCCAAACCAGCGGGAAGTTATCGCGAAAATCGTCGCCGCGTTCATTGTTCACTTTAACGGCGATAAGGTTTTCGGTCCCATCCTGCTTTAAATGCGGGGTCAGATCATAGCCGAAAGGGATGAAACCAGTTTGGTTTTTACCCAAGTGCACGCCATTTAAATAAACATCGGCAATCTGGCGCACCGATTCAAATTCAATGAAAACCTTTTTGCCTTGCTGAGCGGTGGGTATGTTAAAGCTCTTGCGATACCAGACCGTGCCGCGCCATTGGTTGATTTCGCCCTTATGTCTGCCCACGCTATATTCATCGAATGTATCGACATCATTAAAGGTATGCGGCGTGCTGACTGTCTCCCACTGGCTATCATCAAACCCTACGGCCTGCGCGTTAGCGGGATCATCCTGAAAAAATTTCCAATTGGGGTTAAAGTTATATTTAACGCGTTCGCTTGTCGCGCTTGCACCGTTATTATCACTCGCTGGCGCCTTCACGTCAGAGCAAGCGCTAATTGTGAGCAGTAACAAGCAAAAGACGCTCGCCCAGATAGACTGTTTAAACATCGAAATTGAGATCATCCTAGATTTTATCATTAATTCACAGAATAGATTTGACCAAGCCATCCTACTCTGACGGCCACCTTTCATTGATTTCTCCATCACTTTCTAGACTTTATGCGCCTTAAAGCACTCACATGCAATCATATTTGCTCAAATTCAATCAATCCGAGTAGCCTGAACCACGTGAATTATAGCTCACTAGACTTTTTGCGTTCGCAAAATATAGAGTCCGGGGGGATTGAAAATGGGTATAAAAGACTGGGACAGCCTCGAAGTGCCCCCAAAGAGCGGGTCGCTTCATCTTGCTGAAATTCATTTCTTTCCCAACCTCTCCCGAAACGCCGATCGCAAGCAGGATTAGGCACTTGAATACAAACTCAAACACAGCCGTGCGCACACTTGCAATAATATGATTGAAAGTGACCAAATAAACAGCCATATAAGTAATGGGGAAATTAGATTTTTCTAGGCTATTCGCATGATACAAAAATCACATGGGGACAAAACGGAAACTATGTTACTTGAGATATCATCGTGAAGAACCCTATAAACAGGCGAGATGCTCTCTTCGGGTCACTCGCTTTAAGCTTAGGCGCAAGTCTGTCAGGCTGTAGCGCCCCGTCCTCTGATATATTGCCCTCCGCAGCAAAATTGTCCCCCCGGCCCAACTTTTTGTTCCTGCCTATTGATGACCTAAACGACTGGATCGGTGTTTTAGGAACAAACGATGATGTCAAGACGCCCAATATAGACGCATTGGCGAATCAGGGTGTGCTATTTGAGAATGCGTATGCGCAAGCGCCAATCTGTGGCCCGTCTCGCGCGAGTTTAATGTCTGGCCTATATCCGCACCAAACTGGTATTTATGGCCAGGTCGCTGATAGTTCTCTTCGTGACGCCATAGGCGCGGTTAGTGGGGCGAACTTCATGACTGAACATCTGCGCGACAATGGATATTATGCGGCCGGTCGAGGGAAGATATTTCACAATGCAGCACCTGAGGGAACATTTGACGATTTTGCGCGCGAGGGTGAGTTTGGACCGAAACCGCCCAAGCGTATGGCCTGGGATAGCAACCGAACGCACACTGATTGGGGGCCGTTTCCGGAGACGGATTCAGAAATGCTGGACTACAAGACAGCGAGGTGGGGTGAAGAATGGCTTTCGCGGAAACGAGACCACCCTTTTTTTCTTGGACTGGGGATGGTGCGTCCACACGCCCCTTGGCATGTTCCACAAAAATGGTTCGACATGTATCCTTTGGAAGACATCACATTGCCGCCTTGGCTGGAAGATGATGCCAACGATCTGCCTGAGCGCGCAAAATCCCTGACGGACGTCCCGCAAATGCCAAGCATTGAGTGGGCAATTGAGAACAACGAATGGCGCCCAATCCTGCAAGCATATCTGGCAAGTATAACCTTCGTAGACCATTGTATCGGCATTGCTGTGGACGCGCTGGCGCGCTCGGAATATGCAGACAACACCTACATTATTCTTTTCTCTGACAACGGATATCATCTCGGTGAAAAAAGCCGGTTTGCAAAAATGTCTCTATGGGAACGGTCGACACGAATACCTCTGATTGTTACGGGGCCCGGCATCTCACCGAAAAGGATTGATGCACCGGTTGGTTTAATTGACCTTTATCCAACTATTATAGAATTATCGGGTCTACCGCGAAAGCCTGAGAACGCCGGACATTCGCTCCTTCCATTTTTGAATGACGACGGTGAAGCGCGCGATCCCGTGACCTCTGTCTATGGAAAAGACAATTTCGCTGTGTCCGATGGCCGATATAAGTATATCCGCTACGACAATGGTGAAGAAGAACTCTACGATTTACAATCTGACCCCCATGAGTGGACCAACGTTGCCGGAGATCTGGAATACCGAAAGGATCGCGACCGTTTGGCGGCTTTCATACCGATCCAGACCCACGGCGCAGTCATCGTAGACCCAAACTCGACCCGCATCAAACCGAAATAACCCAATTTAATCAGTAAATGTCTGCAGAGACGTGATTATATTATCTCTGTCGTCATTCGCTAAATTTTTACTTTAATAAAGGTGACTAAACGATGCTCAATACAGGATTTCGAAAGCATTTAGCTTATTTGACCATCACCGTGATGACTTTTATTGGCACGGTACAAACTGTATCTGCGCAGACGCATCCGTCTCTATTTTTCGACATAAGCGATTTGCCAGATATCAAGGCACGTGCAGAGTCCCTCCCTTGGATGCGCGAAGCAAAATCGGAAATATTGAACGCGGCAGAGCGTTATATGGGTACGTCAACCTCGCCCTATCCCCTATCCGGCCCAAATAACGGGATAGGCACGGCTGGACGGGCTTTGCAAAACCGTTTGGGAACGCTGAGTTTCGCGACGATGTTGACCGACGACCCGCGCTATGCCGAGAAAGGCCGAGACGTTCTACTCGCCGTCGTAAGGCAAACGGAACCGGGCGATAAACGTCATTGGCGCGGCCACTTACAACAATCCGATGCGACACAAGCTATCGCCATGGGATATGACTGGCTCTATCCGGTGCTTACAGAAAGTGAACGTACGGAGGTAAGGGACGAACTGCGCCGCTTCGGTCAAGCTCTTTGGGACAATGACACTACCTGGGGGGCTGACGTGCCGGGTGTGATGTCATGCAATCATAACTCCGTACAGTTCGGTGCACTCGGACTGGCAGCACTGGTTTTAGACGATGAGCCGGAGTGGCTCGAATTTTCCACGCGCCGCGTTCAAGGATATTTCGACGGTTTTTCGGACGTAACAGGATACGCGACAGAAGGACACCACTATCTGGGATATGGTCTTGGCGGCGCTGTGCCGTTCGCTATGGCGTTGGAAAAGGCGGGAGGCCCGGATTTGCTCGCTGGCGCGATTAGCCTGCCAAAAACTGGTGATCAAGTGCTCTGGAAAATCCTTCCTTTTGAAGGCCGGATGTTGGCACTGAATGATAATGACGAACGACCTGCTGAAATTCCAGGGCTTGTTGGTCCTCTTCGTTCCGGCAATGGAGCACAGCTTTGGGCTGTTTTGGAAAGTCTCAAAGCTTCGGGTAATATCAGCGAGCTTGGCGGATATTTCGGCATAACTTATACGTCTCCGTTTTTGTTCCTATGGGGAGATCACCCGACAGCGCCTGTCCACCCTAAAGATGCTGGCGTGCCGCTGGGCCATGAGTTTGAGTCCGGACGCGTCTTTCTGCGCTCAAGCTGGGACGGCGAGGGTGCAGCGCATGTGTCGATGACATCTGGCTATGATTTTCACAGGGGGCACGATCACCAAGATGAAAACTCAGTGACCTTTTTTTCCAATGGCGAAGGCTTCTTAATCGATCCACAGTATTGGCTTGAAACAAGTGACGCTCATACCACGCTGACCATCGCGGGTGTGGAGCAAATTAAGGGCGGGGACGGGCGGATTGTGACCTATCGAGAAGATGGACGCGGGGCTTACGTCCACGGCCAAGCCGAAGAGGCTTATGACTTTCAGAGAGCTTTCATTGGTCAGGCCGACAGGCAGCTTTATTTTTCACGCGGAGACCAACCTTATATTCTGTTCCGCGATGACCTGCGCTTGGAAAGCGACAAGTCCGCCACTTTCATAAGTAGATACATCACCTATCCTGAAAACCAGATCAAGCGCAGTGGCAAAGGCGTCATCATCAAGGGCTATCGCGGCAATGCGAGTGCGCTCATGGTAGCATTTTCTGGGACCGAACAAGTCATTCTGAAAGAGGATGATTTGTCTGAAACCGTGCTCATGCGGCGGAATAAGACTTATAAATACTCGGATTACTTGAGACGCGTTGTGGCACGGTTCGACGCCGTTAGCCCAGAACTCATAACATTTGTTATTCCTTTTGAAAGCAGTCGTAAACCCAGTGTTTCTCTTCGCGAAGGTGACGCACGAGGTGAATTTATTGCAACCGTAATCCTACCGGATGGTACCCAGGATCGCTTCAGTATTGGGCGTGCAGACATTCGCCCTCTCAACTAATTTCAGCAATATGAATAATTCCACTTGTTTCTTAAATGGCATTTGCCTTACAAACACCATAACTTCTTGCCTCACAAACGTCTTGCGCGAACACCTAAATCATTGTAATAATTAGATATCCAGGAAGATGATCACCCCGTGTGGGGGCACCATTTTCTTTAATAAAAACAACAACTTAAGTAAAATTTATTTTGATAAAAAGATTATATTTTAAATTGATTCCGAATACTCAGGGGTTCCTATCGTCTCAATTAGCCTAGGAATCCCCATTCA
>CALDTL010000100.1 GCA_937923965.1 uncultured Caulobacterales bacterium
TCACCGCGGAAGACGGTGCCTATGCGCCGGATTGGGAAGATGAAATTATTCAAGGCTGCGCTCTGACACGCGACGGCGAAGTGGTTCACGAGAGGCTAAAATAATGTCCGCAGTTCTCATCATGGCGGGCGGCGCAGCCGTGTCTCCTCTTGTTTTTCAACTCGCGATTTTCGTCATGGCGATTTTCGTCGGCTATTATGTCGTGTGGTCCGTGACCCCTGCGCTGCATACTCCGCTGATGGCTGTTACCAATGCCATTTCATCTGTCATTATTGTCGGAGCGTTGGTGGCCGTGGCCGCAGGCGTCAAAGGCGGCTCAGGCATTTCGACCTGGACAGGTTTCGTTGCTGTCGCCCTGTGTGCCGTCAATATATTTGGCGGCTTTCTGGTGACGCAGCGCATGCTCGCGATGTATAAGAAGAAGGCGAAATAATTATGCCGGCTCTCTCTGCTGATCTTGCAGCCGTTCTTTATACGGTTTCTGCTGTGCTTTTCATCCTCGCTTTGCGGGGGCTTTCCTCACCTGAAACCTCACGCCGAGGTAATACATTTGGCATGATCGGTATCGCAATTGCCATCGTTACGACATTACTCGTGACGGGCATGAGCGGGATGGGGCTTGCACTTTCCATCGGGGGCCTCGCGATTGGCGGCGCTGTCGGTGCACTCATCGCCAAGAAAATTCCAATGACGGATATGCCGCAACTCGTGGCAGCTTTTCACTCGCTCGTCGGTTTGGCAGCGGTACTGGTGGCCGTCGCGGCCTTCTTTAGCCCGGGTGATTTCGGTATTTTATCAGAAGGGCGCATTAAACCTGGCTCTCTGCTGGAGCTAGGTCTCGGCGCAGCGATTGGCGCAATTACATTCTCCGGCTCAGTCATCGCTTTTGCGAAGCTAAACGGCAATATGAGCGGGTCTCCGATTATGATTCCGGGACGTCATTTAATTAACGCTGGTCTGGCGATCGGGATTGCGGTGCTGATCGGTATGATGATGAAATCGGGCGGCGCGCCTGAGGGGCATTGGATAATCTGGGCGCTACTAGCTGCGACATTCTTGATTGGCTTTTTATTGATTATTCCAATTGGCGGCGCGGACATGCCCGTTGTCGTGTCTATGCTAAACTCCTATTCAGGCTGGGCAGCGGCTGCGCTGGGCTTCACACTGGGCAATTTGGCTCTGATTATTGTGGGCGCCTTGGTCGGGTCTTCGGGCGCAATTCTCTCCTATATTATGTGTAAAGCCATGAACCGGAAGTTCCATTCGGTTATCTTAGGCGGCTTTGGCGCAGATGCAGCGGCGTCTGATGCAGGCGATAAGGAGCAGCGGCCCGTGAAACGGGGGTCTGCTGAAGACGCGGCTTTTATTATGAAGAACGCCTCGAAGGTGATCATTGTTCCAGGTTATGGGCTTGCTGTTGCGCAGGCTCAGCATGCGACGCGCGAAATGGCGGACGCGCTCAAGGAAGAGGGCGTCGATGTTGTCTATGCTATCCATCCTGTTGCGGGCCGTATGCCAGGCCATATGAATGTGTTGCTCGCCGAAGCTAATGTGCCTTATGATGAAGTCTTTGAGCTGGAGGATATCAACTCCGAATTTGCAAATGCAGATGTGGCCTTTGTTATTGGGGCCAATGACGTCACCAACCCAGCCGCCAAGACAGATCCGCAAAGCCCAATTGCCGGCATGCCAATTTTGGATGTCGAAAAAGCGGCAACGGTTCTCTTTGTGAAACGCTCACTTTCGCCGGGTTATGCAGGCATTGATAATGATTTGTTCTACCGCGATAACACAATGATGCTATTGTCTGATGCCAAGAAGATGGTCGAGAATATCATCAAGTCGCTTTAGTCAGACTGCAAGCCAGCGATTTCAGATTAAACTCAAAGGGGCCGTCGATGCCGTCGGCAAGGATGATTCCCATTTCGCGAACAGCTTTGGGTTCAAAGGGCTTTGCGCGCACTGCTCGTCCAAAGATGGATGTGCGAAATCCGTCGAGCGGTAGCGTCACATCCGTCCATTCACCCTTTGGCGTTTGCGGGATATTCAGCTGATAACTGACGGATCGTCCCCAACGTGAGGCATTGGTTCGAAAGGTAAGTTTGTAGGCGCGGCCATCGGATTTGACCCGCATAGTTAGGCTCTCCGCGCCCTCAATCATGCCCTGTCTCATGGGGCGTCGTAGAGACGAGAATCCGCCGCCATTTGTATTGATTTCGCCCTTAAAGGTCATGGCTCCGTCTTCTTCATAGCGCACGCCCGTCGACCGTCCCCCCATCACGCCGTCCAAGAGAACGCGCCAATTTGCGATTTCGGATTTGTCACTCAGGTCCAATTGAAACCCGCAGGCTTGGCTCGCGAAACTTGAGGCATTTTGAGTCATAATTTGTGTCTCCGCAGAGGCTGGAAGGGCGGGGAAAAGAACGATAGGGAGCAAAAAGGATAGAAGTCGCGGAGCATAGATTTTCATAGATTAAGTCACCATTTTTCTGACGCGCATCGCGCCATAATGTAACTTATCTACGAAGCAGGGCTGACTTTGGCCTTGTGACAGCTGTGGTTAGGTGAATCGCCTCGTCACCAAAGCAGGATTATCCGCGTGTTCGCTTGGACATATACATCGCGCGGTCCGCACGCGCGAGGACTTGCTCTACCGTATCGCCAGGCTCGCAAGGGGCAACGCCCCAGGCCGCGCCAACACTGACATCGCCCGTCGGCATAGAAATTTTTTGTTCCGCAATACGGCAGGATAGGGCCAGAGCTTTTGCACGCGCCACCTCAGTATCTGTTTTGAATAGGAGAATACCAAATTCATCACCGCCGAGCCGCGCAACCATGTCGCAATCTCGCACGCCGCTTTGTAGGACGACGCCAATCTTTTTCAGCAGGCTATCGCCTATGCCGTGCCCAAATCTGTCATTGACAGTTTTAAAGTCGTTCAGGTCGAAAAAGATAATCGTCGACAACATATCATAACGCTGCATCACAGTCTGCGCCCGCGAAATTTCGCGTAGGAAAGCCCGCCGATTATAGACAGGCACAAGCGGGTCTGTGTCGGCCGCATGTTCGAGCTCTAATATGCGCATACGCAAGCGCGCAATCTCGCCGGATAATTCTTCATTAGATTTGACAAGGGCTGCATCAGCATATTCGCTGCGCTCATGCAGCGGTGTTGCGGAATCTTGCAAAACCCGTGTAAGGCGGGGTGAACTCATAGAAATTCTACTTTTGGTAAGGCAATTTTAGTCATTCTAGGTGTTATACCCTATGTATCGTTAAGATATCGCCAATGGACATTTGACCCCTGCAGCTCATGCGGTAAGGTCATTCGCTTCCACTCAGTTGGTTTTTACAGCAGTGGGTTTTAGATGGGAGCGGGCGAAGATGACCTCACCAAAAATCGCAATCATCATGGGATCGACCAGTGACTGGCCGACAATGGAACACGCCGCGAACGTTTTGGACGCCCTTGACGTGCCCTATGATGCTAAAGTCATTTCTGCGCACCGCACGCCGGACCGCCTCATTGAATTTTCAAAAACCGCTGAAAGTAACGGTTTTCACGTCGTGATTGCGGGCGCAGGCGGCGCGGCACATTTGCCGGGTATGTGCGCCTCTATGACACAATTACCAGTTTTGGGCGTCCCTGTTCAAAGCGCGGCGCTTTCCGGCATGGACAGCCTGCTTTCGATTGCCCAAATGCCGGGCGGTGTGCCGGTTGGGACGCTCGCCATCGGTAAAGCTGGCGCTAAAAATGCCGGTCTTATGGCGGCTTCGATTTTAGCCCTTTCGGATGACGCGCTCGCAGAACGCCTGCGCACATGGCGCGCGGCTCAAACCGCTGCCATCGGCCTAGATCCAAAAGGGTAAGCCATGAACACGGACAGCCCCCGCGGGACAAAACAGAGTCTGTCGCCCGGCGCAACTATCGGGATATTGGGAGGCGGCCAATTGGGCCAAATGCTCGCTTTGGCCGGCGCGCGGCTTGGGCTAAAGACGCATATTTATTCTCCTTCAGCGGATTGTCCCGCAGCGTCTACTGCAGCGCAGCTCACGGTTGGTGAGTATGAAGACACCGAGGCCGTGCTTAGTTTTGCGAAATCCTGCGACGCTGTCACCTATGAGTTTGAAAATGTTCCCGCCCAAACGGCGAAAGCGGCGGCCAGCGCCGCGCCGCTGCGCCCGAGCGCTCGGGCACTAGATGTCAGTCAAGACCGTCTTGTTGAAAAGTCCTTTCTACGAGATCAATTGGGATTGGATGTGGCCGGATTTGAAGATGTGGGCTCCATTCATGACTTGCGCCGCGCCGTAAAACGTTTGGGATTACCCTGCGTGCTAAAAACGCGGCGGTTTGGCTATGATGGTAAAGGGCAAGTCATCATTCGCACAGACGCCGTTAACGGATCCGACATAGAGGCGGCGTGGGAAGCCCTGGCCCCGGCACCTTGTATCTTGGAGGCTTTTGTTCCTTTTGCCCGCGAGGTCTCCATCGTTGCGGCGCGCGGCGTGAACGGAGACATCGCAGCCTATCCGCTGACAGAGAATATCCACGAAAATCATATCTTGAAAACAAGTTCTGCGCCTGCAGGTCAGGATGATGGCAGCGCGGCGAACATGGCTGCGTCGATCTTGGAGCAGCTCAATTATGTTGGCGTCATGGGCGTCGAGTTCTTTCAAATGAGCGATGGGCAGTTAATCGTAAATGAGATTGCCCCCCGCGTTCATAATTCAGGACATTGGACGCAAGATGCCGGCTGCACGGATCAATTCGAACAGCACATGCGCGCTGTGGCGGGCTGGCCATTGGGCGATGCAAACCCTCGGCATAAGGTCGTGATGACAAATCTCATTGGTGATCAGGTTTCGGCATGGAAAACCCTCGCGCAGCAACCTGGGGTCTTCCTGCATCTTTACGGAAAATCGGAAATCCGTAAGGGGCGAAAAATGGGCCATGTTAATCAAATCACAGGTTAACCCGTTCGGCTGTTTCCTCCCTCGAGCCGTTTCCTTCCCCGAGCTAAATTCCTTGCAGTCAGGTAAAGCCCTTTAACCGAAAATAAAGTCTGATTCTTCACCGAACAAAAACTAATCTCGAATAGCCTGATTACTCGGATCTGAACTCAATCATGTGGGTTTGAGGGTTAAATTGATCACGCGGGATGACTTAAAATGTTCAAGAAATATCTATCCAATACAAGCGGAAATATGAGCATCATGTTCGCAGGCACCATAGGGATGCTTATCGTGGGCGTTGGCGCGGCGTTGGATGTCGCAGGTATGACCAGTCAAAAAAGCAAGATGCAAAGCTTGTCTGATGCTGCTGTTCTGGCTGCGGTCACGTCAGGTGAAACGAATTATGCTCTGGTCAAAAAATATGTCGAAGCCAGCTTGGCGGCCAATAATGTCGATAATTTGGATTTCAATTGGACGCTGAAAATTGACAAGGACACTGTCACTGTTGAGATGGCGTCTGTCTATGATACGAAGATGATGAGTTTTGTGGGCAAGGACGACGTATCTTTGGGGTCTCTTTCCGAAGCCTTGTTTCCTGTAGAGTTGCCCATAAATGTTTCACTGGTCTTGGATCGAACAGGCTCTATGAGTGGCTCAAACATGACCGGACTGAAGTCCGCCGCTGCCGTCCTCGTTGACCAATTTGCAGACTATGACTCAGATACGCGCGTCGCCGTTGTGCCATTTTCAGATTATGTCAATGTTGGCGTTGCCCGCAGAAACGAAAACTGGATAGATGTTCCCGCTGACGAGACAATCGATTATCCGGCTGGCGAATGTTATATGACGCAACCTAGGACATGCACAGCGACTGAAACGCGAACGGTGACATATACAGATGACGGCGTAGAAAGCTCGCGGGAACAAACAGTCTGTACGGCCACTGAGGATAATGGGCCTCCCGTTGAATATTGCCCGCCTGCCTATACGCAAGAAATTAAGTGGAACGGATGCTTGGGGTCGCGGAGCGGCTTACATAATAAAACAGCGGCTTATCGGGGACAACGTATTCCGGGCGTAATGAATGTCACATGCGGCGAAGAAGTCCTGGAGCTAACGGATGATATGACCGCCGTAAAAGCCAAAGTTGATAGTTTAACGGCCAGCGGTAACACCTATATCCCGGTCGGATTAATAAATGGCTGGAGAATGCTGGACGCAGATGAACCTTTCTCTTCGCTCTCGAATAAGGAAGAACAACGCAAGCGCGCTTTGATCTTGATGACAGATGGGAAGAATACCAAATCTTTGTCTGATCCATATGCGAACGGCGAACATAACGGTGTAGATGAGCAGGCGGCGAATGACCTCACACGCGAGCTTTGCGACAACATAAAATCTGCAGGCGTTGATATCTGGACGGTGGCCTATAACTTCGATGATGCAGACACGAAAACAATGTTAAGAAGCTGCGCGTCAGGCGCGAGTCAATTTTTTGATGCCTCCGACCAAGCCGCGCTAATTGCGGCATTTGAGAAAATCGGGAGTTCATTATTTAGCGTGCGTCTCTCTCGTTAATTCCATGGAGCTGCGGACCATCTGTCATGGTATTTGTGTTATGGCCCTTGGGATGAATGATCAGGGGCAGCGGTTTATTTGTTTGATGAATTTTGGTTCAAAAGCCGCTGCTTTAACTGCCACTCATAAAGAGATTTGATTTCGGGCTCTTCCCCAATAAGCGCTTTGAAAGGCTCTGGGCGGTAATCGATTTCGATGTCGCGATTTCCCCAAACTCCAATGAGGCGAGCCTCTGGTCCTTCCGCTGTTCCTTCCGCGAGGAGAGTTTGATCCCGCGTCGCGCCGGATTTGGTCCGAAGTTCCAAGTTATAAGTCGTATTGAAGCGTCCATGTCCAGGCTGCCAATACCCGGCGCCGCTCCCATTCCAAACAGGAAAACTGGGACGTCCCTCTGTTTCTCCTGCATCGAGATGAAAAATTGTTTGGTCAAATAAATTCTGATGATTGGACCCTGCATGTTGATCGAGTGTCGGCTGTTGAAAGACTTCGGACCGCAAAAATACCGTCTTTGTGGATTGGGTATTCACGGTCAGGGCGTGACGGACTTTGTTTTTCACAGTCAAATCCGAAATCAGAACATTATGCACATTGCCCGCATGGATAGAATAATGGGCCTCGCGATCACCCATGGTCGTTACGTTATCTAAAGTCAGATTCGCGCTAGCATAGGAAATGACGCCGCTATCCGCATTGTCAATTGTAACATCTCGAATCCAGCTATGCATGGCGCCTGCAAAGTAGATGGCGTTAAAACCTTGCTCAAGGTGATGCCCAAAGCTGACACCTTCCGGAAAGGTAAACGACACATCTTCGATACCAACATTGTGCAAAGGCGCCCAGTCTACGACACTTGCTGGCACGTCTCCGGACACAGGATGGAGAAGCGGATCAGATAAGGTAACTACATCGCCATCTATGCTCGAAATTTCCGTTTTTTGCCTGACGAGACCGCGTTCTGGGAAGGTCCAGTGGTGAGATCCGACTTTGAGATCGGTATTCCCGTAAAGGGATTTTATGATACCGCCTTCTTCTCCGTCACGCGAATACCAAACCAACTGAATGTCGTCTCCTTCGGTGAGGTCCGCGCCGTTCTCAACGGTGAGCCTGCGCTCGCCGCGTTCGCCGGAGACGCCCTCCGATAAAACTGTGTCGGGTTTATCCAGCTCCTCAAGATAAGCGGCCCCTCTATAGTTTTCAGGACCAATCCAGAAGAAGCCCCCCGTCCAGCTATAGTCAGAAAACTGAAGCTCGATATTCCGGTCTGGCTCCCGTTGCACTTTGTTGAAGCGGATGAGATATTCGTGAATTTCGTCAAATTTACCTTTAGTGTCGACCATAGATAAGGGGCGCGGCATGTGAAATTCAGTGCCTTTATCGCTTTGTCCTGCCCCTCTAAGGATAATGTTGGACCGGGTGATTGGGATGATTTCCGAGATCTCGATGCGGCCAGCAGGGAGCTGTATGATGACGTCACCAGATATCGACTTCGCGGCATCTAAAGCTTCCAGAATAGCCTCAGAGTCATCTTTTTTGTCATTTGGTATAACGCCGTACTCGGCGGCGTCCAATGTCGTGGCCCCTTTGAAATCAGGTATGTCTTTCAAGCCATAACC
>CALDTL010000101.1 GCA_937923965.1 uncultured Caulobacterales bacterium
AAATAAGGCTCTTGAACCGCTTTGCGCTCTGGGTCATCAAAAAAGCTAGACATTACGAGAGAGCCCCCATGACCAAATTCACGACAGGATTATTCACCGCGACCGCCCTGATGCTGGCCGCCGCTTGCGCCCCGAGTGTGGTTGCCAATGATTTATCCGCCAGTATCGCTGAGGATTATGACTATATTTTCGACCTCTATAAACACTTCCATGAAAACCCAGAATTGGCGCTCAAGGAGAAAAACACGTCGCAACGCCTCGCGAAGGAGCTGAGCGCGCTCGGGTTCGACGTCACAGAGCGGGTCGGCGATGACTGGGTTCGGAACAAAATTAAAGCTGATGTCGGCGAGCTTTACGACGATGTCGGCGGTTACGGCGTTGTTGCCGTCATGAAAAATGGCGACGGGCCGACGGTTATGTTGCGCGCCGATATGGACGCGCTGCCGCTGGAGGAGAAAACAGGCTTGCCATATGAATCAAAGGTGATGTCGCAAAGCTACCGCGGCGAGGAAGTTCCCGTCATGCACGCTTGCGCCCATGATAGTCATGTCGCCATTTTGGTCGGCGCGGCGCGGCAATTGGCCCGCCGCAGAGACGAGTGGTCCGGCACGCTGGTCTTGATCGGGCAACCCGCGGAGGAACTTGGGCTAGGCGCAATGGCCATGCTCGAAGACGGACTTTTCGAGACATTTCCAAAGCCTGATTATGTGCTGGCAACCCATACATCTGGCTGGGCCCCGGCGGGTAAAATCAGCTATACCTCCGGCTATGCGCTGGCCAATGTTGATAGTGTCGACATCACTATTAAAGGCGTCGGCGCGCATGGCTCTGCGCCGCATATGGGGAAGGACCCGATTGTGCTGGGCGCGCAAATTGTCAATGCGCTGCAGACCTTGGTTTCCCGCGAAGTTAATCCGCTGGATGCCGGCGTCGTCACCGTGGGCAGTTTCCAAGCGGGCTTTGTGCATAACATCATTCCCGATGAGGCGAAATTGCAACTCACCGTGCGATCCTATGACGATGAGGTCCGCAAGACCTTGCTGGATGGCATTGAAAGAATTACAATTTCTCAGGCTCTATCTGCGGGTCTGCCTGAAGATTTAATGCCTATTGTTGAAATGCAGAGCGACTACACGCCCTCAACATATAATGATCCGGAGATGACGGACCGCGTGATGGCGGCGGTGGGCGAGTCCCTTGGCGAAGATAAGGTTATCACCCAGCCCCCAAGCATGGGCGGCGAGGATTTCTCGCGGTTCCACCGTTATGATAAGGATATCAAAACCCTGATTTTCTGGACAGGCGGCGCGGAGCCAAAAGCCTTTGCAGAAGCGGTTGAGAATAAGACTGAGCTGCCGCCTGCAAACCATTCGCCATTCTTCGCGCCGCAACCTGAACCGGCGCTAAAAATGGGCGTACAGGCCATGACCGCGGGAACGCTGGAATTGTTCAACGAATAAGGCGTTGTTTATTTCGTAGCGGGGTCGCGCGTTTTTTCGAAGCGGCTTCGGACGATCCACCAAATCACAATCGCGCCGACCATCTTGCCAATAATGCTCATGGTGATGTTGGGTCCCGTGAGTTGGTCGGGGCGGATCATCTCTGCGCCGTAGAGAAATATCGTTGTGTCCAGCGGCGCGGCGATTGCGGAAGAGAGCACGACGCGGCTTGAGAGCCTGAATTTGGTGAAGGTAAAGAGCCCCCAATCTACAAGTTCCGAAATGGCAAAAGCCGCACCGCTGGCTAGCGCGAGTTCTGGCCCGGCCGCGACAGCCGTTAGCGCCAAGGCTATCGCCATCGCGATCAGGACATAATGTCCGACCTCGCGCTGGGCGAAATCTCTGACAACGAGGACGAGGCCTGTGACGATAGTAACTGGATTAAATGCCCATCCCGGCAGGATTTCCCACATCGGCGCCCATGTGAAGGACCAGTTGATAAAGGGAATGAGCAGCACATAGACGAGGGTCAGGACGGGAAGCCCCAAACGCCATCTCGATTTTTGTATTGCGGTTAGCATAAGCGCTCCGTTTAGGTTAGGGACACGCCCATGTCTACGAATCCAAATACGTCCCCAGCTCCCAATATGGATCCGAAATTATGCGCGGTTGTGGCAATGGATCGCAATCGGGTGATTGGCCGAGACGGAGATTTGCCGTGGCGCCTCCCGTCTGACCTCAAACATTTCAAACGCGTGACAATGGGTAAGCCCTGTTTGATGGGACGCAAAACGTGGGAGAGCTTGCCATTCCCTTTGCCGGGGCGGCCAAACCTCGTTTTGACCCGCAATGCCGATTATTCCGCCAAAGGCGCAGATGTGTTTACCGATCTGCATGAGATGATCGGCAAGGGCTTTGAGCTCGCAGGGGCCTCAGGTGCGGATGAGATTATGCTGATTGGCGGCGCGCAGCTTTATGCGACTCTTTTGCCGCGATGTGACCGTCTTTATGTGACCCGCGTTGAGGCAGAGGTCGCGGGCGATGCGGTTTTTCCAGATATTGATCCGGCAATTTGGCGGCGGATTTCAACC
>CALDTL010000102.1 GCA_937923965.1 uncultured Caulobacterales bacterium
TGGTATCCACAGCCGGCTGCGCGTCGAGCCAATCAATGAATGTGCGGGCGTCGGAGCGGGTTGTGGCTTCAGTCAAGCTGCGTCGGTAAGGCACGACGCGCTCGCGGACGGCGGGGTCGCGAAAGCCTTGTCCGGGTTCAACGAAGGGCGCTTTGGCCTTGCGGTAATAGGGATTGACGACGAGCGCCGCATAGCCATCTCCCGCGAGGCGTTTCGCCATCATTTTGAAAGCCGGGCGAAGGCTGACTATGTCGGGCCAGATGAGGACCGCTGCATGTGCGCCGGTCGCGGGATGTGCAAAATAGGCATCCGCTGTGCCGTCTGGCGTGTCGATCATGACATCGGATTCTGTGATGGCATCGCCCGCTTTGGTTTCCATTTGCTCGCCCGGCGCGCAGCCCGCAAAAGCAACGGATATGGCCGCGCCGCCCGCGAGGAGATTGAAATCGCGGCGGGTCAGCAGCTTCTCATAGAAGCCCTGATTTTCTAATTCGGTAATGTCATCGCACATCTGATCTCTCCTCTATTTTGGGAGATCAGGCTACGTCGAAAAAATCAGCGTCGCAAGCGTGGCCTAATGCCCGCTGCCGAGGCGGCCTGTGCGGACGCGGTAATCTGTAGCGATTTCATATTCTGGATCATCATCTGAATCGATCATGAGCTGCCCTGCGCGGTTGAGGAGTTTATGACAATCCCGAGTCAGGTGCCGCAGGCGGATAGCTTTGCCCGCTTGGGTATATTTATCCGCCAGCGCTTCGATGGCTTGCAGGGCGGATTGGTCCACAACGCGCGAGCCTGCGAAATCCACGATGACTTCATTGGGGTCATTTTTGGGGTCGAAGAGCTCGTTGAACCCTTCGATGGAGCCAAAGAAAAGCGGGCCTTCGAGTTTGTAGACTTTGGAGTCGCCATCTGTTTCCGTATGCGCATCAATGCGGCGGGCCGCGTTCCAAGCATAGCCGAGCGCGGAGACAATCACGCCGACAATCACGGCGACGGCGAGGTCGTGATAGACTGTCACGACTGTCACGAGGACAATCACCAACGCGTCAATCAGAGGGATGCGGCGCATGATGGTAAAGGACTGCCAGGCAAATGTGCCGATGACGACCATAAACATGACGCCGACGAGGGCCGCCAGCGGGATGAGGCCAATAATGCCTGAGCCAAAGAGAATAAAGGCGAGCAAGAATAGCGCGGCGCTGATGCCTGACATGCGCGTCCGTCCGCCGGATTTCACATTAATCATGGATTGGCCGATCATGGCGCAGCCGCCCATGCCGCCGAAGAAACCCGTGACCGTATTGGCAACGCCTTGGGCCACGCATTCTTGGGACGCGCCGCCGCGTTCCTCTTTAATTTCGCCAACGAGATTTAGCGTCAGCAAGCTCTCAATTAATCCAATCGCCGCCAAGATAAGCGCGTAAGGGAAAATGATTTTCAGGGTTTCCATATTGAGCGGAACGGCGGGAATATGGAAATCGGGGAGGCCGCCTTCGATGTCGGCAAGCGTGCTTACCGTTGGGACATCAATTTTGAAAAAGATAACAATGGCGGTCACAATCCCAATCCCAACCAGCGGGGCAGGGAGGGCTTTGGTGATCTTGGGCGTCATCCAGATCAGAACCATGGTCAGCAGCACAAGTCCGAGCATCATCATCAGCGGCGCGCCTGTCAGCCAGGTGCCTTCGAGGATATGAAAGGGGCCGTAATGCTCGCCAGGGATACGTTCGGGCGGGGCGGATTGGAACTGACTGAGCTGCGCCATGCCAATGACAATGGCGAGGCCGTTGACGAACCCCAGCATCACCGGATGCGGGACAAGGCGGATGAATTTGCCGAGCTTAAAGACGCCCGCGCCGATTTGCAGGATCCCCATGAGGACAACTGTGGCGAAGAGATATTCCACGCCGTGATCCGCCACGAGGGCGACCATGACAACGGCCAGAGCGCCTGTCGCGCCCGAGATCATCCCGGGACGTCCCCCGATAAGCGCGGTGATGAGGCCCACGATAAAGGCGGCATAAAGGCCGACAAGTGGCTCGACGCCCGCGACAAAGGCAAAGGCGACGGCTTCGGGGACGAGGGCAAGGGCAACCGTCAATCCCGCCAGCAGCTCAACTTTGACGCGGTTGGGCGTGAATTTCAGCGGGCCGGCATTTTTACGGGCGGGGATTGAAATGGAATCGGCGAAGGCCGCAAGCGTTGAACGGATCATGACGGAAGACTTATATTGAGGTTTGGCGCGCCATAGGCGCGAAGCCGTCTTAGGGCAAGCCTTTGAGTCGCGCGATATGTTAGCCTTTGGGTTGCAGCGCATATCCTGCGGAGCGCACGGTTCTAATCGGGTCGGTGCGGTCCGGCATCTTTAGGGCTTTGCGCAGCCGGCCAATATGGACGTCAACGGTGCGGGCCTCGACGTATATATCATGACCCCACACGGCGTCTAAAAGCTGCTCGCGCGAGAAGACTTGGGTGGGACGCCGCATGAAATGTTCAAGCAGGCGAAACTCTGTGGGGCCCAGGTGGATGTCTTTTCCTGCCCGCGAGACGCGGTGCGCCTTTGTGTTAATTTGCAGCGCGCCCACCGTAAGGGACTCGGACAAGGCATTCGTTTGGGTGCGCCGCAGCAGCGCCCGTATCCTGGCCAAAAGTTCCGGCATGGAAAAAGGCTTGGTGAGATAATCATCTGCGCCAATATCGAGCCCCGTGACGCGGTCATCTTCCTCGCCGCGCGCCGAGAGCATGATGATCGGAATATTTGCGGTGGCTTCCTTTCGGCGCAGCCGGCGGCAGACTTCGACGCCGGAGAGCTTTGGCAGCATCCAATCGAGCAAGATCAGATCTGGCACGCGCTCCGCCGCCATCAGCAGCGCCGTATCGCCGTCTTCCGCGAGGGCCGTCTCAAAGCCCTCATGCTTGAGGTTATAGTCAAGCAGGGTGGAGATGGAGGTTTCGTCTTCGACAATTAGAACATAAGGAGTCATGGAGATCTCATTTTAAACGCGGGGGCGACGCCTCAAGTATTTTTGCGGTCTCTTTTGCGGGGAAAATAACAGAAAATGATGTTCCTGAAACCTGATTTTTTTCGTCATGGTAACTTGGGTGCAGGCTTTTTACATAAAGCCCGGACCTGTGACGCATAACAATATGCTTTACGATTGCCAATCCCAGCCCTGTGCCTTTTTCTTGGGAGGGCAAGTCGCCCGCTACGCGGTAAAATCTTTCCCCGATACGGGGTAAATGGGCGCGGGAAAACCCGGGGCCTTTGTCTGTAATGATGACGCGCCAGACCGGATGATCAGATGGCGTGAGATTGACGATGCGCCGATATCCAGCCAGATTATTATTGGAGTCCTCGAAAGCTTGGCCGAACCAATTGGGCAGCCGTTCCAGCGTCAGATTAACCGCCGCACCTTCGGGTGAGAGTTTGATCGCGTTTTCCAGCAAATTGAGGAAGAGCTGCACGCATTCATCCGTCTTGCCAAGGGTTGGGGCGGTCTGTTCTTCGGGCAAATCGATCTTGAGATTGACGTTTTTCTCGACAGCCAAGACCGTGAGCGCGTCACGAGCCGCTTCGATCGCTCGCCGCAAATCTGCCGTCTCGGACGGGGCCAAATGCTCGGAGCTTTCAATCCGCCGAAGGGAGAGGAGGTCAGTGACCAGCCGTTCCATACGCTCGGTTTGCTCGCTCATAATCTTTAGAAATTTATCGCGGGCTTTCGGATCATCTTTTGCAGGGCCGCGCAGCGTTTCGATATAGCCTTTTAACGAGGCAATAGGTGTTTTTAACTCATGGCTCGCATTGGCGAGGAAGTCTGCGCGCTGCTCCCTGTCTATCTTGGCTTGGGTTCTGTCTGCGAGCACGGCAAAAATTAGAGAGGACCGCGTTTCATGAAGATCGATTGCAATGTTCCGAGAAAAGTCGACATCAATATGCCGCTCGGTTGGTTGCAGAACATGCACAGGCAGGGATGGCGGGATTTCGCCCTTGAAAGCTCTCTCTACATATGACCTGACCTCTGATGATCGCAGATAGGCGCCAATGGGGCGGCCAATCAAATCTGGCGATAGTAAATCAAAGGCAGCTTGATTGGCGTAAATCACGTCCGCATTGCGGTCCAATGCAATGATGGCGCGGGGCAGAGCATCTGTCACATCCTCTAGGACCTGGCCTCGAATGCTCCGAATTTCTTGACTGGCGTGTATGGGTTTCGCCGCCGCTCTAGACTGTCTGCGCCCGCGCAAGTAAATCCAGACTGCACCGCACCCCGCGAGGATAAAGGGGGCCGCCATAATTAGCCGAACCTCCGTCATCACGATCAGAGCGAGAAAACATGCCACGAAAATGAGGCTGATGATTAGTCCGTCCGAGCGTAAGGGTTTGTCAGGGCTAGAGGACGGCACGAGGTTTTTCAGCATCCATAGTGATTAACGCGGTATTCAAATTCCCTATCTGAAATTCGTCTCGAAATACAATAGGCATTTATAGTCGATGAGTTTTAACGGCGTAATGGCGAATTTATCACTAGCCTGCACAATATTTAACGCGACCTGCCTGCGTAATTCGATAAAACTGGTATTCAGAGTATTATTTATCGTTTTTCAATAATAAATAATTGACTTTCGCTAAAAACGGCATAGTGAGGCTTCATGAATAAAAGGTGCGACATCGTGTTTGAGATTCGGTCTGTGGTGCCAGTTGTGGCCCTGTCAATTCTCTTGACTGGCTGCTCGTCGCTGAATTTCAAAACCGAGCCCACGCAAGTGAGCCCGCAAGCGGCGGTCATGGCCGATATCCCGCCGCCGCCGCAGTGGGTTGTTCCTGCGCCAGATGCCCTACCGTCTACAGATTGGGTTAGGGCATTTCCCGACTCAATCTTGATAGAGCTGGTTGATGAGGCCCTCAGGGAAAATACAGATATTGGCGTAGCCTATGCCCGGCTCGAGGCCTCTATCGCGCGCGAAAAAATTAGCCAAGCGGACCGGCTGCCCAGTGTGACCGGCAGCGCAGATGTATCGCGAACAGAGCGCTCAAACGAATTTATCCCTGATAGCACAGGATTATCCACGTCTCTCAATGCGAGTTGGGAGCCGGATCTATGGGGACGGATTAGTGACAACATCAGCGCCGCTGAGATTGAGTCCGAGGCGATAGCCGGCGATATCGCAGGGGCGCGCTTGTCAATTGCGGGGCAGGTCGCGCAAGGTTGGTTCAACCTCATTGAGGCCCGGCTTCTGGCGGATTTATCCCGCCGAGAAATTGAAACACAAGAACGCGCTTTGCGCTTGACGCAGCGCCGATTTGAGTCGGGTGTCGCGGGGAGTTCCGATGTACGTTTAGCGCGCTCGGCTTTAGCGCAAGCGCAAGCGTCGCAAGCTGGCCGTGAGCAAAGGCTTGCTGCCTTTTCGCGGCAAGTCGAGGTTCTGTTAAATCGATATCCTGCGAGCGCGTTGAAAGCGGCAACAGACCTGCCAGATTTACCGCCTCTGACCGGAGCGGGAACGCCGGACTATATTCTGACTCAAAGACCTGATCTAATTGCCGCAGAGCGGCGCCTTGCAGGGCAGGGGTTCCAAATCGATTTGGCGCGAAAAGCGCTGATGCCGCGTTTGAACCTGTCGGGCGCAACATTTGCGAATGGGGGCGGTTTCGATAGCTTTTTTGATATTGATGCGCTTGTCGCCAACATCGCCGCTGGCCTGACCGCGCCAATTTTTCAGGGCGGGCGATTACGCGCCAATGTCGAGGTTCAGGAGGCCGTCCTGAAGCAACAATTGCAATCCTATATTGGGACTGTGCTTGATGCCTATCTGGACGTCGAAAATGCGCTGGATGGGGAAGCTCGCCTCGCGGAAAGTGAAGCGGCGCTAAGAGTTGCCGTTGAAGAGGCGCTGCAGGCTGAAAGACGCCTCGAACTCCGCTATTCAGAAGGTTTGGTAACGATTTTACAATTGCTCGACGCGCAAACGCGGCGTTTATCTGCCGAAGGGCAGTTGATTTCGGCGCGCGCAGAGCGTTTACAGAACCGTGTGCGTTTGCACGTGGCTTTAGGCGGCGGTGCTTATGGGGATATTCCTCCTGATGCGCTTCCAGCATTTTTAAGAGATCAAGGTTAATTACATGGCCAATTCGACGCCTGATTATTCAATCCCAAAAGATAAGGGCGGGCGTGTCCGCAAAACCTTATTGATAATTGTTCCTATCTTGCTTCTGATCGGACTTTTCATAGGCTTTGGGTCAGTCGCCACAATGAGCATGAATCCGAAGGGCGCAACGAGCGCCGGCCAAAAAATACTACCTGTTTATATTGTGCTTGCTTTGGGAATGCTGGGGCTGGCGATATGGTATGTTTTCGACAATCCCCCATCTTGGGTTAAATATTTACAGAGTGTTCTAACAGCTCTGCTTATAATTTCCGTATTTGTTATGTTCACGGCGATGGTGGTGAACATCTTGAAAAAGCCAAAAGAAAAGACACGTAACTTCAACACGCTCGCGGTGATTGCAGATTATGCCAAAGCGGAAGATGTTCAGCTCATGGTCGCCACACAAGGTGAGGCCCGGCCTCAAATTGAAATAGATCTGGTCCCCGAGGTCGGCGGAAAGATAGTCTATGTGTCCCCGAATTTCATCGAGGGCGGCCTTTTCAAAAAAGGCGAAACACTTTTGCGGATTGAAGATGCGGATTTTAAAGTCGCCGTAATTCGGGCAGAGGCGGGCATTGCTCAGGCGGAGCAGGTTCTCGTCAGGGAGCAAGCCGAAGGCGAAATTGCCCGTCAGGATTATGCTGAACTCGGGCGAGGAGACCCAAGCCCGCTCGCGCTGAGAGAGCCGCAGCAGGCGCAGGCGCGGGCCTCTTTACAGGCGGCGAAGGCAGAGCTGGAGGCCGCCAAATTAAACTTGGATCGAACCTATGTGCGCGCGCCTTTTTCTGGACGTGTGCGAACCAAAGCTTCAGATATTGGGCAGTTCGTGACCCCCGGCAGTCGGTTGGGCCGTATTTTTTCAACGGATGTGGTCGAGGTGCGGTTGCCGCTTTCCGATACGCAATTGTCGAAACTAGATTTACCGTTAGCTTTCATGGCGCGCGACAGAGCGAGCGCTCCCAAGGTAGATTTGCATGCTATAGTTGCGGGCCAAGAGCGTCATTGGGACGGGCGTATCATGCGGACGGATTCGACATATGATACATCGACGCGTGCGCTTTTTGCGATCGCAGAAGTATATGACCCTTATGGGGCGGGGGCGTCCCCCGACGGCGTGCCCTTGGCGCCGGGATTATTTGTTGATGCGGACATCGTAGGGAAATCTTTTGAAAACGTGATCACCATTCAGAGAGACGGATTGCGGCCTCAAGATGAAGTCTATATCGTCGATGATAAGGGGAAGGCCGAAATCCGGCAAGTAACCGTATTGGACGCGACATCGGAGCGGGCAGTGCTGACCGGGGGTGTGGCGGCTGGAGAACTCGTCGTTCTGTCCCCAATGGAACGATCTCGCGTAGAGATGACGCTCAAGGTCCTGGATGTAAATGACCCAGAAAACGTATTGGTTGACCCGCCCAAGCCGGATTGGATGAAAAAGGCCGAAGCGGATGATGCCGAAAATCCGAAAGCCGAAGGCGAGAGTAAAAAAGAAAGCCGTTGGGGGAAAAACAAAGATAAAGAGTCGGATGACGCTGATACGTCAGGTGACGGCGATGAAGAGTCGGACGAGTCCGATAAAAAGGAGAATTAGGCTATGAAAGGTTTGATAACATGGTTTGTTAAAAACCCCGTCGCCGCCAATCTCTTGATGGTGGCGATGTTTATTGGCGGCTTCTTTGGATATATGAACCTCGAGCGTGAGTTTCTCCCGGGCACCACAATTAATGGCATGTCCGTCAGCGTGGCGTGGAACGGCGCGTCCCCTCGCGATGTGAACGAGCAAATTGTGACCCGCGTTGAAGAAGCCGTCGATGGTCTTGACGGAATTGATTATATTGAAGCCAATGCGGGCGAGGGCAGCGCGACAATCAACATCAGGACTAAACTCGGTATTGATTACGATAAACTCTTGGATGAAGTAAAAAACCGCGTTGACGGTATCCAAAACCTGCCGCCGGACGCATTTCGTCCGCAAGTTTTCCGGTGGGACGCCAGGCCGGATATCATGTATCTGGCGCTTTATGGTCAGGAAGATCGGCTGACCTTGCAGCGAGAGGCCAATAAACTGAGATTGAAAATCACTCAGTTGTCGGGTCTACAGCTCACGGAACAAATCTCGAAGGTCCCCGAACAGGTCACTATTGAAGTTTCGGAGGAGGCGCTCCGGCGTTTCAATTTGACCTTTAGTCAGGTCAGCCAAGCCATTTCCGGCAGCTCTATAAATTTATCAGCCGGTAATGTGGAAACAACCGGGGGCAATCTGCAGCTTCGGACTCGGAATTTGGCAGATTCCCAAGCTGAGTTTGAAAAAATCATTGTCCGTCAATCCTCTGACGGCGGCATCGTTCGGGTTGGCGACGTTGCAAATGTGATTGACGGCTTTGATGATGATAAGTTTGCGGCGACTTTTAGGGGGCAGCCGGCCGCTATTTTTCAAGTTCTATCTCCAGACAAAATGAACATTACGGAGGCCGGAGAGGCCATTCGAAAATTTGAAACAGATATTCAGGAGAGCCTGCCGGCGAACCTTGATTTCGCGATTTGGTTTGATGGCTCGACGATGTTCGACAGCCGGATGTCTTTGATTTCAGGTAACGCGCTCTCGGGCATGCTCCTCGTTTTACTTGTGTTGATGTTATTCCTTCGGCCAAAAGTTGCGCTTTGGGTCACAGTTGGAATTGCAGCCGCTTTCGCGGGCGCGATTGCGATTGCCCCCTTTATCGGCGTGACTTTAAACATGATCTCGCTTTTCGCGTTTCTCTTGGTGATCGGGATTGTGGTCGATGACGCGATTGTCGTCGGAGAAAGCGTTCATTTTCATGTTGAAAACGGCATTGACGGGGAGCGCGGCGCGGTCTCCGGCGCCAACATGGTTGTGAAGCCTGTTTATTTTGCCGTGATTACGACCATCATGATGTTTGTCCCGATGATGCTTTTGTCGGGTCCCATTCGGTCCATGTTTGAACAAATCAGCTTGGTGGTGATCGCGGTTTTGATCTTCTCTTTGATTGAAGCGTTTTTCATCCTACCAGCCCATTTACGCCACCTAAAGCCAGTTGATCCGGATAAGGTGACCGGTATTCTCAAGTTTCAGCATCGGCTTGCGGAGAGCCTAAATACATTTGCGCGAAAGGTTTTCCGGCCACTCGTCGCGAAACTTATTCATTTCCGCTATGTCACAGTTTCCGTCTTTTTTGGCTTGATGTGTATGGCCATTATGCTGCTGCAATCCGGCATTGCGCCCTCTGCATTCCTTCCAGAAGTGGAAGGAGACATGATTCAAGTCAATATTCGCTTCCCCGAAGGCACGACCTTTGAGCGCCGCGAACAAGTCCGGCAACAAGTCGATGACGGGGTCGCCCGATTGAATGCCGACTCAGAAAAATTATTCGGCGTCGAGGAGGGCATTATTTCCCACCCAGGAACGACGACACAGAGCCGCGGCGTTCAGGGGTTTCTCGGATTGATTGAGACCGATAAGCGAAATAATGTTTCGACGAGAGAGGTATCCGACAAGCTTGAAGAATATGTCGGACCCGTCAGCGATGCCTTCCGTGTGGACTATGGCTTCACACAAGGTAATTTCGGTGGCGGCGGCGGTTTGTTCTTTGCCGTAGCGTCAAATAATGAAGACGATCTCCGGGCCGCTGTTCTCGATCTGAAAGAAGAAGTAGCCGATTATAACGGCGTCGTCGGGACCTGGGATAACCTAGAGAGTTCCGCATCCGAAATTCGGTTCACGATGAAACCGGGTGCGGAGAGCCTGGGTATCACGCTCCAAGATGTCAGCCGGCAAGTTCGCCAGGCCTTCTTCGGTCAAGAAGTGCAGCGGCTTCCTCGAAACGGCGAGGATGTTCGGGTCATGGTCCGATATCCCCTGGCGGCCCGCGAGAGTATCGATAGTTTGAACGATCTCCGCATTCGCGCGGCGAACGGCGTCGAAGTCCCCTTATATTCCGTCGCAGATGTTAGCTTTGCGGAAGGCGTCTCCCGTATTCAGAGGCGCGATCGGAAACAGGTCGCATATACAGGTGGGCGCGTGCGAGGGAACCCGCAGCAAATTAGCGAGATCCGATCTCAACTCGATGAAGACTTTTTACCGCAATGGCGGTTGCGACATCCGAACGTCGAGAAAATTGAAATTGGCGAAGATGAAATTCAAACCACTCTGAGGCGAGAGCTCAGCGTCAGCATGCTAGCAATTTTGTTCATGATGTATGGCTTGCTGGCTATTGCCTTCAAATCTTATGCTCAACCCTTGTTGATTATGATTGCCATTCCCTTTGCCTTCATCGGCATGATTTTCGGTAACCTCGTGACGGGCGTGCCTTTTGGTATGATGAGTGTCTTTGGCTTCTTTGCCGCGTCCGGCGTCGCCGTGAATGATAACCTCGTTTTGATTGATTATGTGAACCGGCTGCGCGCCAAGGGGGTCGGGGCTTATCAAGCTATGCTCGATGCGTGTGTGGCGCGTTTCCGGCCTATTTTGCTAACGTCGGTGACAACATTTATCGGTATCACGCCGATTTTATTTGAAACGTCAGCCCAAAGTGAGTTTCTAAAGCCGATGGTTGTCGCCTTGGCTTTTGGGGTTCTATTTGACTTCTTCCTGACACTGATGCTGGTCCCCGCCATGTATGGTGTGGGCGTCGACGTCAGCCGCTTCTTCCGGGGTCTATGGAGAGGCGAGCGGCAAGAACCATTGGGATCAAATTATGATCCAGATATGATTTTGGCTCTTGATGGGATGGAGATTGAACCCAAAGCAGAGCCGGTAACAGAATTTGGAACGGAGGCCGTTCCGCGGCCTGCCGAATAATTTTATAAGAGCCGAATAATTTATAAGGAGAGATATGATGAGTCTTAAGAAATTAATGGGAGCGAGCTTAGCGGTGATGGCTCTAACCCTCGCAGGCTGTAACAGCGGCTCTAGCGATACTTCAACCGCCGCGACCAAAATAGCTGCGGCAGATGCCAAACCCATTCTTGGGACCTTTGGTATTGCGACTGAAAATATGGATACCTCTGTTGAACCGGGGGATAATTTTTATGAATATGTAAATGGCGGATGGCTGCAAAACATTGAAATTCCATCCGATCGATCTCGTTATGGAGCGTTCTCAATTCTCAGAGACAAATCTGAGAAAAGAGTGCGCGGAATCATTGAGGCAGCCGCCTCCAATGCAAACCCGAGCGCCGATGAAAAACGGATTGGCGATTTTTACAATGCGTATTTAAACACGGACCGAATTGAGTCTTTAGGGCTTGATCCCATTCAAGACGGCTTGGACCGGATTAAAGCGGCTAGGACGCATGCGGATATTCTCAAACTCATGGCCGACGCGAAGCTAGGCTTGGCCTCGCCGGTCGCGCCGTTCGTTTATATCGATTTCAAGCAAAACGACCAATATATTACTTATATCTCGCAATCTGGCCTGTCCCTACCGAACCGAGATTACTATTTCGACGAGAGCGAAAGAGGGCAGGAAATTCTGTCCGGATATGAAAAGCTTGCGGCTACGATGTTGACTGAGGCAGGACTTAGAGGTCCAAGGGCTCGTGCAAAAGGTGTCCTCGATTTTGAAACCCGCCTAGCTGAGGGGCATTGGTCCCGCGTGGAGCAGCGTGACCGGGAAAAGATTTACAACAAGATGAGCCTCGCCGAGCTCATCGAACTGGCCCCTGGGGTTGATTGGGAAATGATGCTTGAGGAGGTCGGGCTCGGCGGCCAAACAACCTTGGTCGTCCGCGAAAAATCGGCGATTGTAAATGCTGCGAAGGTCTTCGCTGATACGCCTGTGAAGGTTTTAAAAGACTATTTGACGGTAAGTTTATTGAATGGTCATGCGTCGCTTTTACCGGCTAAAATTGATGACGCCCAGTTTGAGTTTTTTGGGAAGACTTTACGCGAACAGGAAGAGCAACGCCCAAGATGGAAGCGCGGCGTATCAGCCGTAAATGGAACTCTGGGTGAGGTTGTCGGCAAGGTCTATGTCGCCGAGCATTTCCCGCCAGACTCAAAAGCCCAAATGAATGATCTCATCGAAAATCTGCGATCGGCATTTAAAGACGGGATTGATGGTCTGGAGTGGATGGCCGACGAAACAAAGAAAGAAGCCCAATATAAGCTCAAGAAGTTTAACCCCAAAATTGGCTACCCGGACAAATGGGAAACCTATGCCGGACTAGAAGTGTCTCGTGACGATCTTGTTGGCACAGTTCAATCGGCACGCGCCTGGGAATGGCAAGATTCGATTTCGCAATTAGGCCAGCCCATTAACCGCGACGAATGGGGTATGACGCCGCAAACGGTAAACGCATATTACAACTCAGCTCTCAATGAGATCGTTTTCCCTGCGGCGATTTTAGATGCGCCTTTCTTTGATCCCAATGCTGATCCGGCGGTCAATTATGGCGGCATTGGCGCGGTAATTGGTCATGAAATGGGCCATGGGTTCGACGACCAAGGCCGTAAATCTGACGGTGATGGCGTGCAGCGGGACTGGTGGACGCCGGAAGATGCGAAAGCCTATGAGGCCAGAGCCAAAGCACTCGCGGAACAATATAGTGAATTTGAGCCGCTGCCCGGAGAAAATCTTGATGGTCGTCTTGGCCTAGGCGAGAACATTGGAGACCTGACAGGGGTAACAATGGCCTATGACGCTTATAAGCGGTCATTAAACGGGAAAGAGGCTCCGATCATTGACGGTTTTACCGGAGATCAACGCTTCTTCATGGCTTGGGCGCAGGTGTGGGCCATTAAATGGAAAGAAGCGGCTTTATCGGCGCAGATTAAAAACGGACCGCATAGTCCGGGTGAATTTAGAGCCAATGGAATCGTTCGAAACTTCCAGCCTTGGTATGACGCTTTTAATGTCACGCCAGAGCATGAGATGTATCTCCCGCCGGAAGAGCGCGTCAAAATTTGGTAAAATAAAAAGGCGGTCCAAGGGGCCGCCTTTTTTATTGATGGTTATTGAGCTTTTGGTGGTCGGCTGTCTTACAAAATCTTTTTCATGAGGCCGATCATTTTGCGCGTTTTATCCGTGTAGGGGGGAAAGAGGTTTTTGCCTTGGCTAAACTTACTTTGGATGAACACGCCTTTCATGTGAGAGAAGCTCTTAAAGCCGTGCTCGCCATGATAGGCGCCCATGCCGGACGGTCCAACGCCGCCAAAGGGGATATCCTCTTGGACCACATGCCAAGCTGTTTCATTAACAGAAACACCGCCAGAAATGGAATCGCGTAGAACCTTATCTCGCTTCGTTTTGTTTTCGCCGAACCAGTAAAGCGCGAGTGGTCGGTCGCCTTTTTGAACGGTCTCCATTGCGTCATCCAAAGTTTCTGCCGCGACAACAGGCAAGAGCGGTCCAAAAATTTCCTCCTGCATGATTTTCATATCAGGGGTCGTATCCGTCACAACGGTGAGGGGGACGCGGCGTTCCTTTGCCAGTTGCTGTTTGTCATCATCGCCGGCCACGCGAATTTTTGCGCCTTTATTTTCGGCGTCCTCAAGGAGGTCTTGCAATCGCGCGTAATGACTATCGGCAATGATGGTTGTGTAATCCGGATTTCCGGCGACTTTGGGATAAAAGGCTTCGGCTTGTTGGATGATGGCGTCCGAGAAAGCGTTGATGTTGGCTTTCGGCATTAACACGTAATCTGGCGCGACGCAGGTTTGCCCAGCATTGAGCAGTTTACCATTTGCGATACGCGGCACCGTGAGTTTCATATTCGCGCTCTCGTCAATAATGACGGGTGATTTCCCGCCAAGCTCTAGGGTGACGGGCACAAGGTTTTTCCCGGCGGCTTCGCCGACAATGCGGCCCACGCTGGTGGAGCCCGTAAAGACAAGATGATCGAAGGGCAGAGCAGAGAAAGCCGAAGCGACATCTACGCCGCCAGTTGCAACAAAGACGTCCTCATTTGTGAATCCTTTGGCGAGCACCTCTTTGAGGAGTTGGCTCATGCGCGGCGTATATTCACTCGGTTTTATCATCGCGCGATTGCCCGCGCCGATGGCCCCAATCAGCGGCATAATGGCGAGCTGCAGCGGATAATTCCAGGGGCTGATAATACCGATAACGCCCAGAGGCTGAGGGATAATGATATTTTTGGCAGGCATATATTGCATGGCCGTTGGGGCCTTGCGGGTTTTCATCCATTTAGGTGTATGTTTCAGCGCGTGGGAAATACCGCCTTGAATAACTAAAAACTCGCTGATGAGGGTATCCTCAACGGCGCGGTGGCCGAAATCGTCGCTAATGGCTTTTATGAATTCGGCTTCGTGACCTAAAATCAGCTCTCGCAAAGTCTCGAGCTTTGCTTTGCGCGACGGCCAACTGGGGTTCGTGTCTTGATTGAAAGCCGTGCGCTGCGCTGCGAGAACGCTCTCTAATTCCGCTGGTTTCGTTGTTTCGGCTTGGCTTGGTTTGTCTGGATTGATGCGGACCATATCTATTCCCCTTCATTGTTGATTACCCGGACTATAAACGAAATTGGCGCGGGCCGGAACCCGCGCCAATCTTTTGGCAGCTATGCGTAAGGCTCTAAAAGTCTTTGCGCACAGTCATGCCGTAGAAGCGCGGGTCTTGAATAAAGGCTGACCGTGAACCGCTGCGTAAAGTTGTGTTAAATGTCACGCCGCGAGTAACTTCGTTTGTGATGTTGGTAGCCCAGGCTTCAATGCCCCAGCCGTCTTCTTCATTGCCGATACCGGCACGCAAGTTAATCTTGGTATTCGCGTCTTGCTCATCAAAGGGAACAGGCCCGGCAACGTCGACCGCTGCTTGTAAGCTGCCCGCTGCGGCAATGGCCGCTCCATTTGGCACAGTGAAAGCCTGCGTTGACGTGCGGCGATCACTTTCATAACGAACAGAGCCATTCAGGAAGAATGTATAATCATTGCCAAGATCACCTTCATATGTCGCGCCTAAAATACCGACCGTTTTCGGCGCATTTGTGAGCGTATTTCCGCAAAGCGTCAGAACATTTGCCACATTCGCTTGATCGCCCGCGCAATCATCCGGATATTCAGCTTCCAGAAGCGTTAGCCCCCCATTAATTGTTAGGCCGTCTGTCGCACGCAAAACCGTCTCGATCTCAACACCCTTGGACTGGGCTTTTGGAACGTTAAACGTCTGGAACTGCGCGCCCGTAAACTCAAGCACTTGGAAATTATCAAAGTCTTGGTAGAAGCCCGCAACGTTCAAGGTGAGGCGATTGTCGAGCAATTGCGATTTAAAGCCGATTTCATAGGCATCGACTTCTTCAGAGGCGAAGCGCGGATCAGCGCCGCCAATGGCAGCTGTTGAGTCCAAGTTGAAGCCGCCTGACTTAAAGCCGTGTGTAAAGCTGGCATAGGTAGAGATATCCGGTGTGACCTCATATCCGATTTTACCCGTATAAATAAGCTCATCATCCTCAAACGTATCGTCAAACGTTCGGGGTAGCGGCAAAAATGCGCCACCCAGCGCCGGTTGTGGGAAAGCTAGCGGCAAATCTGCTGGGGCCAAAAACGGGAAGCAACCCAGAACAACAAGGTTCCCGTTTAGCGCAGCAGGCGCGGGCGGGAATGTCCCATTAAAGTTACCCAGTTGGGCCTCACATGACGGATAAAACGCTTCTGGTTGAGAGAAACTACCATCTTTAGATTCGTCTGAATACCGCAGACCCACCGTCAAGCTTAGCTGATCCGTGACGTCAAATGTGTTGTTGGTAAAGATGGAATAGTTTTTACTATCTTGAGTGTAACGATTTGTGGTTCTGGCGACTGAAGGGTCTCCTCCACCGGACACCAGCGGCAAAGCGCCGCCAAACGCGTTGATAACTCCCAAGCTCGGGAATGCACCGCCCGTGCCCGCAAAGAGAAGGGCATCAGTGAAACTGCTGTAATCCTCGCCCAGCCCAAACCTTGTGTTTTGTTCGATGGTTTCATCAGTATAATATCCACCAACGAGCCAGCTAAGGCGGCCGTCCATGGCATTGCCTTGGATGCGTAATTCTTGCGTCAATGTTTGTACATTAAGTTCACTGCCATCAAGAACGTTGAAAAGGTCAAGGCCCGAGAAAGCCGAGTCATACTCTTCATCTGCTGTATAATCACGGAAGGACCCGATATAAATGACGTCGGCGTTGTCGCTCAACTCATATTCAATCTCGGCCACGATGCCTGTCTGATTGCTGGATGGGTTCGGAACCTGTCCTGATGACGCGATGCGATCATCAACAGCGGCCTGAGCGCCATCAAAATCATCCGCATTGGCCGCGACGTTGGGGGCCGCCATACCGCCGCGCGCGCCGAGGCCGACAAGACCGAAGACGCCACCGGCCTCAACAGGGGACGTCAAAACTTCTAATGCAGAGCAGCAAACTGAGTCGCTACTGGAGTGATCAACGACGACGCGGCCACTAAACTTTTCTTCCCCTTCAAAGCCAATTTGTCCACGTAAATAATATTGATCCACAGAGTTGGACTCGCCAATTTTATCTCCGTTGCGATCAACGACATCGACATAGCCGTCACGCTTACGGTAAGCGCCTGTCAATCGTGCCGCGACCTTACCTTCGGCTAAAGGAATATTGACGGCACCTTGAACGCTCTTGTGATCATGATTTCCATAAGTCGCATTTACAAAGCCACCAGATTCATAAAGGTCTGGCCGCACGTTGGTAATATTCAGCGCGCCCGCTGACGTGTTGCGTCCGAAGAGCGTGCCTTGCGGTCCGCGAAGAACTTCGACGCGCTCTACATCGACGAATTCTGAAAGAGCAATGCCGGGCCGAGATTGATAAGCCCCATCAATAAAAATACCGACAGCCGACTCGAACCCAATGTTATTCGAGGTTGTACCGACACCACGAATGCGTAGCACAACGCTGCCGGATGCGATTTGCGCATTAGACGTCGCGAAGCTTGGCGCGACCGATCCCAGATTCTGAATATTGACGACGCCCTGCTTTTCTAAGGCTTCCGGTTGGATGACGGTCACCGCGATAGGAACATCTTGGATATTTTCCGCTCGGCGAGTCGCCGTGGAAATAACGACGTCTTCGCCGAAGGATGTGTCATTTGTTTGCGCAAATGCCGCGGATGCTGACATGAGTGCAGTCGTCGATAGAAGCGCGAGACCTGCGCTGGCTAGCTTATTCATAGAACTCTCCCCGAGTGAATGTGTAGACTTCTGGTTTTCCAGATAGTTCCCCACCATTGATTGCTATTTATGCTCTATTTGCAAGGGAATTATTATTATTCAGTGCGAAACTGTGACAAATAAGACACGGAAATGCGCGTTTTCAATTTCGATTTGTCGTCATCACCGCGGACAGCAGATGTTTAATTTTATTGGCTTTGCCGTCTTCACAGGCTGAAATTTGGGAATAACGACGTCTCAGTTTCCCTGGCGCATCCTTGAGAGGTCCAACGCCCCACCGCTCCGTTGCCGCATAAATTCGGGACAGTCGTCCCGCCGCTCCGGACAAAGCCACCAATCCGGATACAACGTCAGATGAGGCACTTGCATAATGTCGTTTATATCCGTCTAAGCCCTCGCCCATATCAATGCGGTTATATCCTGTCTCTGGCGTCGCATCTATGAGGCCCTCAAGCAGTTGAATGCCGGGTCCAAATTCGGAGAGTTCATCGTCATAGGCAACGATCCAGCTATGGAAAATTTTCCCGTCAGAGAGACCCAGATCAACCGCTGCGAGGCGGTCTCCAAAATAAAGTGCGTGCATATCGCAGCGTAGGTCTGCGGTGGGTCCGTTCTCCCATAGTGTCCGGAGTAAGCCTTGAGTCCAGCCTACAGATAAAACATCATATTTTCCGGTTTGCGCAAATTTTTCATGCTTCCATGCCATCAGCGTGGTGTAAACGTCGATATCTCGCGAGAAAACCTCAATGCGTTTTGGTCCAAAATCCTCTTCGGCCTTGCGCGAGCGTCTGCGGTTTGATTTTAAATGCCGGCGATATGAGCTGCCCCGTTCAGCGCGCCAATCCTCGGGAGAGGCCGGAAGGTCGATCGCAGAGGTCTTTGCCGTGGATAATATCTGCGCCGCTCGCAATCTCTGCGGATCCGTCGCGCAGCTATAGTGATAAGCGCCAATATTTGTGCCGAAGAGCAAGCTATCATAGGTGATCTCTGCCCTATCCGTAATGATGCCCTGATAATCGCTCATGGGGGCGCCTACGGGCCGCGCAAATCGCTGGCCCTGAATAGGCAAAAATGCAAGCGGACGACCCTCTTCATCATATTGACAGACGATACGTACATCCGAGCGCAACTCAGATAACAGGCGCGTATAGTCGGGGTGAAAATAAGGCGATCTTAGATCTGGATTATTGGCACGCATGTGTGTCCAGGCCGCCCAGTCGGACTCGCTTAATTGCGCTGCCTTCTGGAGGATAAATTGGGGTAATTTATGTTGATCTGCTTGTCTCACGCGCAGGAGTCTAACCCATAGAGGCTAAGGACGGATTAAGGGATTGACGTGGCGGGCTATTTTCCCTGATGGATAATCATGTCCGACTCCTCCCAAACGCAACATAATCATCAAGGCGGGCATCATCATGGCGCACATGATCATTCCCACGCTGGGCATAGTCATACGCCTAAGGTCAATGACACAAATTTGCGCCGCATAGGTTTTGCGGCAGTGCTGACGGGCCTTTTTATGGTCGTGGAAGTGATTGGCGGTGTCCTTTCGGGCTCCCTTGCGCTTCTCGCGGATGCAGGTCACATGATGACAGATTTCGCGGCGCTGGCCATGGCGTGGGGCGCGTTTCAGATTGCGAAACGTCCTGCAAATGCACGGCTCAGCTTTGGCTATGATCGGGTCGCTATTTTGGCGGCCTTCGTGAATGGCCTGACGCTTTTCGCAATTGCGATATGGATAGTCTGGGAGGCCTTACAAAGGCTGATGAGCCCTGGCGAGGTTCTCGCCGGCACTATGCTATGGGTCGCCGCCGCAGGCTTGGCGGTTAACGCCCTTGTCTTTTGGATTCTGATGGGCGCAGATCAACATAACCTCAATGTCAGAGGGGCCGTTTTGCATGTATTGGGGGATTTACTTGGCTCTGTTGCGGCCATTGCTGCAGCAATTATCATTCTCCTGACGGGTTGGGTGCTGGCAGATCCAATATTATCCGTTCTAGTGGCGGTCCTGATTCTACGCTCGGCTTGGGTCTTGATACGCGACTCCGCCCATGTCTTATTGCAAGGCGCACCGGAAAATCTGGACATGCGCGCAATAGAAGCTGATCTTTTGAAGGAAATCCCGGAGCTTCGCCGATTAGAACATCTTCATGTTTGGTCCGTCACGCCCGAGCGGCCAATTCTGACGTTGAATGCTTTCATTCATCCTGACCAAAAAATTGAGCCGATCGCAAAACGGATAAAGACTAGGCTGCGCGACGCGTTTCATATTGATCATGCGACCATTGATGTCATGCGCGATCCTAATTGAGGTCAAAACCTTGCTCTTCTAAGGCTGATGAATCAAGACATAGACTATCGACAGGCGTTTCCCGGGCCCATGTCGAGATGAAAATGATCAGCATGCGCTGCGTTGTAATCCGGCGACAGCGTGACGCGAAATATATCGCATGCCGCGGAGCGGGTCTCGCGTAAGAAATTTTTATGCTTCCGCGGTCCATCCCAATCTTTTTTGATATTGATGAGGGTGCCATCTTGAAGCTCGAACGCCGCGACATCCCACGCATTCGCAAAGGCATGTTCAGACCATGCGCCGGACCCATTTCCGCGCTGCCGCCGGCAAGAATAACTTCCGTAATGGTGAATCTTTGCAAGCGGTTGATCAAAATGCTTTAGCGCAAGAGCATCGACTTCGCGCTGCCAAAGATAGACAGCCACGGCGAGGGGGCATTGCATATTGCTCTCGCCCGGCGCGAAAGTGATATCCTCCGTGCCGTAAACAACTTGGGCGACATCCCAGCCGCACACCCCTTTGCCTGCGCCGGATGTTGGCCGTTTCGGGTCAGCAATAACCGTATTGAACCCTGCCGCGCCGCGCACGAGTTTCATGCAGCTTTCTGATGGCTTCAGGTTGAGCGCCATGAGTTGCTGTTTTGTCGCAAATCCCAATGGGCGGGACGTGTCCAGCGGTTTCCAAAAAAGGTGCTGCGGCGGCACGTAACGATTAACTGTCCAAAAAACGCCGGCGATGAGGGCTGTGAAAATGACACTGACAAGGGTTTTCCATAACCCATTTTGCTTGGCTTTTTTTCGGCGGGATCTCATAGGATGCTTTAACCAGATTGAGGTTTATTCCACCAGACAAATGACCTGCGAGACTCGGCGATCTCGTCTGAGCCTATCGGCTCCAACGCTATATGTCTCAAGCGAGAGAGGTTCAACGCCCGCGCCGGGCGCTGTGATAATGCCGCGCAAGTAGCGCGGCGCAACGGAATAGATCCGGCCGCGGCGAGGAGATTCTGCGCTGACAACGCCGATAATTTCGCCGTCTTTATCCAAAACGGGCGCACCGGAGAGGCCTCCGAGAGAGCCCGAGAGATTTCTGGATCGACCCAATTCAGACCACGCTAAAACGGCTTCATCATTTGTGTAGCGCCCGCGCACTTTCATCCGGTTACGGCTGATGAGGCTGCCAACCACCTCGCCGGGTTTGCCCTGCGGGAAGCCGAAGAAATATCCGACTTCTCCGATTTGTCTCTGGTTCTCTAAATCCGCAGGCAGAGGACGGCGGGTCCATTCCGACGTTAGCACCGCAAGGTCCGAATTTTGAACGACTTGACTTTTAACACGGACGATCCGGCCCGTGCCGATACGTAGCCCGACTTCGTCACAACTATCGACCACATGCCGGGCCGTCATCCATAATCCGTCATCATTAATGGCGAAGGCCGTCCCGGTGCCTGATTGCCGCGGGGCGACATCTACGATTACAATTTCATCGCGCGGGGAGTCGGACGGCAGTAATGGACCCAATTCGGGCCTATCTGGGGGATCCGCAACGACGATATCTTGTTCAACGCCGTAAGCTGTCCATACGAACATCACTAAAGCTAGGCCGTAGACAATCCAATCGGGGAATGTCTTACGTTTTTTTGAACTATATCCGCCTTGTCGCCGGGCCATATTATCCGGCGATAGCAAATGCGAGTATGAGTGATCCAGCCAGTTTGAAAGAGGCTAAAACGATTGTCGGCCCAACTTCGCCTTGTTCAATACGTTCCGACATCCCGCGAAAAATAATGTAATCGGTGACGCGAAACAAGAAGAGCTGCAAGAGTAAAGCAAAAGCGGTCCAAATGCCCACATCGAATAATGAAAACTTATTGATTAAGCAGGCCGCCACAGGCATCGCTAGGCTGAAAATCAAACTCGACAGATGAATGGCTGCCGCGATATTGCCGGATTGTATGAGTTCAATCTCTTTGTGCGGCGTGAGTTTTATATAGACGAAAATGGCCGACAAATAGATTGCCGCTACCATAATAAGATAGAAAATCAGTTGTGGAAATCCAGCCGCGAGGCTTTCAAATGCAGGCTGCATAGAGGCGTCCGTATTTATTGTTCTGCCCGCGATATTCTATCCCACAACGAGAATACCTCCGAGCGCTTACATCAAGACATTTAGTCTTGAGGGCAAGTTATTTTTTGCAAAATTCATATCCTCATCAAGCTTTAGCGGCTTTTCGAATGGCCGATGCGCGTTTCTTTTCGCTGTCGCTTTTAAGCTGGCCGCAAGCGGCGAAAATATCTTGCCCGCGTGTCTTGCGAATGGGGCTGGCGTAGCCAGCGGCATTGACGAGATCGGCGAAGCTCTTGATCGTCTCGGCATCGGAACAGACATAATCCGTGCCGGGCCAAGGATTAAACGGGATGAGGTTCACTTTGGCTGGAATGCCGCGCAGGAGTTTAATGAGTTGCTTGGCATGCCAAGGTTGATCGTTGATCCCTTTGAGCATGACATATTCAAAGGTGATACGGCGCGAGTTGGACAGGCCCGGATAATCCCGGCAGGCCTGCATGAGCTCTTTGAGCGGATATTTTTTATTTATCGGCATGATCTGCGTCCGCAATTCATCATTGGCGGCGTGCAGAGAAATCGCGAGCTGCGCCGATGTGCGCTCGCCCATAGGACCGATTTCCGGCACAACGCCAGAGGTCGAAACCGTGATGCGGCGGCGGCCAATCCCGAGCCCCTCCGGGTCGCAAATTACATCAAGCGCATCGCCGATTTTTTCCGTATTATAGAGCGGCTCTCCCATGCCCATGAAGACAATATTGGTGAGCTTGCGGTTCTCCTGCGTGGTCGGCCATTCGCCGAGGTCATCCCGCGCAATAATGACTTGCAGCACGATTTCGCGGGCCGTCAGATTTCGAACGAGCGGCTGCGTGCCTGTATGGCAGAAGGTGCAGTTGAGCGTGCAGCCGACTTGTGAGCTCACGCAGAGCGCGCCGGTCTTGGAAACATCCGGGATGAAGACGCTTTCGACTTCTACGCCCGGCGACATACGGATGAGATATTTGCGCGTTCCGTCAACAGAAATCAGGCGCTCCACGATCTCGGGGCGCTCAAGCGTGAAATCTGCTTCTAATTTTGCGCGCAGGGGTTTGCCGACATTTGTCATTTGGTCAAAGGAGGTGACGCCGTAATTATAAATCCAATGAAAGATCTGCTTGGTGCGCATGCGGATTTTTTTTGGCTCAATGCCAATACGCGCCAGTTCCGCGCTGATTTCATCGCGGCCAAGGCCGACAAGCGCGACTTTGCCGTCTGTGCGAACTGCGCCGTTTGGAGCGCGATCTATGAGGGTCGTTGCTGACATGGCGCGCCCTCTAACACGCAAGCGCAAGGGCGCAAAGTCCCGATATGCAGACCCAAATACGCGGGCAATGACTTCATGCGGCGAATCCTCTAGGGAGCCCATATGACAACGAACACGCCTGAATATACGGTTTCAGAACTCGCAAATTCGCTAAAGCGAACGGTTGAGGACACCTATGGTCACGTGCGCGTGCGCGGCGAGCTTGGGCGCGTCACCATTGCGAAATCCGGCCATTGCTATCTGGACGTCAAAGATGATCGGGCCGTGATTAATTCGATCATTTGGAAAGGCGTTATGTCGCGCCTTTCCATGCGTCCCGAAGAAGGGATGGAAGTGATCTGCGAAGGCAAGCTCTCCACCTATCCGGGGCGGTCGAACTATCAGTTGATTATTGATAAGATGGAGCTGGCGGGGGCTGGGGCGCTGATGGCGCTGTTTGAGAAACGCAAAAAATTGCTCGCCGCCGAGGGTCTTTTTGACGACGCCCGCAAGGTTGAGCTGCCCTTTATGCCGAAAACAATTGGGGTTGTGACGTCCCCGACAGGCTCCGTGATCCGAGATATTTTGCACCGCATTACAGACCGTTTTCCAAGTCATGTTCTGGTCTGGCCAGTTTTGGTGCAGGGCGATAAGGCGGCAGAGCAGATTGCGGAGGCCATAACGGGCTTCAATACGCGCGGTGGTTTCCCGCGCCCAGATGTGTTGATCGTGGCCCGCGGCGGCGGCTCGATGGAGGATCTCTGGTGCTTTAACGAGGAGATCGTGGCGCGCGCGGCAGCGGCGTCCGAGATCCCGATGATCTCCGCGATTGGACATGAAACCGATTGGACCCTCATTGATTTCGTCGTGGATTACCGCGCCCCAACGCCGACAGGTGCAGCCGAAGTCGCTGTGCCGGTCCGCGCGGATTGGCTGGCGACGGTGGATGATTACGGCCTGCGGCTTTTGCGCGCGCTTCGGCGCACAACGGCGGAACGCGGGACCGCTTTGCGCGCGGCGAAAATGCCCAAGATCGATACTGTCCTCGCGCCCGCACGGCAGCGCCTTGACAGCTCGCGCGCGAGCCTGCCGCCCATGACGCGCCTATTGGAGCCGAAAACCAACAGGCTGACCCGCGCTGCGCAAGCCTTGCAATCGGCGATGCGCTTTACCAAACAACGCCAACTGACAGATGTAACCCGCCAAAGAGACGCGCTGGATCGCTACGCCAAAGCGTCTGAAATGGCCCTGAGACGCCAGCTTGAAACGCAATCGCGGCGATTAGACCGTGCGGGAAAATTGCTTGAGGCCTATTCCTATCAAGGTGTTTTGGACCGCGGTTATGCGCTGGTGCGGGACGAGGCGGGCGGGGTCATTCGGACGAAGGCGGCGACGACCTCAGGACAAAGCGTCAGCCTGACCTTCGCAGACGGCGAGGTCGGCGCCATGATTGGCGGGGCGCAGGCTGCCAAACCTAAACCCAAGCGCAAATCTGCAAAACGGACAACGCAGAAAGAGGGCGATAAAAAGCAGGCCTCGCTGTTTTAATTTCCCGCATTTCGGCCTAGGTTAACGCTATGACAACATTTTTCAAAAATCAGGGCGAAGCCAAGATTCATTACGGCGCTTCGGATTTCACGATCATGGAAACGGGCAGCTATGTGCTCTGCGCCGTGACGGGGGATCAAATCCCGCTGGAAATGCTCCGCTATTGGAATGCGGACCGCCAAGAAGCCTATAAGGACGCAACCGCCAGTCTCGAAGGCTTCAAACGCGCAGGCGCGATTTAATGCGGGTTTGGTTTGTGACATGTGCATTGGCGCTTGCGGGGTGTTCTGCTCAGCCGGAGGCGGAAGCGCAAATTCCCTGTGCTGAACCTGATAGGCCGGTTAGCAATGCAGAAATAATGGCGGCTGATAAGAAAGAAAAAGAAGAGCGTTACTCTGAGGCATTTGCCGAGGCTCTATCCAAATTTCGTGATAATCCAAGCGAGGTCAACCTGAGAGAGGCCAGAGGTATATTAAAGTATACTGATTGTGCGAGTTTTCCTGAGAGTCAAAAAGCAAACAGAGAGGCTTTGATCGGATTGATAGCCTATATGGAATCCAAACTGGCTGAACCCAAGATGATGCCAGAACCTTATTTATTAGATAAATCCACAAAGGCTCTTTCCTGCCACGGCATCGTCAAGCAGGGCGGGCTCGTCGTGTGCCAAACGACTCCCAACGCCCGCGTCGAAGTCGGGCGGTCCGAAAACGACACTTACACACAAACCGCAGATAAAGACGGCGTTCTCCTCGTGGGGTTTGACCGGGATGAACCTGCGGCCTTTGTCCGCGTCGGTGAGGCCCGCGTCGATTTTGATATTCAAAAACGCGACTATGACATCTCTCGAATTGACGGCTTGCCGAAAAATATGGTCAGCGAATATACGCCTGAGGAACTCGCCCGTATTCGCAAGGCAAGCGCCCTTAAAAAAGTGGGTTTCGCGTCCAAAGTTGAAGAGGTCGGGTTCAAAAACGGTTTCATATTCCCCGTTGCGAATTTCACTAAGACAACGAATTTCGGCGCGCAGCGGATTTTGAACGGCGAGCCTAAGCGCCCGCATTTCGGCGTTGATCTCGCGGCGCCAAAAGGCACGCCAATCCTCGCGCCTGCCGACGGCATTGTCAGCCTCGCCAGTGAAGAGATGTATTTTGAAGGCTCGCTGATTATGATTGATCACGGGCAGGGGCTTATTTCCTATTATTTGCATAATGAGACCGTGGATGTCGAAGATGGGCAGCGCGTGACCCAAGGTCAGCAAATCGGCACGGTTGGCTCGCGCGGGCGCTCAACGGGGCCGCATCTGTGCTGGCGTCTCAAATGGCGCGGACGTAACCTTGATCCTGAATTACTGACGGAGTGGCCCTCTCATGGCTAAACAACCTGACGACTGCCAGACCATGATCGAGGTCCGCGAGGGCGTCGACGCAATTGACCGCGAGCTCGTGCGGCTACTCGTGATACGCCAAGGTTATATGCACGCCGCCGCGCGGATTAAGCCAAACCGCGACGCTGTTTATGACGCCGAGCGGATTGAGGATGTTGTTGCAAAAGTTTTAGGTGAGGCGAAAGACAAGGGCCTCTCCGCCGACATCGCAGAGCCCGTCTGGCGTAAATTAATTGAACGCTGCATCGCCCATGAATTTGATGTCTATGACGAAACGCGCCCTGCGAATGATCAGAAAAGCGCCTGACCTAATCGCTAATCTAGTTATCAACCGCCGGATAATACCAAACCCGCCGAATGAGATTATCTTCCAGCTCGTAAACCGTCATTGAACTTTGTGATTTTTTCGTGCCGTCTTTGGCTGTCCAACTCGCGGTTTCCGTGACGGAGACATAGGGCGCATTCACGCTCCAATCGCGAAGGCTGCCTGTGATTTTTGAGGGGGATTGAAAATATTCAGCCATGTTTTTGGACAGGGCGTCTCGTCCGGCAACCTCGACGGATATGGAATTGCCGTTCACGCTCAACCACTCAATATCAGGGTGCTGCAGTTTCGACATGCCGTCCACATCGCCCGCGTTGAACGCGCGAAGATGTTCGGACACAATCCTCACCGGCACCAAAGATTGTTGCTCAACGGGTTGAATACAGGCGGATAAAAACAGGGCGCTTAGCGTCAGCGCAGTGGTGGTTTTAAAAATGCTCATGATGCACGCCTATATAAAGCCTTGGGCCAGCGCCTATGGACCCAAAACCATTGCGCCGGATTTTCTCGGATACGGTCCTCGATAAACTGCGTGACCTGCGTGACGCCTGCCAAAACATCGCTGTCGCGGTCGCCGGATTTCGCAAGTTTAATCGGTGGATAGAAGGTAACAGTGAAGCGCGATTTATTGCGGGTCACGGCCATCGGTAGAAGCGGCCGTCCGGTTTTGAGCGCGAGACGCACTGCGCCTTGCGCCGTCATGGCAGGTTCTCCGAAGAAGGGAACGTCCAGCCCCGTGTTGAATTTCTGATCATTCAACAGCGCCACGCTCTCCCCGGATTTGAGGGCTTCAAATAATTCCCGACCGCCTGCATGGGTTGATTTTTTGACGAGGAATTTCGTCCCGTAAGCCTCGCGTTGTTTCCGCACCCGCGCATCAATCAAAGGATTGTTGATCTTGCGATATGTAATGTGGACGGGGTGATCGGATTGCGTCAGCACCGTTGCCATGACTTCCCAATTGGCGAAATGGCCCGTCACGATAATGGCGGGTTGATTGCCCGTAAAATGCTCCAGCCCTTCAAGGCTGATGGGACTGTCACCATCAAAAGGTTTCAGCCGATGGGTCAGCGGAAATTCGGCAAAGGTTCGCCCAATATTATCCCATTGCGCCCGCATGAGATCGAGAATTTCAGCGTCGGACTTATTTGGAAAAGCCGTGCGTAATCCGGTTTCCGCAATATTTTTTTTTGACGTCAGCGGACCGATGAGCCTCACAACAAAGGCCCCAATCGCGGAGACAGCGGCAAAGGGAAGGCATCGCATCAACCCCGTCACGAGGTCATAGGCCAGAGCCTCTAAGCGCTCTTTCATTTTGCGCTTTCGATGATCGGATGCAGCAGGCGGCGCAGTGTGAGCTCATCTTCAAACACGACGGAAACGGGCCAAATTTGCACGCCTTTGCGGTAGCCTTTGGGTAGGCGGACATAATCTTTTTCTGTCGTAATTAATCCGGCTTCCATTTCGGACGCCAGCAAAAAGAGGCTCTCAATGTCTTCATCCTTATATTTGTAATGATCTGCAAAGCCTTCTGTTTCCACGACATTGGCGCCAGCGCGCTTGAGGCTGTCAAAGAATTTTGCGGGCCTCCCGATCCCGGCAAAGGCATAGAGCTTGCCTTTGGGGGCCTCAATGCGCGGCGCGAGATAGGCGGGAATGACGAGTTGACCTTTGAGCTGCACGCGCAATGTGTCTGAGATTTTATAATCCGGCGTGGGTTTCATCAGGATGATCGCATCTGTGCGGTCCAGCGCTGCGTCCAAATCTTCGCGCAGCGGTCCCGCCGGGAAGACGCAGCCATTTCCAAATCCAACCTCTGCATCGACAACCAATAGGGACAGCGTTTTGACGAGGCTGGGGTTTTGGTGTCCGTCATCCATGATGATGACTTTGGCCCCGTTAGAGACGGCTGTCAGCGCGCCTTCGTCTCGCCCTGCGGCCACCCAAACAGGCCCGTGCCGCCGCAGAAGCAGGGGCTCATCGCCAACGTCTGCGGCAGTGTGATTAGGATCTACGGCGGTCGGGCCTTTTTCCCGCCCGCCATATCCGCGCGATAGGCCATGCGCCTCCACGCCCAATCGCCGCATAGATTTGAGCAAATAGGCCACGACCGGTGTTTTCCCTGTCCCGCCAAGCGTTGCATTCCCCACGCAGATGATCGGCACGCCTGTGTCTACGGGATCAGCGGTTTTAATGCGCTGCGCCGCGGCTTTGGCGTAAATCCATCCGAATGGCCGCAGCGCGGTTCGCAGCGCCGTTTTCGCTTCCGGTCCTGAAATATGGTTCCAAAAATCCGGCGCTTTCACAATAAGCCTCGCAATTTGGCGGTCGTATAATCCAAGATATTGTCGCTATCCTTTGCGAGATCAAAGGCGCGCCGCGCCATCTGCCGAGACGCCGCAGGGTCGCCCAGAAGGGCTATGACGCTCGGGCCGAGGTTGTCTGTCTTCGTCACGCGCATCGCCGCATTATGATTGAATAGATTGTCATAGATATGGGTAAAGCTGGCGACATATGGTCCTGTCAAGATCGGGACGCTGGCGCGCGCAGCTTCCAGCGGATTATGCCCTGTCAGCTCAGGGTGGATCGACCCGCCTACAAAGACCAAATCTGCAAGCGCTAAGGCGAGGCCCATCTCGCCTAACGTATCCATAATATAAATAGATGTGCCAGAGGTCGGACTATGGAGTTTCGATCTTTGCGCGATGTCTTGGCCCGCGCAGAGCGCCGCGATCTCGTCGCCGCGTTCCGGATGACGCGGCATCCAGACAAGCAAAGCATTAGCTCTTTTACCGGGGCCTGCCGTATGCGCTTCGAGAATATCTGCTTCCTCGGCAGGGTGGGTGCTGGCCGCCAGCCAAACGGGACGCCGCCCAATGGCATTGCGTAAGTACCTGGCTTCCGCCGCGTCAAATTCGAGGGCAGGGGCCGCCGTTTTTAAATTTCCAATTTGGCCGAGAACCCGTCCGCCAAAGCTCTTGAGCTTGTGATGGGTGATGTGATCGGCGGCCAAGATCATGTCGAAAGAGGAAAAAATCTCTTCCGCAAAATGTGTTTTTTTCTGCCAGCCGGACAAGGATTTTTGACTGAGGCGGGCATTGATGAGCGCCATTTTCGCGCCGCTGGCTTTCGTTTTCAAGATAAGGTTTGGCCAGATCTCGCTTTCCGCCCAAATCGCCAGATCGGGTTTCCAATGGGAGAGAAATTGGTCAATAAAATTTGGCCCGTCCAGCGGGATATATTGATGAAAGGCCCGCTCGGGCAGGCGGGTTTTCATCAGCTCTGCAGAGGTAACAGTTCCGCTGGTGACGAGAATATGCAGCTTTGGATCGCCGTCGAGTAATCTTTGAATCAGCGGGAGCAGCATGGTGGTTTCGCCCACGCTTGCGCCGTGCATCCAAATGAGCTTGCCTGATGGACGAGGCAGGGACGCGATGCCTCTGCGTTCACTCAGGCGGGCCGCGTCTTCTTTACCCGCTTTCACGCGGCGCTTCAGGATGAGCCCCGCAAAGGGCTCCAGCGCGCGCGTCAGCGCATGATATCCACGGGACCAATTCATGCGGGCTCTATCGCGTGATGGCCGAGCTCAACATCTGCCTCTGCGAGGAGGGCGTTCATTTCTGTCTCTATAGCGAGGCGTATGGATTCCAAATCCGCATCATCCGTCTCGGCGGCAATGGCAACGGGCGTGCCCCAAAGGATAAGGCCTTTGCCAAAGAGCTTGGGCAGAATAAAGCGATCCCAACTGTCGAATTGCTTGCGCCGCGCCACGGCAAATGTGCAGGGCATGAGCGGCGCGCCTGTCGCGCGGGCGAGGCGCAGCGGCCCTTCGCCGAGCCGTTGCCGCGGTCCGCGCGGCCCATCCGGCGTGATAACAACGCAGCCGCCTGAGCGGATAGCGGTCATGGCCGCCGCCGCCGCTTTATCGCCGCCTTTATCTTTCCCCTTTTTAGGCCGGCTGCCGCGAATAGTTTTGAGGCCCAGAGCTTTGCAAGTTCCTGCCACCACAGCGCCGTCGCGTGACCTTGAAATCATGACATAGGGGTCCAGTTCATTGGCTTTCCAAGCGGCCGTGAGCATCAGAAAACGGGAGTGCCAGGTTAGGGCGATAACCCCTGTGCCGCTGCCTAGGATATGGCTCACCCGCTCCGCATATCGCATATCCCAGCGCGTTGTGCGTTTGATGAGGCGCATATATTGCGCAACGCCCCAGCCGAGGCTGGATTGAACTCTTGGACGCCGCAAAAGACGTTTGAACATACGCGGCCTCCCTGTTAGCCCAGATTTATATGACTGACCTAAGCGATACACCGCTCGACCTCAATAACCCGCGCCATAGGAAACAGGCGCGGCGGGATCTGATGTGGGGCGATCATGGCTTTCTGCGCCTGCGATTTCCGAATCGGCATGAATTAGGCGGGGGGATGTATCGCGAAAACCAGCCCTCCCCAGAGCGAATATCTGTGCTGGCCGAAGAAGGCATCAAGACGATATTGAACCTACGCGGGCCGTCGCCCAAAGGCTTTTATTGGCTGGAGAAAGAAGCCTGCGAGAAACACGGTATTACGCTCATTAATTTTCGCGTCTATTCGCGCGATGTCCACACAGTGGAGAAAATCAAAGCCGCGCGCGAGCTGTTTGAGTCCATCGACTATCCCGCTGTCATGCACTGTAAATCTGGCGCGGACCGCACGGGATTTATGGGCGTGCTTTATCGGCATTTCCATATGGGCGACACGATAGAACAGGCGCTGGCGCGAGAACTCACGCTGAAAAAACTCCATGTGCGGCAGGGCAAGACTGGGATGCTCGATTTCTTTTTTGAAGATTATCTGCACTATGCGGAGAAACATGATATGAGTTTTATGGAGTGGGTCGAAACGATCTATGATGCGCCGGATGTTAAAGCGCGTTTCATGGAACAGTGGAGCGGCAATCCGATAACAGAGATTTTACGGCGGGAGTAATTATGACAAGCCTTGTGATTTTCTATATTTTTATGTGGAGCAGCATTCTTGTACTTTGCGTGATGTCTGCCCTCGCAGGCGCAAAAGACCGCATTCGACAAGATGAGAAATATTCGTTCAGTAGATTATATGAGGGGACCTGACATCGCATTGATTGCTTAATAGTGCGGTGGTTCTGTCGCCGATATTTTTGGCGAGAAGAGAGATTTCCTCCACCGCTTTAGCGGGGGAGGTGCCCCGGAGGGGCGGAGGGGGTGCAGCGTTTTTGCGCTGCCAATTTAATTTCAATCAATATTCCAAATAGTCTTTTGGCGGCGGGGACCCGCCGCACCCCCTCCGACCTGAGCGTTTTTTCAAAACGCCAAGGCCACCTCCCCCGCTTCGCGAGGGAGGAGGGTCTTTCGCGTCGTTACTGTCTGTTAGTCTGATTGAGTCCCGCATAGACGCCGCTGCGCTTGCGTAATTCTGCGTCCGTCCCGCTCTCCACAACGCGTCCGCCGTCAATGACGTAAATCATATCTGCATCGCGGATTGTCGCGAGCCTATGCGCGATGACGAGGGTGGTGCGGCCCTCGCTTAGTCTCTCCAAGGCGGCTTGGACCTTGCCTTCACTTTCCGTATCGAGCGCGGAAGTCGCTTCATCAAGCAAGAGGATTGGCGCATCCCGCAATATCGCCCGCGCGATGGAGAGCCGCTGTCTCTGGCCGCCCGACAGACCTGCGCCGTCTTCACCTAAAACCGTATCATAGCCATCGGGCAGGCGGGAGATGAATCCATGCGCATCGGCGGATTTGGCGGCCTGAATGATGGCGTTTCGGCCCGCGCCCAAATCCCCCAAACCAATATTCGCGGCGATGGTGTCATTAAACAAAACGGCCTCTTGCGACACCACGGCAATATGTTTGCGCAAGGACTTTTGGTTGACCTCGCGAACATCCTGTCCGTCAATACGGATGGCCCCGTCCGTCACATCATAGAGACGCGGGATGAGGTGCATGATAGTGGATTTGCCCCCGCCAGAAGGCCCGACGAGCGCTGTTGTTTTCCCCGCTTCGGCTCTGAGGCTGAGATCATTCAGCGCGCGTGTTCCGTCCGGATAGGTGAAACCGACATTTGTAATTTCGACCTTACCGTCCACGACATCCAACGCTGTGGTTAGAATGGCATCGGTGAGGGCGGGCTCTGTGTCGATCACATCGAAAATCCGTTTCACGGAACTCAGGCCTTCTTGAATGACGTTATTAATCGTCCCTAGCGCGCGCAGGCGCGGCGCGAGGATAAGGAGCCCGCCCAAAACTCCCGCAATTTGCCCGCCCGTAGCTGTTCCCATGCCAAATTGCCAGACGCCAAAAATGACGACGGCTGCGATGACGAGCCCTCCGACGACTTCGAGAATGGGATCAACGCGGGCTTGTTGTGTCACGAGTTTCAGATAGAGCCGGACGCGTTCATCAAAGCTCTTATTTAATCGCGATTGCTCATGTGTTTCCAAGCCATAGGTTTTCACGAGCTGCGCTGCGCCGAGGCTTTCTTTAAGCTCTGCTGTCATCTTGCCAATATGCTCTTGAACGTCTTTCGCGTTCCCTCGCATTTTTTTGGAGATCGCAATGATAGGCAAAAGCGCGAGGCCGAAGACAAGCATAAAAAGAGACAGCCGCCAATTCAGGTGGAGCATCACAGCAATTGTAAAAATAACGCTCAGCACATCTTTGATGAGATTACCCAGCACGCGCACCAGCCCTGTGGAGACCACGCTCACATCATTTGTGAATTTTGCGATGAGCTCGCCGGTCGGCTCTGACGCGGATTGTGCGAAGTCTCGGTCATGGGCGGCGCGAAGCATCTGTGCTTGCATTTTGCCGACGGTGTTAAGCGCGATGGAATTGGTGAGAATGCGCTGCACATAGCCGCCAATCCCTGACGCCAAAGTTAAGCCCAAAATAACGGGCAGAATAATCGCGGCATATCGCTTGGCATTTTCAACGGCTCCGCCGCCGCTCTCTAGCGTGGTGGCGGCGTCGATAATGAGCTGTATGAGATAGATATAACCCGCGGTGGCCGCCGCGAATATCGTCATGAAAAGGGCGGCTAATAAGAGCCGTGTTTTTTGCGGCCAGAGATAGTCTCGCCAAAGACGCGCTATGCGCTGACGATCCGTCACTGACTCCCCGCTCACGGGTGACTAGCCAATGACGCCGTCCCCATCAGGATCCAGGAGGTCATGTGCGTGAAGAATGAAATAGCGCATATGGGCATTGTCGACGGTGCGCTGTGCAGCCGATTTCCACGCTTTTTGAGCCTCTGCAAAATTCGCATAAGCGCCGACGAAATCGACGGCGGAGAGGTCTTTAAATTCAGTCCTGTTTGGATCGACGAGTTCTCCGCCGATCACAAGGTGAAGAAGTTGGACGGAATTCATTCCATCAGTGGCTTTACGATCAGACATTTGGGTCCCCAGAAATTTGAAGTCACGGCCCTTTGCAAATTGGGCCAGATGCGGTTTCACCTCCGCCAATAACAAAGCATGCAGGTGCGGGCCAGCACAAATCACGCCTAACCCGGATGTGGTTTCAGTATCAAATTGCGGCGTGGTGCCGCGAATGTCAGACACAATCGCGCCGGCTTCTGCTGCAATTAAGGCGGCGGCGGCGACGTCCCAATCTGATTTGGGCGTAAAGGCGATAGTGGCATCGGCTTGGCCGCTTGCGACGAGGCACATGCGATAGGCCATAGAGTTGACAACATGCACATCCATGTCCGGAAAATCTAGCCTCCGGAATTTGCGCGGATAGCCAATCATCTTTATGCCCGCGATAGCGGCGGGGTCGCTCGCTTTTATGGGTTTGTCATTGAGCCGCGCCCCGCCGCCCAATGAGGCTTCGTAGAGCTCATCCATCAGCGGATTGAAAACAACACCCGCAATAGACTGGCCTTTTTCGATGATGGCGACGCAAACGGCGAAATTCGGCGTCCGGTCAATGAAGGCGCGCGTGCCGTCAATCGGGTCCACAACGAAACTGCGCGGGCAGGCGTGGCGGGAATGATCATCCTTGGTTTCCTCGCTGAGCCATCCATATCCGGGCCGCGCGGTGCGTAATGTCGATTCCAAGAAATTATTTACGGCAATATCCGCTTCGGTCACGGGCGAGCTATCAGCCTTATTCCACCGTTTGGAATCATTGGCGTCATAGGCGGCTTTGGCAATCGCGCCGGCCTGCCGAACAATGTCCTTTAGGAGAGCGAGATCCTCTTCGGGTATGACGCAATTAGGATCCAGCAAGGGTCAGGCCTTCAAATAATAGGGTCGGTGCATTGGTCGCGCTGTCCATTTTTAAATCACTCGCCGGGAGCATAGTTTTAAACATCTCTTTGAGATTTCCGGCAATCGTGACTTCGGAGACAGGAAACGCCCGCGCGCCTTTTTCGATTTTAAAACCAGACACGCCAACCGAATAATCGCCCGTATTAGAGTTGAGGCTCGGCCCAAACATTTCCGAAATCAAGAACCCCTCGCCAATGTCGGCCATGAGCGCTTCGGGCGTTTTCGGCCCGGCTTCGATCCATGTGTTCGTCGCAGAGACGCCGGGCGGCGCGCCCACCCCGCGCGTGGCATGGCCCGTCGGCGCAAGATCTAATTGGCGCGCACTGGACATGTTCAGCAGCCACGTCTGCAAGATGCCATCTTCAATAATATGGCGTTTCTTCACGGCGAGGGCTTCGCCGTCCCAGGGGCGCGATCCATCCCCGCGCGGCAGTAGCGGGTCTTCGAGGATTTGAATCTGCGGCGAGAAAATCGCTTTGCCCAAATCGTCTTTCAGAAAAGACACGCCCCGCGTTATGGCCGGCCCAGAAATTGCGCCCAGCAAGGCCGCGAGCAGGCTGCCCGCGATGCGTTCATCAAAAAATATCGGAAGGGCCGCCGACGGGATCTGGCGACTGCCGAGCCTCGCTAAGGCGCGCCGTCCGGCATTCTGTCCGATGGTTTTGGGGTCGGGCAGGGCGCTTAGGTAGCGCGTGCTGTCGTAATCATAGTCCCGCTCCATCGCGCCGTCTTGCTCTGCGATGGCTGAGACGGAGAGGCCGTGGCGCGAGGCGCGCCATCCATCGCGAAATCCGTGTGATGTCCCGTATGCGAAGGCGCTTGTGTTCCAACTCGCATTTGCCCCTTCGGCTTGGTTGATGCCGCCGACGGAAAGCGCGGCCGCTTCAAGTTCATGGGCGCGGGCTTTCAGGGCGGCTGGGTTCACCTCCGTATCGTCCCAGACGTCCAGCGCCGCTGCGCCGCCCGGCGCGGATAAAAGCGTGCTATCCGGCAATCCGCAATAGGGGTCTTCGGGCGCAAGTTTCGCCATCGCAACGGCGCGCTCGGCAAGCGCCTGAATGCTTTGGGGTGATAAATCAGAAGAGGACACACAGGCTTGGCGCTTTCCGATCATAACCCGCAGACCAATGTCTCGGCCCTCCGTGCTCTCGACATCCTCCAGCGCATTATCCCGGACCGCGATTCCGAGGCTGCGTCCGTGGGTCGCAACAGCGTCAGCGCTCTGCGCGCCCGCGTCTTTCGCCGCCTTTATGAGAGCGTCCAGCGTCGGGTAAAGACTATCGGCCTGAATGGGCTCTGATTTAGGAATAGGGTGGGTCAAAGACTAGCCTGTAAAAATAAGGAATAAGAGGCTGCCGGCCGTTCCGAAATAGGTCAGCAGCGTCAGTATAGTTCCTACCAGGCGGCCTTGCCCAAAGGTTTTGGCCATGCCCATGGCGTGTAAAATTCGTCCAATGAAAAAGGCTGCACCAAAGATATGGAGCACGACAGGGGCGGCGTTTAACATTGCCAAGCCCAAGAGGCCAAGCAATGCGAGCGGCGCATTTTCGGCGAAGTTCCCATGCGCGCGAATGCGCGAGAGCATCAAGGCGTCGCCGCCGTCGCCGAGGTCGATTTTTTTTCCGAGACGAAGCCGGCCAACGCGAAGCATAAGGATGGGCGCCAGCACAAGATTAAGTGCCAGATAAAACGCGACGATTTCAAAAAGTGTCATGGGGCCTTGTCTCCTTATTCAGCTCGCGGATCAAGCTTTGCCGCCTCGGCTAAAACCGCGCGGTGTTTATCTGCGTCTTGCGCGCCCTGAACGGCCATTTGCCCCGCATAAATAAACGTTGGAACGCCGGAGACGCCGAGACCGCGAAAGAAGAGAATTTCATTCTGAACATCGACCTTATCTTGGTCGCCCGTCAATAGGTCGCGCGTGAGCTCGGCGTCCATCCCAATCTCAGACGCGATCCTGCAGAGCACATCCGCCGAGCCGATATCCTCGCCATTTTCCATATAGGCCCGAAAGAGTTTTTCTGCGCAAGCGGGGCCAAGATCTTGGCCTTGCGCCCAGCGCATGAGACGGTGCGCGTTGAGCGTATTTGGCCGCCGCGTGATAGCTTTGAAGTCAAAGGCGATACCTGCATCTGGTCCGGCGGCCTCTAAGTGGTCGCGCATGGCTTTCCAGCGCGAGTCGGGTTTGTCGCCGAATTTATGTTTCATATATTCTCGGTAATCCGCGCCCTCTTCGGGAACGCTCGCGTCGAGCATATAAGGGCGGAAAGACAGGTTTGGCCGTGGTTTGGTTTTATCAGCCGCCTCTAGGAATTGCTTATAGCCCAGCCAACACCACGGACAGACAAAGTCCGAGACCATATCGACTTCGACGGGGAGGTTCGCGGGTTTGGATGTTTTGCGTTTGGCCATTGTCCTGCGCTTTATCCTGCGCCTGTCAGCATGTCCATCAGAGAGGCAGGCCCGCCTCTAGGGGATTGTCGTGCTTATTTTACGGCCTTTTTGTAATAGGCTTTTGCGCCTGCGCAGCGCAGTCCAAAATCCTCGGACGCAAGGAGGCTGCGTTCCATATTTTCCGCGCGCTCTATTTCGGATTTTTTATAGCCTTCAGCCTGTAATTTTCCGTGCAGGGCGTTGCGGCTGGGCGGCTGGCCATAAAGCCGCGTGGCCGCGTGATAGGATTTGAGGCTCATTTCATATTTCATCACATGGGTCAGGCATAGACAGACCGCCGAATCTTGCCCCGATTTTCGGCAGGCGGCGTACAAGGCCTTATCGCTTTCGAATGTATTGGCGTCCCGCGCGCTAGCAGGATTGATTGAAATGGCGGGATGAGTTTGCGCCGAAGCCGCATTGGCATTGGGCATAGCGAGCTTTGGAAGCGCGAAACCTAAAGCGGCCAAGAGCACGAAGCCGAAAATTACTTTCTGCAAAATATTAGCCTGCGCCATCTCAACCTCCTCTTCGTCCTATCACGAGAAAGATTACGGTTAATTTAGGCGAAATATTGTCAGCTTTGTCAGGAAGCCCCTGTCATTTTCATTATTTCGAGGTTTTTTTCGGAATTTGGACGTTTTTCACGGATAATGTCAGGAATTTCATCACGGCGGCTGTCTCTGATTCGGTGAGCCCATGCGTCAATCTCGTGTTGAAGTCTCGGAAGTCCGCCATGACATCTTCGCGGATTTTCCAGCCTTTATCGGTCAGATGGACGGTGCGTTGCCGCCGGTCGCCATAAGATTGCTTCCGCTCGATGAGATCGACGGCTTCCATTCGGTCAACCAGTCCCGTCATCGCGGCATTGCGGCGGCCCGTGCCTTCTGACAATTCGGTCAAGGTGCAGCCGTCATGATAGCTCAGATAAACGATGACGGCAGCCTGCGCGCGGCCCAGCCCTGACCCCTCGGCCAAGGTTTGATCGGCGGCTTGCGCGAGCTGCAGGAAGGTTCTGTCGAGAACAAAGAAGAGGCGGCGGTCAACTGTGCGGGCAATGGCCATGTAATTTTCCGTAATGGCGGTGATGAAATATGCTTGTGGCCTGAATGAAATCTAAAAACAACAAAACCCGCTGCGCAGTATGAAGCCCGTGGAGCCATGCTCCACAAAACAACAAAACCCGCTTCACAGTATGAAGCGGGTCCTATTTGAAGTTTGGGTCTCGTCGGGACGCAGTGCCCGATTTCGAGATAGATATGTCTCTACCCGCGTTCGATTTTTACGAAGGTGCTGATCTAACAGCTTTGGGAAGACCCCTCAAAACAGATAAACAAATTACACCTCCTCTCATAAACGCGGCTCCACTATGGAACGGCTAACACCCAATATGTGGGACGAGAATCGGGATTTGGCAAGTCATAAATTTTATGAAATTTGCGTCAGAAAGCGGTGTTTGTTAAGTGTGCATTAAGATGAGCGGCCTGATACTCTCAGGCCGCTCTGGGGCGCTCGGGTTGGGGCTTGCCGGTTGCGGACCGGAAAATCCCCTAAGTCTCAATAAAATCTAGCGCGACGCCGTTGTTACAATAGCGCAGACCTGTTGGGCGCGGGCCATCTTTAAAGACGTGACCTTGATGTCCCTTACAGCGGATACAGTGATATTCCGTCCGCGCCACAAAAAGCTTGCGGTCAACCTTGGTGCCGAGCGCGCCGTCAATAGGCTGGAAGAAACTCGGCCAGCCCGTGCCGGAATCAAATTTCTTATCAGATGTGAAGAGCGGCAGCGCGCAGCCCGCGCAAACATAGGTCCCGGTCGCCTTATTGTCGTTTAGCGGCGAGGAGAATGGGCGCTCTGTGCCTTCTTTGCGCAGGACCCTAAATTCTTCCGCCGTGAGCTGCTCTTGCCATTCGCGCTCGGACAGGTTCGCCCAATCGGTGTTGGATGTTTTCTCTACCATTTTGGCCTCCGCAGCATTGGCTTTGCTCTGGGTTTGGGAACACGCAGCCAAAGCCATCGCGCCTGCACCTAATCCTAATTTTCGTCTGGTCAACATGAGGTCTCTCCGTATCTTTCCAGCCTGTGTAGAGTGCATACGGATAACTCGCCAGACACGATGGCTTCACGGTTGGGTGAGGGGTGTGAAATTACAAAATTTATTCGATAAATCTTTATTGCAGATTGGCCGGTATGCTTCAGGCAACTGGCCACTCTGACAATAATAAGCCTCCGAATCCTCATCAACCCGAAAATGGTTGAACATTGTAATCAACGCGATCAGGAGAACCGGAACTAACGCGTTTCGTTTGAAGGCTAGTAAGGATGTGCCTGGATTTTTCGGGTCAAATTTCGTCCAAATGTAGATTAAAAAGCCCGATGCCAAAGACAACATGAACGGTACGAAAATGTAGTCAAATCTCGGGTTTAATCCAAATTTCCACTGACCAAAAACAAAATCCCCACAGCTCGAGGTTATAAGAAGACCTTCATTAGAGAGTGCGAACCATGCCAATAATCCAAAGAGTATGAAACACACCCCAACCCCCAATTTCACGCGCCCGCCAAATTTCCGCGCGGTACTCTTGATCCCGACCATCGCGTCGTCTTCGATGTCTTGGCAGGCATAGATCGTGTCATATCCGACGGTCCAAAATATGAGGCCGAGATAGAGGATAAAGAGCGGTGCGCTGACCTCTCCCGTTTTCGCCGCATAGGCCACCAACACCGCCCAATTAAATGTCATCCCGAGCCATACCTGCGGGAACCATGTGATGCGCTTCATAAAGGGATAGGCCGCGACCAGCGGCAAGGCGAGCAGGGCAATCCCTTTGGCGAGGAGCGGTAGGCAGAGCCAGACCAAAAACCCGACGCCAATTTGCGCAAAGGTCCATTTCCAGGCTTGGCGCGTTGTGACGGTTCCGGCGGGCAGGGGCCGCAGCGCGGTGCGCTCGACTTGCGCGTCTAAATCCTGATCGACAATATCATTATAGGTGCAGCCCGCCCCGCGCATCGCAATCGCGCCAATCAAAATCAGC
>CALDTL010000103.1 GCA_937923965.1 uncultured Caulobacterales bacterium
ACCGTCACATCGACAACCGCCCCGCCGAGCAAGACAATCAGCCCGCGCAAAGGACGCACCCAGCGAAAAGCCGAGCCGCCAGATTTCATCGATTTCGGCCAGGGGAAATTATTCATGACCTCGGGGATGAGCTCTTGCAAAATAGCGTCCGTATCACGCCCCGCGCTTTCCATCACGGCGACATAAAATTCGCCTTTCTTTGGGTCCGTTCGGATTTCAGCCTCGGAAATATCTTTGAGCCCTGCGGCTTTCATAAAGCCTTCCAGCGCGCGTTCAGGCGAGCCAACACGCGGGCCTTTTCTCTCTTCACTCACATCCGGCGAGCGCAGAGGCAAATCCGCCACAAATGTCAGGCGGCGCGGCCCCGTTAACACATGGGCGTTCTCAACCGTCAGGCCAGCTTTAGTTAGGCCGGCCGTCAGCGCTTTGGTCAAATCCGCCCCCGCCCGCACCTGCATACGCGCCGGAATTTCTTCGGACAGGATTTCAAAAAGGAATTCAGCCATTAGACAGTCTCTGAAGTTTTCAGGGGTAATTTCAGATGATGCCAGATGGGTTCAACCACCGCATCAATTTCATCGAAAATTTCAACATTCATAAAGCGGATAACGCGCCATCCCAAATTTTCGAGATAAGCGGTGCGCTTGGCGTCCCGCGCAATTTCGTCCGGCTCTGAGTGGCCAATACCGTCAACTTCGATAACGAGCTTTTCTTTCACGCAGGCGAAGTCGGCAATAAAGGGGCCGATGGGAATTTGGCGGCGAAAATGAAAGCCGCCCACTTGTTTGCGGCGAATTTCCTGCCAGAGGACATTTTCAGCGGCAGTGAGTTCACGGCGATAGGATTTCGCGCGTTTATGTGTGGCAGCGGTCGCGTCTCTCATGACCAATCCTGCGCATAACTCTTCTCCCTCGCAACGCGGGGGAGATGGTCGACAGACCAGAGGGGGTCAGGCGTGTCCACGCCTGTAAAAAAAGAATGAATTTGACGCGCCGTCAATGGGTTTTTTTGGGCAGCACAGACATGCTGCACCCCCTCCGACCTCCGCGATTTCTGTGCAATCGCTATGGCCACCTCCCCCGCTATCGCGGTGGAGGAAAAGTTTAGCTCAATTTTCAAGCTGAAGCCTCTTTTTCCGATTTCGCATAGGCTTCTGCACTGCCCTTCGCCAAATCCCTCACGCGTTTGATATATTCCTGTCTTTGCGTCGGCGACACCACGCCGCGCGCGTCCAGCAAATTAAATAAATGCGAAGCCTTGAGCGCATGTTCATAGGCAGGGAGCGGGAGCGGTTTTTCGAGGGCGAGCAGCGCTTTGCATTCTTCTTCCGCGAATTGGAATTTCTGCTTGAGCTTTTCCACATCGGAATGCTCAAAATTATAAGTCGATTGCTCGACTTCATTGCGGTGGAAGACCTCGCCGTAAGTCACGCCCGCATCATTATAGGGTAGGTCATAGACATTATCGACGTCGAAGACATACATGGCGAGGCGTTCTAGCCCGTAGGTCAATTCACCCGACACAAGCTCAAGATCCAGCCCGCCGACTTGTTGGAAATAAGTATATTGGCTGACTTCCATACCGTCGCACCAGACTTCCCAGCCGAGGCCCCACGCGCCGACAGTTGGGTTTTCCCAATCATCTTCGACAAAGCGAATATCGTGCAAGTCGCGGTCAATTCCGATGGCGTCGAGCGAGCCGAGATAAAGCTCCTGCAGGTTTTCCGGGTTTGGCTTCATGATGACTTGGAACTGGTAGTAATGCTGCAAGCGGTTTGGGTTTTCGCCGTAGCGGCCATCTGCGGGTCTACGCGACGGTTGCACATAGGCGCAATTCCACGGCTTTGGGCCCAGCGAGCGCAGCACAGTCGCGGGGTGCAATGTCCCGGCTCCGACTTCTGTGTCGAAAGGCTGTAAAATCACGCAACCCTGCTCCGCCCAATAGGTCTGGAGGGTGAGAATTAGCGCTTGGAAAGAAAGCGGTTTTTTGGTGTCGGCGGTCATAAGCCGCGTTCTAGGGGAATAGGTTATTTTATCAATCCCCTTCTCCCAATGGGAGAAGGTGGGGCGAAGCCTCGGATGAGGGGTCTGAAATTTCGCAATCGCGGTGCTATCGCAAGATAAAGCCGACCCCTCATCCCCTCTTCGAGGACCTTCTCCCCTAGGGAGAAGGGGGTTTATATCGCCATCAAGTCCCTCTCCATGCCCGCGAGGGTTAACTGCCGCCGCGCGGCGGATTCGTCCTCATCCACCACCATGAGGCGGCGCGGGATCATAATGCCGGGCTCAAGCACGCTCATATTCTGGTCCAGGACGAAATATTCAATCCCGGCCTCTTTTAAGATGGCTTCCGCAAAATTCAGGGTCGCGGGATTATTCGTGGTGAGGATATTTTTCATACCCCCTATTTCGGCGCTAGCCCGAGCTTGCGCAAGAGATTTGACAAAAATGTGGGACCCGAGCCATTAGGCCGCTTGGGCACCGGGTCCGTTAACTCATGACCAATGCCGGCGGCGTGCAAGAGTTCCCGTGCCTCCGTTTCATCTTCGTCAATCACCATCAGGCGTTTACGCACGAGGGCTGTCGATCCGTCTAAAATGGCAGCATTCATATCGAACAGGAAGCTCTCGATCCCTGCGTCTTTCAAAATAGCCTGCGCAAAGCTGAGGGTCACAGGATTCATGGTTCGGATAAGGCAAATCATAGGCTTGATGTGGGGAGGAATCCGGCAAAGACAATCAAGCCCGTCATTTGAATCACAGGCTGCAAATGTGCAAAGCGGCTATGTGCGCGGTTTAAACGCCTTGCCGCGCGCGCTGCGGGGCCTTACGTATGGGATGAATAGAAATGGTGGTCTCTCCTCACGTGAACGCGCCCGCGCAAATACAACAAGATGCAGCCCTCTCCCCGGCACAAACGCTGTGGGACTTAACGGGTAATGATATGGCCGCCGTTGATGCGCTGATTTTAGAGCGCATGCAGTCTTCGGTGGGCCTCATCCCAGATTTGGCAGAGCATCTGGTAGGGGCGGGCGGAAAACGCCTGCGGCCACTTCTCACGATTAGCGCCGCGCAGCTGTGCGCGTATGACGGCACCGCCCATCACAAATTAGCCGCGGCCGTTGAGTTTATCCACTCGGCCACGCTCCTACATGATGATGTTGTTGACGAGAGCGCGCTGCGGCGCGGCAAGAAACCCGCAAACCTGATTTGGGGTAATAGCGCGTCAATCCTCGTGGGGGATTTCCTCTTTGCCCGCGCTTTTAATCTCATGGTGGAAACAAACTCCCTAGAAGCACTGGGAATTTTATCCAATGCCTCTTCCGTCATTGCGGAAGGCGAAGTGCAGCAACTCGCCGCCCTGCGAAATCTCGCCATGACCGAAGCGGATTATATGCGCGTGATTGAGGCCAAGACTGCGGCCCTATTCGCGGCGGCAACCGAAGTCGCGCCTGTCATAGCTGAGCGCCCGACCACCGAACGCACAGCGCTGCGGGAATATGGCCTAAAACTCGGCCTGGCTTTTCAGCTTGTGGATGACGCGCTGGATTATGGCGGCATGGCGAGCGCTCTCGGGAAATCCGTTGGCGATGATTTCCGCGAGGGGAAAATGACCCTGCCTGTTATTCGCGCTCTGAAAAATGCCTCTGATGAAGACCGCGGATTTTGGCGGCGCGTGATTGTCGAACATGACCAACAAGGCGTCGATCTGGAACGGGCCGTCTCTCTACTTCGGAAAAGCGGCGCGCTTGAATCAACAATGGAACTCGCCAAGCAATATTCGCAAGATGCGGCGGAGGCTTTGGATGTGTTCCCCGCCAGCCCGCTGCGCGATACGCTAAAGGAACTAGCGGGCTTTGTTGTTGCGCGCATTAGCTGACGCGCGGTCCGCCAAAACGCGGCTGATGAGTAAATAGGCCGCCGTAACCGCCCCCACCAATATTAATGTTACATGGATAGTCTCATACCAGCCGCGCGAAGTCCCAATCACAACAATATTGGCCAATGATAACGCCGCCAGCGCGTAATACCAACTCGTCGCTAAATGCCCGAACCCGTTCTGAATCAGGCGTTGGTAAAGATGCGTATTATGCGATTGTAAGAGATTGTCCCGATTTCGCGCCCGCCGCACAAGGGTCAATAAAACATCCGCGAGAATATGCAGGATTAGAACCGGGCCGACCAAATGAAACGCGCTATCTGGCGTATCACGAATTAGAAATAACAAGCTAACAGAAAAGAGAAAACTCAAGCTAAGTGACCCGACATCACCGGCAAACACGCGGGCCTTTACCCGTATATTATAAGGCAAGAACCCCAAAATCACCATAAGCGAGAGGCCGGAAAGCAAAAGCGTTGCGGCCGAGCCCGTCATGATACCAATCCCAAATAGGCCAAAATTTGCGATGGCCAGCGACATCCCCATCATTCCATTCGCGCCGTCCATAAAATTCACTGCATTCATGACAACGAAAATCCAGAGCATCGCTCCCATGAACCCAATGGCGGGCGAAAGAGCAATGGGCCTGCCAAGAAAAGGCAGAGTTTCAGGCGGGCCGATCAACCAAACCGCCGCGCCGCAAATCAATATCATGAGTCCAAATTTGACTTTCGGACCCAAGGTCAAAGCATCATCAACTAAGCCCAACATTGCGATCGCAAAGAGCAAGGCCATAACGGGCGCAAATCCGCCGGGCAGATCCAGCCCCGGAAAAAGAAAACTCAGCGCGCTGAGTGAAAGCCCCATGCCAGCTATCATACCGACACCGCCCGAAGTTGGAACGACGCCGCTATGAGCGGACCGATCATCAGAGGCATCACCCAATCCGGCCATAGCCATAAATCCGCAGACGGCTAAGCTCCCAAAAAAAGCGAGCGCGGCAATAATGCCCCAGAGCCATAGATTCTGCATCATCATAACGGGTCGCCCAATTTGCAGGGCTTCACCCACCAGCCGGGCAGAGAAATAGATATCGCTTCGGCCGCAAATTGCGCCTGAGCGTCTGAACGGAAAATCCCGAAGCAAGTCGCGCCTGATCCCGACATGCGCGCCAGTTCGCAGCCCGCTTGCTGGGCCAGCGCCCTGAGAACATCCGCAATCACAGGGGCTTGGGCGATCGCCGTATCTTGCATATCATTTGCGCCCGATAAAGCGCGGGAAAGAAGATCGCCCTGCCGCGATGTAGCGGCTGGATTTTCCGGGCGCGGCGCGGCGTCCATCGCTTTAAAAATGGCGCCTGTAGACACTGCGACCCCCGGATTTATGAGGACGGCGGATAATTGGCTCAATCCGCTTTGGGGCGTAATGATCTCGCCGATCCCCTCCATCATTGCGGTCTTTGAGAGAAAACAAACCGGTCCATCCGCCCCGATTTTTGTCGGGTGAATTTTCTGTTTTGGATCAAACAGGCGTAAGACTGCGGCGGCGTCAGCCGTGCCGCCTCCTAGGCCTGCAGCGATCGGAATGTTCTTTTCCAAACGCATAGACATCGGCTCTTTTACCCCGCACATTTCAAGGGCCTCAATCATAGAATTTTGACCAAAATTTTTCTCGGTGAGGTTTTTAGAAAATGGACCCCCGTAATTGACGACGGTTCGTTCGGCAGGGGTAAATGTGAGTTCATCGCCAAAATCAGCGAAAACGACGAGGCTCTCGACGGGATGATATCCGGACCACTGGCCGTCCTGGATAAGGGCGCCAACATGCAGGGTCAGATTAACCTTCGCCCGTGCAAGTTCCGTCCGCCCCATCGCCATAAAAACTATGGAAGCGCGAGCAGCTCAGCTGGAACCGCTTCGAGGCCGCCTTCGAGTTTAATGTCTATGATTTTGCGCTCTTTGTCGGTTGGGTCGAACTCAAGCGCACGTTTCCACTGGAATCCGGCCTCGCGTTTACGGCCCAGTTTCCAATAGACATCGCCCAAATGATCAATAATCGTCGCGGATGACGGAGATAGCGAAACAGCCTTTTCAAGGTTGATTTTGGCCTTCTCATATTCACCGAGTTTGTAATGTCCCCATCCCAAACTATCCACAATAGCGCCCGATTGTGGCTCTTGTTCAACAGCTTTGCGGATCATGTCGAAAGCCTCTTTCAGGTTTTCGCCGCGGTCCACCCATGTATATCCAAGGTAATTCAACGTATCGACATCATCCGGCACGAGTTCGAGGACGCGCTTGAAATCAGCTTCAGCCTCAGGCCAACGCTTCAGCCGCTCATAAATAATTCCGCGAAAGCGTAGAGGCTCCACATTGGCCTTAATCTCTTCGTCAGATAATGACTCTACCAAATCATCATAAAACGGCAGAGCCTCTTCGTAATTTTCACGGAAGAACCGCGCGCGTCCCAAGCTTTCTCGCGTGAGAACGGATTGCTCACGCGCATTGAGTTTTTCTAAAACCTCAATCGCCTTATCATCATCCTCTCGATTGAAATAAATGTTGGCAATGCTCAGCTGCGCAGACACGAAATTTGGATCTGCCTCTCCAACATCCTTATAAAGCTCATAAGCGTTTTGCTGACCTCCATCACCCTGATCTTCTAGAATAGATCCCAGCCATATTGCAGGCTTTGTGAAACTCGGATCGACCCAGCTAGCCAAGCGGAGGTAAAGTTCAGCCCCATCCAAGGACCGATTTCGCGCAAAAAATCCGAAGGCTGGGTCGGTAATCGCGCGGGCAGCTTGGCCCTTAGGCGTGATTTTTGGGAGGCTCTCCCCGGCTTTTAGTTTTTGCAGATAGGCTCCAACAACTCCGATTGACAGGCCTTCATTATCAACCAAAATGTCTTCTAAAGCTGTAATGGCTTCTTCATTCCTGCTGGCCGCAGACAGAACCCGAACCCGCGTGAGCAGAGCTTCCACACTCGAAACGCCCGACTTATCAACCGCGTCCAAACGTTCCAATGCCGCATCTGTTTCGCCGAGCATGCCGTCGACTTTCGCTAGCTGTAATTCCGCATAGGCTTCGAAATATCCATAATCTCCGGAAATGTTAGCGAAGGTTTCTCGCGCCGCGTCATAGTCTTTCTGATCAAATTCAATCCAGCCGCGTGCGAGCTGCATCAGGATCAGCGATGTCTTATCCTCGGTTCGGCCTGAAAGATATTTTAGGGCCGAATTTTTACGGCCGCGGCGATACGCATCCAAGCCTAAAACCGCCCGCGCCAAAGGTTCGGATTTAGTCTTCTTTCGTACTTGCCCCGCGAGTTTCACGGCCGCCGACATATCGCCCGTTTCAATCGCGGAGATAATTGCGCGGCGGCCAATACGTGCATCGCCAGGTTGATTCAAAAATGCATTGGTAAAATGCTTTTGCTGCGCCGTGCGATCTTGAAGCTCCTGCGCATAACTACCAGCCAAGTAATCCCCATAGAGCGCGGAAAGATTATTAGTGTCCGGCGCGGCGTAGGCCTGTTCAGATGATTGACAGGACAAAGTCAAAACCGCCGCAAGGGCCAAAGAAATCAAAGGTCTTTTCATGACAACTTTCTGTGTCGTGTAAGGCGCGTTGGCAAGCGGCGACATCAGTGAAAATGTAGTTGCATGGCCAAATTTAGAGGCTGCGCTTTAGAGCATAAATCTACATATTAGGGTAATTTGGTCCGCCGCCGCCCTCTGGGACCGTCCAAACAATATTTCGGGACGGGTCTTTAATATCGCAGGTTTTACAGTGAATGCAGTTTTGCGCATTAATGTTAAACCGCGGATTAGACCCGTCATCTTCTGTCAAAACTTCATAAACACCAGCCGGGCAATAGCGCACAGCGGGCTCTGCATATTCCGGCAGGTTCACATTGATCGGGACAGATGGGTCAATCAGCCGCAAATGGCTGGGTTGTTCCTCGCCATGATTTGTAAAAGTCATAGAGACATTTGTTAGGCGATCAAAGGTCAAGACGCCGTCCGGCTTTGGATAGTCAATCGGCTTAAAATCCGCCGCTTTTTTCGTAGAGCCAGCATCATCTTTTTTATGTCCCATCGCGCCGAAGAGATTAAATTTAATTGTGCTGGCGGACCACATATCCAAACCTCCCATCAGCATCCCGCCGAGGAAAGGCCCAAACCGGCCATTTAGCGGCGCAACATTCCGAACGGGGCGTAAATCTTCGCCAATCGGACCATCATGCAGCCTATCATCATAAGCCTGCAATACGTCTCCAGACCGGCCCGCGCCGAGCGCTTTCGTGGCCGCATCCGCAGCATGAATACCGGACAGCATCGCATTATGATTACCCTTAATACGCGGCAAATTCACGAGCCCCGCTGTGCATCCGAGCAGCGCGCCGCCCGGGAAAGCGACTTGCGGAACGGCCTGAATGCCGCCTTTGGTGACAACGCGCGCGCCATAAGCGACACGTTTTCCGCCTTCGAGTAGCTCTGCAATATCAGGATGGGTCTTCCACTTTTGGAAATCCATGTAAGGATAACGATAGGGGTTTTCGTAATTCAAATCGACGATCATCCCGAGAAAGACCTGATTATTTTCGGCGTGATAAACAAAAGATCCGCCGCCTTGTTTCGCGCCCAAGGGCCAGCCTGCCGTATGAAGGACCGCGCCTTCATTATGTTTGGCCGGATCAATGTCCCAAATCTCTTTCATGCCGAGACCGAATTTTGACGGCTCCGCACCCTCGTCCAGCTTATATTTTGCAATTGCGACTTTGGCCAAGGACCCGCGCGCGCCCTCACCGAGCATGACATATTTTCCGTGAAGCTCCATGCCGGGCTCATATCCCGGGCCTTTGCTGCCATCTTTTTGGTAGCCAAATTCGCCCGCTACGACGCCTTTTACAGAGCCGTCTTCGCTGTAAACCAAAGCGGAGCACGCCATGCCCGGAAAAATTTCAACGCCGAGACCTTCTGCCTGTTCCGCCATCCAGCGGCAGGTGTTCGCCATGGAGACGATATAATTGCCGTGATTATGCATAAGCGGCGGCAAGACGAATTGCGGTATCGGCAAGGTGCCAGAGGGACCGTAAATATGGAATTTATCTGAGCTGACTTTGGTTTTGACCGGACATCCCTGCATCGTCTCAAAATCCGGAAAAAGTTCTTTTAGACCGACCGGGTCAAGCACGGCGCCGGAGAGGATATGCGCGCCAACCTCTGAACCTTTTTCCAACACAACAACACTGGTGTCTGGATTATTTTGCTTTAGCCGGATTGCGGCTGACAGACCTGCAGGCCCCGCCCCGACGATGACGACGTCATACTCCATGCTTTCGCGTTCAACGGTTTCATCTGCGGCGGTAAAGGCTGCGGTCGTTTGGTCTAAATTATACATTATTGTCCTTAGGGCCTAGCGAAGGTTTGATAACTGGACTATCCTCTAACGGGTCGGATGGCTGCGGACAAGCGTCGGCCGCCGAATTTCGCCCATGTTTTCAGGATGTTCTAAACGCCCATGACCGATCAAACTCAAGATAATTCGGCCATTTTAGGGTGGGAAGAATGGGTCTCCCTGCCCGGCCTGTCTCTGCCCGCCATTAAAGCCAAAGTCGATACGGGGGCGCGGACATCCGCGCTGCATGCGGTCGCCATTGAACCTTTCGGGACAGATAAGAACCCGCAAGTCCGGTTTATCATGCACCCCGTTCCATCAGACACCACGATCGAGGTTGTCTGCTCGGCCAAAGTTTTGGACCGCCGCAACGTCACAAGTTCAAACGGCGTATCAGAGCTGCGCTATGTGATCGCGGCTGAAATTTCTGTGGGCGGCCGAAAATGGCCGATCGAGCTTTCTTTAACAAACCGAGAAACAATGGGTTACCGGATGCTTTTAGGCCGCTCCGCCATTCCAGAAGATATTGCCGTTCGTCCAGGCGTCAGTTTTCAACAACCAGTCCTGTCGCATGATGTTTACCGTAAAAAACAGATGCGGAAATCTATTCCCAAGCGGCCTCTGCGGATCGGAATTTTAACCCAGTCCCCTGGAAATTATTCGAATAGGCGCATGATAGAAGCCGCAGAAGCGCGCGGTCATGTCATCGACTGCATCTATACGTCGCGCTGCTATATGGCGATAAACGCGCACAAACCAGAGGTGCATTATGACGGCAAACCTTTGCCGCGCTATGACGCAATTATCCCTCGGATCGGAACGAGCCTGACCTTTTACGGGATGGCCGTTGTGCGGCAATTTGAAGCCATGGGCGTTTACTGCCTGAACAGGGCCGCCTCAATTGGCGCAAGCCGAGACAAATTACTCGCCCATCAAGTTCTCTCGCAACATGGGCTTGGGATGCCAACAACCGCCTTTGCAAAATCCTCTGATGATACCAAAGGTATCTTGGACCTTGTCGGCGGCGCGCCCGTTGTGGTGAAATTGCTTGAGTCCACGCAAGGCAAGGGCGTTGTCCTCGCGGATAACCGCAAAGGCGCGAGCGCGATTGTAGATGCTTTCAGGGGGCTAAAAGCGCATTTCTTGGTGCAAGAATTTGTAAAAGAAGCCAATGGCTCTGACCTGCGCTGTTTCGTTGTCGACGGCAAAGTTGTCGGCGCGATGATGCGGACGGCGGCGGAAGGCGATTTCCGGTCAAATGTCCATCAAGGCGGCAGCGTCAAGAAAGTTCGCCTGACCAAAGAAGAGCGGCGCACGGCAATTAAGGCCGCAAAAATTCTCAAACTCAGCGTCGCGGGCGTCGATATTCTCCGCTCAAATGACGGTCCAAAAATTTTAGAGGTCAACTCCTCGCCCGGCTTAGAGGGCATAGAAAAAGCGACGGGCAAGGATATCGCCGCCGAAATCTTGAGCTGTATCGAAAATAATGTGCCGACTGTGTTTAGGACCGTGAAAAGATAATGGACGCCGCGCTTCGGTCATTATTGGATTGGTATGCCGAAATGGGCGTCGATGTGCCCAAAGTGCCGGACGCCAGAGCCGCGCGGAAAAAACGCACCGTTACGCCTGCCGCAACCGCGCCGGCGGCGGATAAAGCGCCGGAGCCATCTCAAAAACCTGCGGCGGATCTGTCAAAGGTCAAAACTCTGGACGCCCTTCAAGCCGCGATGAATAATTTTGACGCAGGCGCTTTGACAGACGGTGCGCGGCAAGCCGTCTTTGCGCGCGGCAATCCAGACGCAAAACTGATGGTGATAGGCGAAGCTCCGGGCCGCGAAGAAGATATTCAGGGCAAACCGTTTGTCGGCCCAACTGGCCAACTCTTGGACCGTATGCTCGGGGCCATCGGACTCGGCGAGGAGGATTATTACGTCACAAATGTCATAAATTGGCGCATGCCGCAAAACCGAAATCCGAAGCCAGACGACATTGAACTCTGCCGGCCTTTCATTGAAAAACACATCGCATTGGTCCAGCCGAAAATACTGCTTCTCGTTGGCGGAATCTCCATGACGGCCCTAACGGATTTGACTGGAATTATGAAAAATCACGGCCAGTGGCAGGACGTAAAAATCACAGACCAGAGTTATCGGGCCCTTCCGCTCTATCACCCTGCGTTTCTCCTGCGCCGCCCAGAGCTCAAGAAAGAGGCGTGGCGGGATTTACTGTCCTTGCGCGAGGCGTTGTTGAGCCTTTAAATTTTTATCTAACACCCCTATATCGGCGCGGAATTTGAATGGGATATCATCATGTTAAAACGTTCCTTACTGGCAGCTGCCATTTTGCTCTCTGCGTGTAGCGCGGCGGAGGCGCCTGCCCCGAAACCGGTCGATAATTTCCTCACCCAGTTACAAGCAGATTATCCTGTGACGCTGTCTAAAATCGCCGATGATGTTTGGGTTCACACAACGAATTATAATCTACCGGGACAGAGCCCTATTCCCGTCAATGGCTTGGTTGTGCTCGACGGAGATGAGGTCATTCTCGTTGACGGTGCGTGGGGTGAGCTAGCGACGCTCTCACTGCTCGAGAAAATCAAAACAGAAACCGGTAAAATGCCGACAAAGATGATTGTGACCCACCATCACGCCGACCGAACGGCGGGCGTCGATGCGGCGGAGTGGAAAGGGCTACAAGTCTTCACCCATCCCGACACATCACGGCTCGCCGCCGCCGCAGGCTTTCCTGCGCCCGACACGTCTGTTGCTGCGCTAAAAGAGCCAAAGTCCCGGACGAAAGTTGGATCTTTGGAAATCGCCTATCCGGGCCATGGCCATGCGGAAGATAATCTGGTTGTCTATTTGCCGTCTGAGAATATCTTATATGCCGGTTGCGCGGTGCGCGGCGCAGGCGTCAAAACACTCGGAAATACGTCAAATGCAGATTTAGAGAAATGGGCAGAAAGCCTGCAATGGGTGAAAGCCACATATCCTGACACCAAACTTGTTGTCCCGGGTCATGGTCAAGGCGCGAACATCACATTGCTGGATGCGACCTATTCCCTCATCAAGGACGCGCAGACTGCCGCAAAAGACGAAGCGCCTTAAGGTCATCCACATCCGTCAAGGTGCGCAGCTCTGCGTAATGACCGCCCGTTTTCGCTTTTACGTCCGACAGTGTTTCGTCATGCGACCAGCGCACATTTTCTAAAAACCCGCGCGGCAAGGGACCCTGTGTGCCCATCAACCAGAAGCCGCCGTCGCTGGCGGGACCGAACACATAAGGCTTTGACCGCAAACCCCGAAATGCCGCCGCAATATCTGTGGAGGTAACCTGTGGGCAATCCGTGCCAATCGTCAGCGTCGGACCCTTTCGCGCAAAAAGAGCGGCCAGGCGCGGCGAAAGCGAGCCAGAGACTTGCGGGATTTGAGAAAAGCCTTCCCAATCTGGGACATGTCCCAAGAGATGCGGCGGCGTGACCGCCAAGACGGTGTCCCAGCGCGGGTCTCGAACTTGCCGCAGAACCTTCGCCATCAAAGACCGATATATCCGCTTCGCATGAACGGGCCCAATATCCGCCGCCAGCCTGGTTTTCGCGCGGCCCATTATTGGCGCTTTGGCCACGATATACAGAGTCGGACGCATCAAACATAGCTCCGCAAAAGCTCATCCACGGGCGCGCCGCGGCGATAGGCCCGCAAAAGTTTATAATTTCGCCAGCCGCGTGTCCAAACGCCTTGTCTTTGATGATCAGAAATATCCGTCAGCAAGGCCATCGGCAGTTTCCTGAGCGCATTGCGCCCATATTTTTGCTTAATGCGATCGACAATATCAACGTCTTCAAACAAGGCTTTGCCGCGATCATATCCGCCAATGGCGTCATACATCTCGCGCGGGATCAGCAAAGCTTGGTCACCATAGGGCAGCCGCCACGCCCAGCCCCGCAGCCAAACAATAAACCGCAGCCATATTACCGAAAGGCCTTTGCCGTCCGGCTGATAGCGAAAATACCAAGCTGTCTCTGGCGTTTGCAACGCGGTCATGACGGTTTGTTTCCAGCCCGGCAGCAGTGTGCAATCCGCGTGTAAAAATAAATAAGAGGTCACGCCGCTTCCTGCGCCCGCGAGCTCTGCACCGCGCGCCATTTGCGCCCCGCGTCCGGGCGCGCCACGCGCAATCTGTGCGCCAGACGAGACGGCAAGCTTCAAAGTCTCATCTACGGAGCCGCCGTCGCTGATAATCAGGCGCACATCCCCAAGCTCCGGCAAAAGCGACGGCAGGCATGTTTCTGCGTTTAATGTGGGAATGATGACAGCCAGCATATCAACGCGGTCTGCCGATTTCTGAGGGGTAAAGCCATAAAAAAAGCCCAGCTTCAGAAAAGCTGAGCTTCAAATCTTTGTGACGAAAGACTGCGCCTAGTTTGTTACAGCCTCGACATTCGCGGCTTCCAGCTCAGCTTCTGTCAAAGCCTCTAGCTCAGCTTCAAGCTCTGCACGTGTTTTCTTACGCGGCTTTGGCTCAAGAAAAATACGGCAATAAGTACCGGTCGTTTCATTCGCGAATGAACCGTTACCGCTACAGGTCAGAACACCGAGGTTTTGACCGTCATAGGCTTGCGTGGCGAAGTCCGCACCGCGGATTGGCGCCATACAAACGTTTGCACCCTCAACTTTGCCGAGGAAACCGCCTTCATATTGGCAAGACGCTGCATTTGTGACAACGCCTTCAGCAGATGGTGTGTTTGCCAGCTTTGCGGCGTCTTCATCTGCACTTTGTGCAAACGCGGACCCAGATGCGGCGAAAACGAGTGCTAGTGTGACACCAGCAATTTTAATTTTGGACATGGAACGCTCCTTAATAAACCGTTAAAGGCCTTTAGCAGACCTTCATCCTCCTAATAAACCCTACACATGTGTTTTTTTGCATGTGCTGTGCCAGTCCAGTCCTCTCACAAGAATACGGCCTAAATATGCCAGATTTCACATTTGAAACCAAAGCCGGCGCATCTTCAGGCCGAAAAATTTGCGGGGTGGACGAAGCAGGCCGCGGTCCCCTCGCGGGGCCCGTTGTTGCGGCTGCCGTAATCCTTGACCCAGAAAACATTCCAGCAGGTCTGAATGACAGTAAGGTCCTCTCCCATCCAGACCGTGAACGACTCCTGAATATTTTGCGCCGTCATGCAAAAATTGGCATCGGCATCGCAGAGCCAGGTGAAATCGACCGCATAAACATTCTCTGGGCCACGATGGAAGCCATGCGGCGGTCTATAGAAAACTTAAATATTTCAATAGATTGCGCATTGATTGACGGAAACCGAGTGCCGCCAAACCTAATCTATGAGTCTCACGCAATCGTGAAGGGAGATTCGAAAAGCCTCTCCATCGCAGCGGCCTCTATCGTCGCAAAAGTCACACGCGACAGACTGATGGCCGAGGCCGACTCGCGCTTTCCAAAATATGGATGGACGGGACATAAGGGCTATCCCACAAAAGCGCACCGCGAAGCGGTTGTGGCCTTAGGCCGTAGCCCCGCCCATCGCTGGAGCTTTGGAAAAAACCCTTAGGCCGAGGGTCCTGCGCCGCGCTCCATTGACAGATATTCTTCTGTGCGCATTTCCATGAGCCGGCTTACGGTCCGTTCAAATTCAAACGCGCCATCCCCTTTTTCGTAGAGAAGATTCGGCTCAACGGCCGCGCTGATGATCAATTTTGTCCGCGTTTCGTACAAAGCATCGATCAAAGTGACAAAACGCTTGGCCGCATTTCGCATATGCGCCCCCATCTCAGGCACATTCTCTAAAATGACCGTATGAAAAGACTGCGAAATCATCAGATATTCCGCCGGACTGCGATTCTCCTCGCAGAGATTTGCAAAGTCACTGCGTAAAACGCCGCGTGCCGTTTTGGGAAAAGATAAAACGCGGCCTTGAACGACCAGTTGCGACAGAGCGGGCTCTGCGCCGCGCGTTAAGCGATCCCAAGCCTCCGAAATCGCCGCCTCAGAGGACGTATTTAACGGAACATGATAAACCGGCGCTGCGGTCAGCGCCCTCAAGCGATGATCCGTGTCGCCGTCAAAGGGATGAATGATGAGATGATCTGGCATCATTTTAATGAAGGGTAAGAAAAGTCCGCGATTCAGACCATTTTCGTATAGTGTATCCGGAGCGCGGTTTGATGTTGCGATGACGACGACACCCTCATTGGCCCAAAGCGCTTCGAATAAGCGCGAGAGAATCATCGCATCCGTAATGTCTGTGACGTGAAATTCGTCGAAACACAGCAGCTTCGCCTCAGAAGCAAGCGCGCGGGCGACGGGCGCAATGGGATCATCACCTGCGCCTCGGACATGATGCGGACTGGCGCGCCGGCCGTCCTTGTCAAGTTTTCTCCACGCATTAATGCGCTCATGAACATCCAGCATAAAGGCATGGAAATGTGTGCGGCGCTTGGGCGCGAACTCTGCGGCTTCATAAAACCAATCCATCAACATAGATTTGCCGCGTCCAACCCCGCCATACATATAAAGTCCGCGCGGCACCGTTTCGCGGGTCCCGAAAAACCGTCCGAGCAAGCCGGCTCCGCCCGGTTCATATTCAGATAGGGCAATAAGGCGCGAATCAAGCGCCGCCGTCGCTTCCACTTGCTCGGGATCTCTTATCAAGACGCCATCCGCGATGCGCTGCTCTAATCTTGTCTGAACCGGCCCCATTTTAGAGCGACATCAAGATGATGGATAAGGCCAATAGCCCAAAGCTCAGGCAGACGAGACCGTAAAATAGCGGCTTGTTACGGATAGGTGCAGGTTCCATATGTCCGCTTAATCCCACTGATGTCAGGGCGTCAACGCACTAAGATGGGGCGTTAATGAAGATTTATCGCCGATTAAGATGTTATTCAGCTGTTGTTAATCTAGTATTGCGCTAAAGTAATCTTTAAGAGGCTGCCATATCGTGTAAACGCATGCCTTAATTAACGTGTCTGGAGGGACTCAACATCATGGAATTTATTGATCAATTTATGGCCGGAGACGGCTGGCAAAAATGGGTAGTGGTCGCGGCCATACTCATCATCGGGTATATCGTATCCTTAGTCTTAAGAGGCCTTGTCTCTGGTGCCATCAACCGCACTGGTATTGGCAAAAAAGCAAAAACAACTGGCGGCAATATCGGCAAGTCAGTCGGCAAAGCCGTTTTCTGGCTTGCGCTTCTCTATACACTCTTCCTCGCACTATCGCGCGCTGGATTGGGTGAATATTTCGGTCCTGTTGAAAATCTCTTCGACAGCATTGCAGCCTTCGTTCCGAACCTAATTGGAGCTGGATTTACATTCTTCATCGGTTTCATCGTCGCGAAAGTCGCCGGAAACGCCACATCTTCAGTCCTCGAAGCCGCGCAAGTCGATAACTTCGCTGCACGGACTGGTGTAACAGAAGCTGTAGAGGGCGCGCCATCAAGTAATTCTTTGGCCAAAGGCCTTGGAACACTTGTTTTCGTTCTTATCATCGTCCCTGTTGCCATCGCAGCTCTTGGCGCGTTGAATATGGAAGAAATCAGCAGACCGCTTTCAAACATGCTTGAAGGCTTCCTGAGCTATATCCCATCCCTTGTTGGTGCATCCATCGTTCTAGCGGGTGCTATCTTCATCGGTCGTTTCATCTCAAAGTTCCTAGCTGGCTTCTTGCCGACTGTTGGATTTGATAACTCAATCAACTCAGTCATGATGCTTGACGACGGGGCTGGATTGAAAACTTCACCATCCAAAATTGCCGGTTATCTTGCGATGCTCATCACGCTCGTCATCGGTGTGTCTGCCGCAGTAGACATCCTAGGTAATGATAGCTTGTCTGCCGCATTTGGTCAGGTTCAAACCTTTGGTGGGCTGATGCTTCGCGCAGCTGTTCTCATCGCAATCGGTGTTTTCTTGGCCGGCTTCATGGGCCGCTTCTTGGGCACATTGATGAACCCAAAACTGGCGAACTTTATTAAGTATTTCGTTATCGTTATCTTTGTCTTCTTGGGTCTCTCAAGCCTTGACCCTGAAGGTAAAATCGTACCGGTTGCATTCTCATCCTTTGTTATTGCTGCCTCTGTTGCTGCAGCTATCGCATTCGGCCTCGGCGGACGCGATTGGGCGAAGCAAGTCTTGAACAAGACTGTCCCGCCAGCAGACATGAGCAAGCTAGGTAAGAAGAAGTAATCTTCTTTACCAAGTAAATTTGAAAAGCCGCTTCTCACCGAAGCGGCTTTTTTTTGTGTTTTGAGTTAAGCTGGTTTTTAGACCGAGGTTTAGGCCGGATCGATGTCAGCAATCGCTTGGACGGTTTGATAATCCTGCAGCTCCGTATCGGATAGCGCCATCAACGCCTCAATCCGCGCTTTGCAAATTTTATAGGTTCGGCTGAACGCTGCCTGCCGGGCTGAGAGCGGTTCAATATGCGCTGGATCCACTTGCGGCCAATGCACTTTGAGGCCAGGCCCAAAGAATACGGGACAGACCTCGGCGGCTGCATTATCGCAAACCGTCACAATAATATCGAACTCCGGCGCGCCGGCTTTCGAAAATTCATCCCAGCTCTTTGACCTATATAAAGCCGTGGCGTGACCCTGCGCCGCTAATTCAGCTAGCCCTTCTGGATGCGGCACGCCGCTCGGCTTTGACCCCGCGGACCAAGCCAGAAAACGCCCTTGTCCCAAATCATTCAACAGAGCCTCAGACAATATTGATCGCGCTGAGTTACCCGTGCAAAGGAAGAGAACGTTTATAGGTCGTGTCATATCAGCCCCTTGGATTCTGCGTTAAGTTTCGTCAATAGGGTTTCGTGCATATCGTCGAAGAACTTATAGCAGAGCGCGCGCCCAAGCTGATCGCAAGACCGGCCCTATTCAAGGCGGTGAAACCCTTAATCTACCGCTTGCTTGCCTATGATGCGGCTGTCTTTCTGGCCGATACGATTCGTCCTCTTTCTGGGCATGATGCGTTTCAGCGCGTGTCGCGGCATATTAACCCAAGAACCGCCGTGGTCGGCCTATCGAATTTACCTCGATCAGGCCCCAGCATTGTCATCGCCAACCACCCGACGGGATTAGCAGACGGACTCGCGGTCTTCCAAGCCATACGAGAACGCCGCCCCGATCATATGTTTCTTGCCAACGCCGATGCGCTGCGCGTTATACCTAATGGCCGAGATATTATTATTCCTGTTGAATGGGTCAAAGATAAGCGCAGTCATGCCAAAGCCCGAGACACTTTATTGGCTGTGAAGGCAGCATTGAAAGAGGGGAAATGTATTGTCATTTTCCCATCCGGCAGACTCGCGAGCCTTAGCTGGGCAGGGCTGAAGGAAAAGAGCTGGGAAAGCAGCGCCGCGATGTTGGCGCGAAAATATAAAGCCCCTGTGACGCCGCTTAATATAAAAGCGCGAAACTCACTTCTCTATTATTTATTCTCGCAGCTGAGTTCAGAGCTGCGCGACATCACCCTCTTCCACGAGCTTCTGAATAAAAAAGGTCAGGTTTTCAATCTCACTTTTGGCGAGACGATCTCGCCTGACGACATTCCGCCGAACGCGGAACTCGCGACAGAAGAAATCCGAAAGATTGTCCTAAACCTTTAAGGCCGCATGGCCCGTTCTAACTCGGGACGATCTTCGGCGCTGCGCAGATATTTCGGATCCACGCGCGTCCCGCCCGCTTGTTCAAATGCATAGCCATATGACAATACATCTGCGTCCTGGCCTTTGCCGGCCATAATCGAAAACCCAATCGGAACGCCGTGAACATCGCCCATGGGCACCGTAATATGCGGATAGCCTGCAACAGCTGCCAGGCTGCCTGCACCCGCCCATGACGGCCAAACATCGCCGTTCACCGGATCAACTCTCGAGGTTAGGGGCCCTGATGGGCTGACGAGCATATCGACATTATTATCCGCCATCATCTTATCTATGCCGCCCGGTCCAGTGCCGCGGACAACATCTGATTTCGCTGTCAAATAGACCTCATCTGTCAACGGACCTTTTGCCTGCGCCGCATCAAAAATACTGTGATCAAAAACGGTCATTTCGCGCGGCTCATTGGCGGTAAACTCAATGAGTTGCTCCAGATTTCGGGGCCCCACAGACGAGACAGTATCTGCCAGATACTCATCCATGCCCGCTTTAAATTCATAAAGCAAAACGTCGTAAGATTTTTGCCCATAATTTTCGACGTCCCGCGTCGACTCGTCAATATCAACCAGCGTTGCGCCGGCGGCTTCTATCGCTTTCAAGGCCGCATCAAAGCGGGCCTTAATATCAGCATTTGATCCTTCGGCGAAGCGCAAGACGCCAACGCGCTTCCCCGTGAGCGCGGCGGCCTCCAAACCTGCGGCATAATCCACGCTCTGATTGTCCATGGCATCCAACATCATCGCCGCCCCGCGCACCGTCTTGGTCATAGGCCCCGCCGTATCTTGGGTGGCGCTAATTGGGACAATATATTGTTGACTGACAAGGCCGACAGTCGGCTTAAACCCGACAACACCATTCACATTAGACGGGCAAATAATGGACCCATTGGTTTCTGTTCCAACTGTGCCCGCCGCTAAAGACGCCGCCGCCGCCGCGCCTGACCCCGATGAACTCCCGCAGGGGCTACGGTCCAGCATATGTGGATTACGAACCTGTCCGCCCATAGCTGACCAGCCCGAGACGCTATTGGTGCTTCGAAAATTCGCCCACTGCGAGAGATTGGTTTTCCCCAGAATGACCGCGCCTTGCGCCCGCAAGCCAGCAACAAGCGGACTGTCGCGCAATGTAATATTATCTTCCAGAGCATAAGATCCGGCCGTGGTTGCGATAGGATCTAACGTCTCGATATTGTCCTTGAACAAGATTGGAATCCCGTCGAGCGGGCCCAAGCTGTCTCCGGCCTTTCTGCGATCATCAGAAGCTTGGGCTTGAGAGACAGCCTCTGGATTCAAAGACAAAACTGATTGGAGCCGCGGGCCCGCGCGATCAATGGCTGAAATTCGATCTATATATGCCTGTGTTAAATCTTGGGACGTCAGCTCACCGGAGGTCAACGCATTGGATAACTCAGGCAGGGTCTTGGCCGTCCAGTTCTTCGCCGAAAATTGCGCCTCTACGATCGCGGCATAATCCGCCGCAGACGGACCAAAGGGCTGAACCTCAGAAACAGGTTCAGCAGCGCAGGCCGCCAAAAAAATTGAGACAGTCGCAAGAGCTGTGAAACGCATAAGAGCCTCCTATTAGGTGGTCGGAAGGTCTTCGAATTATCGGTTGAGGTCAAGATTTACGTGAGATTTACGAACCGCTTTGCGCCGCGCGGACAAAATATCCCCGACCGACGATGAGTGTTTCGGCGACGCCGATCCGGTCGCTAAGCTCTTTCGACCATCATCTTCTTGACTTCCGCAATGGCCTTAGCGGGATTCAGACCCTTAGGACACACATTGGCGCAATTCATAATCGTGTGGCAGCGATAAAGTTTGAACGGATCGTCGAGCTTTTCCAGACGCGCATCTGTTGCATCATCGCGGCTGTCGACCAACCAACGGTAAGCTTGTAGCAAAGCCGCAGGTCCGAGGTATCGGTCGCCGTTCCACCAATATGACGGGCAAGATGTCGAACAAGACGCGCAGAGAATACACTCATAATACCCGTCCAGCTTATCGCGGTCCTCAACCGTTTGCGTGATCTCCTCCGTTGGCAGCGGCGTGCTGGTGTGAAGCCACGGCTCGATGGACGCATATTGTTTGTAGAAATTTGACAAATCAGGCACCAAGTCGCGCACAACAGGCATGTGCGGCAAGGGCGAGATTGTAATCGTCCCGCCTTTGACTTCATCAATACCCTTTGTGCAGGCCAGCGTATTTCGCCCGCCAATATTCATCGCGCAAGACCCGCAGACACCTTCGCGGCAAGAGCGTCGAAAGGCGAGCGTCGGATCAATCTCATTTTTGATCTTGAACAAAGCGTCAAGCACCATTGGACCGCATTCGTCCAAATCTATCTGGTAGGTGTCCCAATAAGGGTTCCCACCATCGGTCGGGTCATATCTATAGATTTTGAAGGTTTTCAGGCGTGTTGCACCTGGTTTAGCTTTCCAGCTTTTGCCCTTACGGACTTTGGAATTTTTCGGAAGTGTAAGCTGCACCATTGAAGACGGTCATCCATTTCTACGTTAGTGAGTGGATATAGACACAAATCCTCGGCAACCCAAGAGATTTCATACGCGACATATTGCGTTAGTTAGGACGCTAACATCCGACAGTCAGCTACTCCGCGACGGCCAATAGCTCGGTCCGGAAATCTGGAACCATGACATCCTGGGTCGGAGCCGCTTGGACCGGTTCATCAATATTTAGGAAAAGAAATTCCAAGTCTTCCGCCTGACATTCCAAAACATCCGCAACGTCCGCCAGAATTTTTCGGCGCGTCATTTGATTGGAGAATATGGCCGCGCGAAGGCTGGACACGACAAAGTCTGCATCGGGTTTTTGCTCTGCCACATCACCGGGCGCTGCCATATGCGCAGCAATCAACTTACCGAGATGTTCTGTTGGTCGCATTCCTGTCCTTTTGCGACCGCTTCGTTGGGGGCGGGTGGGTCGCTTATCAAATTTCAATCACATGTCATTCGCGAGTAAGCGCCAAACTCGCGAGCATTCTTACCATAGATGAATTTAAATGAACAGAGACTGAAATTAGGCTCCGAAGACCCGTCTGAGGATAGCTGATGTGCGTTTTGCGGGATTGGCTCGGATGGCTTTTTCTTCTTCGCCAATATAATGGAAGACGCCGCGCAGACCAAAATCAACCCCGTGATCAATCAAATCATTGCGCGCATCCGCGCCTAATTTTGGCGCAAAAGGAACCCCGTCAAGCTGCGAGGCGACATCATCGACCAAGCGTAAGGCACCGGTTTGATTCAAAGCGGACTCCATGATCGGCGCAAAGAGCTGTGCCAGACGACCGGAGGTTTGGCCGCGCAGATAGTCTGTGGCCGCCGTATCCGGCCCGCGTAAAATATTAAACGCATCTGTAATCGTCAGGTTTCTGACTGCGCCGAGGAAAATATCTTTTGCAACGGGCGCGGCCTTCTCTGCGCCCCGGTTGAGCTGCGTTTGCAATTCTACCAGGATACTGTCTGCGCCTATTGGCGCGAGGACAGATTGAACATCTTGCAAGACTTTTGGCAAAGGTATGCGGACGATATTATCGCCCAAGAAACCATCCAACACCCCGACATTGGAGAGCGCATTGCCGACGCCATTATCCAGCGCGGCCTTTAAGCCCAACCCGACTTCTGCTGCTGTCAGCGCGCCGCCATACCCGCCTAATCCATCCAAAATAGCGGGATCCAACGTTTCGCACGCCGCCAAAGGCGTTGAAGCCAAACCAAGAATTACGAGACGTCTATCCATGATACTGTCCTTTATTCGGAGGCTCCCCTCTAGGTCGACGGGGCTGAAACTAAGCTGAACGATCTGCAAAATTCGGTGGCCGCTTTTCTAAAAACGCACGGACTCCCTCTTCGCAGTCCGCGCTCACGAACGCCGCATTGAGGCATTTGCTCTCTTCTATATGCGCCGTGAAAGCCGCCTGTTCCAACACGCCATAGCCCATCATGGAGTCCCGCAAGAGGCGCTTATTATTTGCCGTTGATGTCGGAGAACAGTTTTGGGCAATATCGCGCGCGAGTTCCAATGCGCGGCCAAGGACGGCGTCCGGCGGATGGACCTCGCTCACATATCCGGCTCGGTACATTTCGTCCGGCGAGATGATATCCGCTTTCAAAATCCACTCATTGGCCTTCGCCCAGCCCACTAATCGCGGCAGGAACCAACTCGCGGCCCCATCAAAAACAATGCCGCGCCGCGCAAACGGAAATGCCCATTTCGTTTTCTCGGAACAAATGCGGAGATCCATCGCCATCGTCATTGTTGCGCCTATGCCGACCGCATGACCATTTATCGCGCCAATGATGGGGGTGTCGACTTGGAACATATCGAGCACCAACTCGCCGCCAGCATCTCGCATAACGCCTTCATGCATTGACGGAGCCTGCGAGAGGCCTGCAGACCCAAAGCCGTCTGAAATATCCGCGCCCGCACAGAAAGCTCGCCCCGCACCGGTGACGACAATCACCCTAACGTTAGGATCAGCATCTAAATCCTTATAGGCGCTTTGCAGGTCCCGAAACATGACCGTATTAAAGCTGTTCATCGCGTCGGGGCGATTGAGCGTTAGAATAGCAACGGAAGAATTTTCGCTATCCCGCGAAACGAGGAGGGTTTTATAATCTGTCATAATTCTCTCTTAGCGAGATTACACTAATTTACAAATGATGTTGGCCTGCTCCAACTATTTGCCCAGATTAAATGTTTTACTCATTTCTCGATGCACTTCTAATCCAGCCAAACGACAGCAATCTTCTTCCGTTGGCATTGTCAGCTTCACAAGATTATAGCCATTTTCATAGGGCACCTTTAATTGGACAACGACGAACGAAATGCCCTCGTCCTCACCAAATCCATGCCCATAATATTCCATGGCGCTCCAATCCGGATTATCGGCTGCAAACTTCTCCATGGCCGTCCATTTAACGTTCGAAAGTCAGCGCATCGCGGGATGGAGTCGATCATTAATCGCGGCGCGGCCACCCGAGAAAAACAGCTTGCTTGTCTCCGCCGCAAAATTCAAAACCCCGTCCGGAAGGGGTGCTAAATCTTCAATAACTTTTGGCTTGTGTCGGTCCTCTATGCCGCCAGGGGTTATGGAAACATCGCAAGCAGATAAACAAAGAGACGCGGTTAAACAAACAATGGCAAAGTAGATAAAGCGCATGCGACTGCTTAGGACCACAATCCAATGGTTGCAATTCCTAAGCAGACGAATTTCTGATTTTAGCCCAAGCTTCCAGCCTTGCCTTTATCGCCGCTTCCCGGCCCTCGCCTTTGGGCGCGTAGAATTGCTGTCGGGGCATGCCCTCGGGGAAATAATTCTGACCCGAAAATCCCGTCTCCGTATTGGGATCATAGGCATATCCATCCCCATAGCCGATCTCCTTCATGAGCTGGGTTGGGGCGTTGAGAATATGTTTGGGCGGCGCAAGGCTCCCCGTTTCTTTGGCGGCGCGCATGGCCGCCTTGAAACCCTGATAGACGCCAATGGATTTTGGCGCGGTCGCCAGATGCACGACCGCATGGGCGAGGGCGAGATCGCCTTCAGGACTCCCGAGGCGCTCATAGGCGCGCGCGGCCTCGCTTGCGATCATGAGCGCTGTTGGGTCCGCAAGACCAATATCCTCACTGGCGAACCGCACGAGACGCCGCGCAATATAGCGCGGATCTTCGCCGCCCGTCAGCATGCGTGCAAACCAATAAAGCGCTGCGTCGGGATCGCTTCCGCGCATGGATTTATGCAGCGCCGAGATAATGTTATAATGCTCGTCTCGGGATTTATCATAGGCCGGCGCGCGTTTCTGCAGAAGCGCCGCCACCGCCGCCGAGTCTAAGTTTTTCTCATCCACCGAAAAGACTTCATCCGCAAGCGTCAACAGATAGCGCCCGTCGCCATCCGCAAACCCAATCAGAGTCTCTCGCCCCGACGCCTCCAAAGGCAGATCGCGGCCGATATGCGCCTCCGCGCGGATCAGTAATCCATTTAGCGCTGCCTCATCCAAACGGTTCAAAACAAAAACTTGCGCGCGGGACAGCAAAGCGCCGTTAAGCTCAAAGCTCGGATTTTCAGTTGTCGCCCCGACAAGCGTCACAACGCCTTCTTCGACATAAGGTAAAAATCCGTCTTGCTGCGCGCGATTAAACCGGTGAATTTCATCGACAAAAAGCAAAGTCCCTCGCCCCGACTCTCGCCGTGCCCGCGCCGCCTCAAAGGCTTTGCGCAGATCGGCCACACCGGAAAATACCGCCGAGAGCTGCACAAATTCTAAATCTGCCCGGTCCGCCAGCAACCGCGCAATCGTTGTCTTACCAACCCCCGGCGGGCCCCATAAAATCATAGAGGATAAACGCCCTTGCCCGAGCATTCGCCCAATCGGGCCGTCCGGTCCAATGAGGTGGGATTGCCCGACAACATCCTCCAAAACGGCAGGCCGCAAGGCTTCGGCCAAGGGCTTTGGCGCAGAGGCCTCCAGACCTGCCGATTGAAATAAGTTGCTCATCGCCGCCTCTTTACCAAACCCCAAGGACCATGAACAGCAGGCCCATCGCTAAAGGCGGGGAGCAATCAAACCTCCCAAAAACGCCGCCTCAAACTTATCAACGAGATACTAACCTTATTTTGTTAGAGCCTTCTCATGTTGGGTTTTTTTGTTGCGCTTGAGTCCTCTCTTCGGTTTGAGGAGCTGAAAACGAAAAGCCAACTCATGCGCGCGCGGGCCGTCTATATGATGGGCTTGGCTTTTATTCTGTCCCAATTCATCAATTTATTATCCATGTCCTATGCCTATGGCGCTTATACATTTGACCATGTGGTATCGGCGATTATCTGCCTCTTTGTGGTTTTCACAATTTTCGGACTCCGGTTTAGTCGGAATTTTCAGCTCTATGCGGTGATTTATTCCGTCCTGATTATTGGCGGAACGCTGTCTTCCGCTCTCAATCAGAACATTGGGATCAATTCTGCGCTCTTGCCCTTTTTCATTCTAGGCGTGGTCGTCAATGGGTTTATTTGCGGGTGGCGCGCAACCGTTGCCTTTGGCACGGCCGCTATCGTGGTGATTTGGGGGCTTTGGTGGGTGAGTTCCAACTATAGCTACACCCCCATTTTCGACGTTGAGCATTTCGCAAGTCGTAATTTTCAGCGCGCGACACAGGCAACGCTCGCGACCGTTCTGCTGACGATGGTCACAAGTTTCTTCTCCAAAAATATGCACGACGCCTTTGGCGAGTTGGAGGCCGGACTTAAAGCGGCGCAAAGCTCTGACCGCGCGAAAACGAATTTCCTCGCGACCATGAGCCATGAGCTCTGCACGCCCATGAACGGCATTATTGGGATGAATGAAATTCTCGAAGAAACCGATTTGGATGCAGATCAGCGCGAGCTCACCGCCATCATCAAAGAGTCAGGCCGCGATCTCCAGACCATCATCGGGAACGTCCTGCTGTTCTCGCAATTAGACGCGGGCCGGATCAGCCTTGATGATGCCGCTTTTGATTTGCGCGATACCGTCAAAAAAGCGTCGAAGCTTCACGCAGATCGCGCCGAGAAAAAGGGCCTCGCCTTTAATGTCCGCATTGCGCCGAGCGTGCCCGGCCGCCTTCTCGGGGATAGCACGCGGACCACGCAGATCATTGACGCCCTGCTGGATAATGCTGTGAAATTTACGGATAAAGGCGCGGTCGAGCTCTCCATTCTGGGCGGCGCAGATGCGCAAGGCCAAGCGGCTCTGCTCATGGCCGTGACCGACACGGGCACCGGGATTGAACCCGAAGACCGCGCCCGAATTTTCGACCGCTTCACGCAAAAAGATGGGTCGATCAAACGGCGTCACGGCGGAACAGGCCTCGGCCTTACCGTGGCCCGAGGCCTCGCGGACCTCATGGGCGGCAGCCTCAGCGTTAAGAGCGAACCCGGCGTCGGCAGCCAATTCACGGCGCGTCTTCTCTACGCAACGGAAGCGCAGGGTGAGCCCTTTATGCAGATGGCGGCGGAGTAGAGACTCGAACAACATTCAAACTCACCAATAACAACCTCAGTATTTTTAAAAAAAATTACCCGCTGTCTATTGAAAGGTTTTGTTAACCTTCCCAAGTATGTGTCTCTGGCGTAGTCTACGGGCCGCGATTCAGTTAGTCGTTTAGACTGTCAATGAGACATGACAGTATATCTGTGATTAAGTTCATCGGTTACTCCATTCCTTTCTGATAGTCGCGATGGTGATTTGCACATTTAGTGTCATGAAACCATTATACACGATTTCGTTAACTCAGTGATCTAGGGCCTTGGCCCGTTTGTCGTTGAATGGGGGAGGAGAAGCTCGAGCGTGATCACACGTGATTTTCTTTCCCCTCACACGTCTTTTCGAGAAATATCGGAAAAAGACCTCAAGCAATATCGTCATTTAGACAACATCATTGGACTTACTGAAGCTCAAGAAGTGGTTTCTAAAATTGAAGCTGGGGAACGCCACCAATATCTCCCTCTCCTGCGTTACTATGTTAAATGGAGAAGAGCCGATCGACAAACTCGAGTTCTCGAAAATAGGAAAGTACGTTTTAGAACCGAGAAACGAGAAGCAAAATCGAGGCCTATTTCATATGCGTCTCACAAAGATGCAATTGCGTACAAATATGTTCGCGAAGGACTATCTCCCCTGTTTGAAAAATCACTTGCAGAGGATGGGCTTTCGGAAAATATACTTGCTTATCGACGCATCCCGAAGGGAAAAGGTCCCGGCAATAAATCAAATATTGATTTTGCCGCCGAAGCTTTTGAAGCAATAAAAAGCTTGGAAAATTGTTGCGTTGTTGCTGTCGATATAAAAGACTATTTTGGCAGCATCGACCACAAACTACTTAAACAGAGGCTTTTGAGGTTATTGGACACGCACCAGCTTCCGCGCGATTTAGCAAGAGCTTTTAAAAATGTCACCCAATATAGGATCATTGACTTAGACGACGCGTATAGAGCCCTAGGCTTCTCGGAGAAAATAGATGGCCAGCTTCGTTTCAAACTGAAAAAGTCAAAAATCCCTAGGAAACTCTGTTCAAGTACGGATTTCAGAGAAAAAATTGTTAAAGCAGGACTAGTCAAAGACAATCCTCAAGCACATGGCATTCCGCAAGGAACACCAGTTTCTGACATTCTCGCAAACTTGTTTTTACGTGATGTAGACCTGATATTGAAAAAGTATTCGGAAAATAAAGGTGGTTACTTTTTTCGTTATTCTGATGATATTTTGCTAATTCTTCCCGGGGATGGAAGAGCTGCAAACAAAGCTGAACAGTTTGTTTCCAAGTGCTTAAAACAGCACAGCCCGCTCCTAAAATTAGGAGCAGATAAAACTGAAATTTCCATTTTCAAGAATGGCATCTCAGCTTACAATCTTCATCCAGTTAGGTATTCAAAAAGAAAAGCAAAAAGCTACTCTAATTTAGGTATTTCATACCTTGGATTCCGTTTTGATGGACATCGAACGTTTTTGAGAAATAGTACCATCGCAAATCTACGTCGAAAGATAGTCAAAAGATGCCACGTTATCGGGGCCAAACACGTTCAAAGATATAGAGGAAAATCAAAAACATGGCTTTTGAAAAACGCTCCTATTCACAAGACAAAGGAGTTGTATTTACAAATGAGGATGGACAACATTAATCAAACTAGATCGGCTAACGGCACAGAAGACGCACCTGAGGGTTCTAGTGATCCCTACGAAGACAAAAATTTTTTCAGCTATGTAAAGACTGCCGAAAAAAGGTTCAAAAACATGAATCCCAAATTCAGGGGGCAATTAAAAGAGATTCCGCACTTAATAGAAAATACAATTATTACAGCGATTAAATCCAAATTTTAGTGTAATCAAAAATAAAAAAGGCCCCGCAAGGGGCCTTAATTTTAGCACTAAGTGCAACCCCTAATAAACCCGCTTCTTCGGTTTAATATAGTCGATGCCGTCGGTCATGGTGTAGTTATGGACGGGGCGGTAGTCGATTTTGACTTCATTCGTCTCGCCGTCATACCACGTTAGCGTATGCTTCATCCATTTATCATCATCGCGCTCGGGGAAGTCCTCATGGGCATGGGCGCCGCGGCTTTCTTTGCGGTTTTCCGCAGAGGCCATAGTGACGCGCGCTTGAGCAATGAGATTATCCAGCTCGAGCGTTTCCATGAGGTCAGTGTTCCAGATCATGGTCTTATCCGAGACAGAGACATCTTTGATTTGCTCGGCGATGGCGGTGACCTTCTCGAGGCCTTCTGACATGCTCTCCGATGTGCGGTAGACAGAGCAATGCGTCTGCATAGCTTTTTGCAGGTCGAGGCGGATATCCGCTGTTTTCTTGGAGCCCGCTGCATTCCGGAATTTCTCCAGACGCGCGATTGACGCCGCGCCGGCATCTGCCGCGAGGGGTTTCTGATCGAGGTTTGGCGTGCAGGTTTCCTTAACGCGCAGACCTGCCGCACGGCCAAACACCACGAGGTCAATCAGCGAGTTAGAGCCGAGACGGTTCGCGCCGTGAACCGAGACGCAAGCCGCTTCGCCAACAGCCATCAGGCCGGGCACGACTTTATCCGGGTCTTTGCCGTCCTTCGTCAGGACTTCGCCGTGATAATTCGTCTGCACGCCGCCCATGTTATAGTGGCAGGTCGGGAGGACCGGAATTGGCTCTTTCGTGAGATCAACGCCAGAGAAAATCTTAGCTGTCTCTGAGATACCTGGCAGGCGGGAGGCCAACACATCTGGGTCTAGGTGATCCAAATGTAGGAAGATATGATCTTTGTCTTTGCCGACGCCGCGGCCTTCGCGAATCTCCATGACCATTGCGCGGGAGACCATGTCGCGCGGGGCGAGGTCTTTCACGCTGGGGGCGTAACGTTCCATAAAGCGCTCGCCTTCGGAGTTGGTCAAATAGCCGCCCTCCCCGCGTGCGCCTTCGGTGATGAGACAGCCCGCACCGTAGATGCCAGTAGGATGGAATTGGATGAATTCCATGTCTTGGACGGGTAATCCCGCGCGCAGGACCATCGCATTGCCGTCGCCCGTGCAAGTATGGGCGGAGGTCGCGGAGAAAAACACACGGCCGCAGCCGCCCGTCGCGAGGATAACGGTTTGCGCGCGGAAGCGGTGCAAAGTCCCGTCATCAAGTTTCCAAGCCGTCATACCGCGGCACACGCCGTCTTCCATGATCAGGTCGAGCGCGAAATATTCGATAAAGAACTCGGCACTATTGCGAAGCGATTGGCCATAAAGCGTATGGAGCATGGCGTGACCTGTCCGGTCGGCCGCCGCGCAGGTGCGCTGCACGGGCGGCCCTTCGCCCATCTCGGTCGTGTGACCACCGAAGGGACGTTGATAAATCTTACCGTCTTCATTTCGCGAAAATGGCATACCCCAATGCTCTAGCTCGTAAACGGCTTTCGGGGCTTCGCGGCAGAGATATTCGATCGAGTCTTGATCGCCGAGCCAGTCAGAGCCCTTAACCGTGTCATACATATGCCAGCGCCAATCATCCGGCCCCATATTGCCGAGTGAGGCCGCGATGCCGCCTTGCGCCGCAACCGTATGAGAGCGCGTTGGGAAGACTTTAGTGACGCAGGCTGTTTTCAGGCCCGATTGGGCCGCGCCCAATGTTGCCCGCAGGCCAGAGCCGCCCGCCCCGATGACAACAACGTCGTAAGTATGATCAATCCACTTAGTCATAAGACTATCCTAAAAACGCGAGTTTAATGACGGCGAACGCCACAGCTGCCCATAAAATGAAGGCGATGAGCTTATTCTTCAACAGGCCAAATGCGCGCAG
>CALDTL010000104.1 GCA_937923965.1 uncultured Caulobacterales bacterium
AGCCTGCAAGCCCGGCAAGCTGTCGCCCATGTCGCCTTCGAGCTCCGCACGCGGCGTCAATGCCGCAACAGAGTCGACCACAAGAATGTCAACTGCCCCGGAACGCACCAATGTATCAGCAATTTCCAAAGCCTGCTCACCCGTATCTGGCTGCGCAATCAATAGCTCATTGACGTCAACGCCAAGCTTGGCCGCATAAACAGGGTCCAGTGCATGTTCTGCGTCAATAAAGGCCGCAACGCCGCCGGCTTTCTGGCATTCCGCAATCGCGTGTAATGTCAGCGTGGTTTTACCGGAACTCTCCGGACCGTAAATTTCGATGACGCGGCCTTTAGGCAAGCCGCCTATGCCAAGCGCAACATCAAGGCCAATAGAGCCTGTTGAGATCGCTTCAATATCCATTGTGGACTTATCGCCCAGTTTCATGACCGAATTTTTGCCAAAGGCACGGTCAATTTGAGAGAGCGCCGCATCCAATGCTGCGCTTTTGTTTTTGTCTGTCGCTTTTTCGACGACTTTAAGAGGTGTGCTGTTTCTCGCCATGAGTTCAACTCCAGTGAACCCGACGGAGCCCTTCGCCGGATCGTGTAGTTACGGCTGCAATTGGACTGCCGTTGTTTACTATGTTTCACATTTGTTCTCATCGCGCAAGGAAAAAGAACAAAAATAGAACAATTTTATTTCTGTTTTATAACAAGACCCTAAGGCCCTATCCTCCGCCGATTTCTGATTTCACCTTTTCGGCTAACTCTGCAAATGTGAAAGGCTTGGGTAAGAATGTGACGTCTGGCTCCTCTGACAGGAGGTCGGAAAACTCCTCTTCGGCGTAACCGGATATAAACACGATTCGCGCATCGCCCAATAGCTTGCGCCCCGCCCGCAATAGCGATGGCCCGTCCATTCCCGGCATAACGACATCGGAAATCATAAGATCAAATGGCGCGTCGGCCTCCTCCAATATCTCCAGCGCTTCTTCGCCGTCCTCCGCCTCGATCACGAGATAGCCTTTCTTACGCAGCGCCTTGGCAGCAATTCCGCGAACAGAGGCTTCATCCTCGACAAAGAGTATATTGCCCTGCCCCGCCAAATCCGCAGGCTTACGAGTCGCGGGCTTTGGTTTCACGATTTGCGCAAGTTCAGCCTCAGTCGCAGCCTCCGCAGCAGGCAAATAAATCTTGAAAGCCGTTCCCACGCCCAGCGTGGACTCAACCGTCATGTGACCGCCCGTTTGCTGAACAATGCCGTAAACGGTGGCAAGGCCTAAGCCTGTGCCTTTGCCCTGCTCTTTGGTTGTAAAGAATGGCTCAAATATTTTAGACATGACCTCTTCCGGCATGCCCGTTCCGGTGTCTTCTACGCTGATGACGACAAAATTATCGCCTGGAATAACCGCTAAGGCCTCATTGAGTTTTGGATCCTCAATCTTTGCTCGCGGCAATAGATCAGAGCGAATCGTAATCGTTCCGCCGCCTTGATCCTCCATCGCATCGCGCGCGTTGACGCAAAGGTTCATCAAAACCGTATCGATTTGTGATTTATCCGCCATAACAGACGGCAGGCCCCGCGCATGCACCATTTTGAGCTGCGCGCGCTCCCCTAAGGTTTGCCGCAAAGTCACCACCATATCCGAGAGCGCATCGGTGACGTCCAAACGCTCCATACGGCGAGTGGCCTTGCGGGAGAAAGTCAGAAGCTTTTTAACTAAGGCCGCAGCGCGCGCGCCTGTCGTATTGATGTTTTGCAGTTCCGGATAAGATGGATCACCGACAGGATGTCTCTGCAAAAGTTCATCCGTATTCAGGCGAATGGCCGTCAGGAGGTTGTTGAAATCATGTGCCACGCCCGCAGCCAACTGCCCTATCGCCTGCATTTTTTGGCTCTGCACGAGCTGAGCCTCTAATGTTTTACGCGCGCTGACATTGACGAGATAAGCGTAGCTCTCCGATGGCACTTGCGGGTTATGCACGATATAGACGGAGACAGGCAGACCGTCTTTGCCAGCCGCCAATGTCGCATCATAAGGCAGGTCCGGCGTTGTCTGGGTAATGTCAAAATCCAAGAAACGATGTTCCGTAGGCTCCGCTGTGAAAATATCTCTAAATGTCACGCCGACGGCATCATCTCGGCCCGCCATTTTCGCAAAAGCCGGGTTCGCTGACACAATCCTCGAGTCCGATAGGTTTGTGCCGTCCAATTTTAACACCGCCACCGGCGCAGCCGCATAGCTCTCTGACTCAAAATCAGTGGACAACTTAGACGACGCCCCCCCCTCGTCTCGGCCCAGTGTTGAGTGACCATAGAGTGCGACGCTGGCTACGACATCGCCGCTATTAAGGACATGCCAATTCGCGGACATCACCGTCGGTGTCACGACGCCTTTGCGGGTGATGAGCCGGGTATCCGATCTCACCGTGCGTCCAGGCTCGGACGGACTGCCTAACAGCGCGTCGGGGTCTTCGATAAAACTGCCCAGCGCCGTCGGCGGCTCCGCATCTTCCCCGCCAAGCCAGCGCAAGAGAACATCATTCGTAGCCAGGACCCGCCCGTCTTTCGCAACTGTGAAGAGACCAACCGGGGCTTCTGCCAAAACGTCCTGCGCAATAGTGGGTCCCGTTTCGACCTCCATAATCTGCCAAAGCGTGTTTTGCGCGTTCAGGCGGCTAACGCGGAGACGGTAGCGTTTCAATCCATCTTTAGGTGTAATGAGGTCAAGCGTTTCCTCTGCAACCTCCATCCCCTCCGCCAAGTGATGGAGACGAAAAATTGCCGCCGCAGCGTCGTCGCCAGCGGACGCAAAGAGACGATCAATCACGGGCGGTGCGTCGCCGACGCTCTCCGCGCCCAATTGGGCGGCTAACGCACGATAGGTCGCATTGGCTTGGGCCGGCTTGCCGTTTGTCGTGATGAGGCTTGGGACGATGTTGTTAAAAAATGTGCCAGAGTAAAGACTGTCTAGCTTGATTTGCTGGCCCGAAGAAACGGAGCGCGATCTAATCATGATAAGACATGTCGCGACACTGAGCAGCGCAATGATAGCGAGACCGCCGAGGATTACCTGTCCGTCATCTGTGAGCGTGTTCCGCGCAAACCAGATCGTCGATAAAGCGCCGAATAACAGAATCACAGAAACAGCCGCGCCGACCCAAAGGGGCGCAGTTTTTTGCTTCTGGGGTATATCCATGCGAATCATGTCTTCCATTGGATCTCTTTTGGCATGATTTCTAGGTTGGACACGCGCTAATTATCCAGTAGCCCTATGAAAAATCTGGTGCATGAAGCTTTCGAGGACATTTCACGATGAAAAAGACAATTTTACTGGCGACGGCATTGCTTTCAATCGGAACAACGCCGCTGCTCTCAGGATGTCTGGATAGCGGCTCTAATGTGCCGCAGCGCGAAGACTTGATTGTGCAAGAAAGCGCCCGGCTTAACGACTGGTTTGCGGCGCGTTATGAGGAGCAACTCGCACGCTCCCCCATGTCCAGAACCTATCTGGGTATGACCGACGGCATGGATCAACTTGACGACGTATCGCAAACCGCCATCGATGAAGAGATGGCGATTTCGGAGTCTTGGCTAGATGAAATGCGCCGGGAGTTCGATATCGACAGGCTGGATCAGCAAACGCGCTTATCCTACCGCCTTTTTGAGGCGGATATTGAAGACCAGCTCGCCACCCATGCCGTTGGGTCTAATGATTATATTTTCTCGCATATGTCTGGCCCGCACTCAAACCTACCGAGCTTCCTGATCAATTACTCGAAGGTCGGAAGCGTCGAAGATGCGGAAAGCTACATCGCGCGGATGCGCGGGGTGCAGACCTATCTCGGACAGGCGCAAGCCCGCGCCGAAGCGCAATTTGAGGCAGGCGTCTCCATGCCTAAATTCGTTTATGCCAAAGTCGCAGCCGCCTCCCGCAATGTTATTTCGGGCGCGCCCTTTGAAGACGGCGAGGACAGCCCGCTCTGGTCAGACGTCAAAAGCAAGATAGAGAAACTAGAGACATCCAGCGATAAGAAAGAAGACTTGCTCGCGCAGGCCAAAGACGCCCTGCTGACGTCCGTGCAACCCGCCTATCTCTCTTTGATTTCGATGTTTGATATGCAGGCCGGAACAGCCACTGCGGATGACGGCGCATGGAAACTGCCCCGCGGCGAAGCCTATTATAACGCGCGCTTGAAACATTACACGACGACAGATTTGACCGCCGACGAAATCCACGACATTGGCCTCAGAGAAGTCGCGCGTATCCAAGCCGAAATGCAAGAGATCATGACCCGCGTTGGGTTTGAAGGCAGCCTCAAAGACTTTTTCACCTTCCTGCGAACGGATCCGCAGTTCACCTTTCCCGAAACCGACGCGGGCCGCGAAGCCTATATGGCAGAAGCGACAGCCATAATTGATGATATGCGCGGGCGGCTCGACACACTTTTCATTACAAAACCCAAAGCAAATATGGTTGTAAAACGGGTTGAGCCGTTTCGCGAAGACACCGCCTTTGGCGCCTTTTACAACTCTCCCGCTCTCGATGGGTCGCGCCCCGGCACGTATTACATCAATCTAAAAAGCATGAAGGATCAGCCAAAGTTTCTCATGCAAGCCCTTGCCTATCATGAAGGCATACCGGGCCATCACATGCAGCTCGCGATTGCTCAAGAATTGGAAGGCCTGCCTAAATTTCGCACCTTAGGCGGACAGACAGCTTTCATAGAAGGCTGGGCCCTTTATTCAGAAGCGATCCCGAAGGAAATTGGCCTCTATGAGGACCCGTATAAAGAATTTGGCCAACTCGGGATGGAAATCTTTCGCGCCGCACGCCTCGTTGTTGATACAGGCATGCATTCAAAGAAATGGGACCGCGAAAAAGCGGTGCAATATTATCTCGATAATATCCCCAATCCCGAGGGGGACGTGCGCGCCGAGATCGACCGCTATATCGTCTGGCCGGGCCAAGCCACGGCCTATATGATCGGAAAACTCAAAATTGAGGAACTGCGCCGCAAGGCCGAAGATCAATTAGGTCCTGATTTTGACATCCGCCAATTTCACGACACAGTCATTGCAAATGGCTCTGTGCCCTTGAGCATTCTTGAAGAATTAGTGGATGAATATATCGCCGCCGCAAAACCGGAGACAAATGAATGAAAATCGCGCCACACACTTTCGTACTCGCCGCGGTCCTCGCGCTGGGCGCCTGCGCCCCGTCATCGGACGCGCCGACCCCGAAATCCTCAGAGGCCTCAACATCCTCAGAGATTACGGCCGCATCTGAAACCTCTGATGAGAATGCGCGCCTAGATGACTGGTTTGAAGCGCGATTCAAAGAAAGCGTCCGAGCCTACCCGCAAAGACTGACCTCGCTTGGGATAGATGAGCGCCAGGATGAATGGAATGATCCAAGTAGAGCCTATAGTCTGGAGCAGCTGGATAAAAGCCGAGAGGCTTTGGAGGAGATGCGCGCGGGATTTGATTTCGACAAATTAGACGCAAATCGCCAGCTCTCATATCGTCTTTTCGAGAAAAATGTGAAAGACGATATCGCGGGCCGTAAGTGGTGGGACCACAATTACACCTATACGCAAATGCGCGGCGCACATGCGTCTTTGCCAACATTTTTATTGAATAATCACAAAATCAAAGACGTAGAAGACGCCGAAAATTATGTGACCCGATTGGAAACCATCGATCAGCCGCTGGATGAATATACCCGCCAAGCCAAAGCCAAGTTCGATAAAGGCATTGCCCCGCCAAAATTCGTCTATGACTTTGTGATCGAAAGCTCGCAAAACATCATGTCTGGCTTGCCAATTGAGGACGGCGGCGAGCTGAACCTCCTGCTGAATGACTTCAAAACCAAAGTCGATAAAATCGAGATTGACGAGGAAACGCGCGAAGCTCTCTTCGGCCGCGCCAGTCAAGCGATCGTCAACAACCTTGCACCTGCCTATGAGCGCATCATTGCCGAAATGACCCGGCAGAAAGACAGCGCGAGCACGGATGACGGCGTTTGGAAACTGCCCAACGGCGAGGCCTATTATGCGTGGCAACTCCGGGAAATGACGACAACCGATATGAGCGCCGACGAAATCCACGACTTGGGTCTCGCCGAAGTTGACCGTATCCACAGCGAAATGCGCGCCATTATGAAAGAGGTGGATTTCTCGGGCACGCTCCAAGAATTTTTTGAGTTTACGCGATTGGACAAGCAGTTTTACAAACCCGAAACGCAGGCCGGGCGAGACGCCTATTTGAAAGAGGCGACGGCCTTTATTGATGATATGAAGGTTCGCTTGCCTGAAGTTTTTAATAAACTTCCCAAAGCAGAGCTAGACGTTCGCGCGGTCGAGGCCTTCCGCGAAAAGGCGGCGGGCAAAGCCTTCTATAATCGTCCGGCGCCGGACGGATCACGCCCCGGCATATATTACGCTAATCTCTACCGCATGGACGCGATGCCGCTCTATCAAATGGAGGCACTTGCCTATCACGAGGGGGTCCCCGGACATCACATGCAACTCTCTATCAGTCAGGAGCTCGAAGGCATTCCGTCCTTCCGGAAATATGGGCGCTTCACCGCCTATTCCGAAGGTTGGGGGCTCTATTCAGAATATCTGCCAAAGGAGATGGGCCTATATGCGGACCCCTATTCTGACTTTGGCCGCCTTGCAATGGAGCTCTGGCGGGCGGCGCGTCTTGTGGTGGACACGGGTCTGCATGATAAAAAATGGACTCGCGAGGACGCGATAGAATATTTGCTCGTCAATACGCCCAACCCAGAAAGCGACGCAGTCAAAGCCATCGAGCGCTACATCGTCATGCCGGGTCAGGCAACGGCCTATAAAATTGGGATGAATAAGATTCTCGAGCTTCGCGAAAATGCCAAAGCGGAGCTTGGTGAAGCTTTTGATATTCGCGATTTCCATGACGCCATCCTCGCGACCGGTCCGGTTCCGCTGGATATCATGGAAGAGCAAATTGAGGCCTATATTGAGATGACGGCCTCTCGGCAATAAAACTAAAGACCGAGGGCCCCTAGCGCCCTCGGTTTTAGCTATCCGCTTCAATCATTATCAAGTGCTAATCGAACACATCGTCGATATCGACATATTCAAAAGGCGCTGTTCGCGCGCCGCCATCGCCGGGCTCCACGCCTGTAAAGATGAGAGCATCGATATCAAAAATCGTATCTCGTCCCCAAATTGGGTGATTAATGCGAATTGACCCATTGGTATTTAGTGTGAAGGTATATTCAGCCCGGGCGCCATCGTAATTGACCTGCTCGAAGTTATTTGTGCCGCGATAGGTATCATTACCCAGACCGCCATAAAAGCCTTGAACGCCAGCTTGCCCGGGAATGACGTCATTGCCGGGCGTGCCGTTTATGACATTGTCTCCGTCAAGGCGGAACGCCGGGAGGCCAGCCGTCGATGCAATGGCTTGGTTGATTGTGGCGGTGTCGCCGGACCGCAATGAAAATAACCGTTCAATGCCAATCAGCGTATTTATCCCCCATGTTGGGTGACTCATCGTCAGCGCGTCGCCATCTCGCGAATAGGTCCATTCATTCATGTCCCCATCGATACGCAATGTGTCTTGGCCTGCTAAGCCTCGCACGAGGTCATTGCCGCGGCCCACAAAAAACGTGTCATCTCTGGGCGTTCCTGTCAGATTATCATTCACCTCATTAGAGCCTGTAATGATCCCATCAACAAGGTTGCCAGTTTCAGCGTCTAGGATATCTGCAATAGAATACCATACCTCTTCGCCGCGAAACCAAAACCCATCAATCAGGGTGAGCGTATCGACCAAGCCACCTGGCCGGTTGACGGTCACAGAGCCATCGGCATTTTCAACAAAGATATAGTCAGCGCGCGCTCCGTCATAATCTACCTGATCATAGGCGTTGGTGCCCACGATAGTCTGGCCGACTGGGGTGATGAGAGACTCTATGGGATACCACTCCTGCTCGCCTTGGAACCAAAACCCATCAATCCTGATTAAGGTGTCGGTGCCCCCAGTCGGTTTTTCGACGCTGACTGATCCATCGGCATTTTGCGTAAATGTGTAATCTGATGCAGCGCCGGGATAATTCACTTGGTCATAATCTGGGCCGCCAGTGATAGTTTGATCACCCTCGAAGGCTCCGACCAAGTCGCCAATCGCATACCATCGCGCTTCACCTGAAAACCAAAATCCGTCAATATTCGTCAGCGTATCAACGATACCGCCCGGCTTGGTGACGGAGACAGACGCATCTGCATTTCTTTCGAAAACATAATCGCTGGAATCGCCCGGATAATTGACCTGATCATATTCATCTGGAGATCCAATGATCGTCTGCGCCGGAGCTGATGCCGAGGCAAGATCATCAATCCCATACCACTGCTGTTCACCAAAAAACCAAAACCCGTCGATATTAATGAGCCGATCGGTTACGCCGTCGGGCTTTGTGACCGAGAAAGACAAATCTGCATTTCGAACAAATGTATACTCAGCCGAGTTTCCGGGATAATCGATCTGATCATACCCGCCGCCGCCTTGGAAAATTCGTTGGCCATTCACCTCAAGAATGACCACGCCCGGAGAGGCGACCTGAGCATAAGCTTGGCCCGCCATGAGTGACGCAGCACAGGCCATCAGCAGAGCCAGTAGTTTATTTTTGAACATGTCTTGATTCTCTTCCACGAATCTAACGGGTCATTTCTGACCGGCCATTTGCTTTAATCCCACCGTTTCCTTGCAATTTTCACGCCATTTTAGCCTGGCTTGAAACTTGCATTTTCAGACGCTTCTCGTGTTCAAGGTTGATGACCCGGCACTATTAACCTGAGGAAAACAAGTCCCTGTTATACTCAAGGCAACAGGATACGGTTAAAACTAATGGTTAAGACCAAAGGAATTTCGATGCGCTCTTTTAAAAAACTCTTCATCCTCGGCGTAGCCGGGCTTGCGCTCACCGCTTGCGGGGGCGGAGACGGAAATGTCGTTGGCGAAACTGCGTTAACGGGCGCTCTGAACAGCGGCCAAAGCGAATATGATATTCAAACGAAAGCCGCTCGAGATCGATTTGAAAAAGACTTAGCGGAGGCCTTAACCGCATCGGAGGCATGGTTGGACAATAATCGCCGCGAGGCAGGTGTCATAACAACACAATCCGGTCTTCAATACCGCGTTGACAAAGCCAGCCCCAATCCAACGGGAAAGTCCTATGAGGGCGACCAGGCGGTAACCGTCCACTATGAAGGCCGCCTTACGGATGGAACAATTTTCGACAGTTCATTTGATCGAGGACGTCCAGAATCTCTCAAACCTAGCGATCTCATTGCCGGATGGCAGGAAGCCTTAAGCCTGATGCAACCAGGTGATGAATGGACCCTCTTTATCCCGCCCGCTCTCGGGTATGGCACATTAGGACGAGGCGCTAGCATTCCTAAAAACGCCGTTCTTATTTTTAGAGTAGAGCTGCGATAGATCAGAGAACGGCCGGCTCCGTGAGCCCGCCGGCCCTAACCGGCAGAGAGGCGCTCGCCGCGCTCATGCATTTCTTGCGCTTCGATGGATTTCTTCGCGATGGGCCGCGCGTCTAATCTCTTTAGGCTGATGGGATCACCCGTCTCCTCGCAATATCCAAATGTGCCGGTCTCAAGCCGCATCAGCGCTTTGTCGATCTGATTGGTGAGCTTGCGCAGACGGTCTTTCGTGCGCAGCTCCATGCGCCGATCCGCATTGGCCGCCGCAGTATCCGCCGGATCAGGGTGAGAGACGTTCTCCCCTTGTAAATATTCAACCGTATTTCGCGTTTCTTGAGCAATATCAGCTTTCCACTCCAAAAGTTTCAGGCGGAAATACTCTTTCTGCTTTGCATTCATGAATTTTTCGTCCTCCGAAGGCACATAGCCTTTTGGAAGCTTGACTGGTTTCTTGGTTTTAGGCGCGTTAGACATATCATCCCCATTAAATCACGATGAGCCGAAAGTCCCGTCACACCTGAGTGTTCTCAGTGTGTGCCTCGGTTTCTGCGGCGTGATAACCGCGAGACTCGAATCTCTCAAGCTAAGATGGCAGATGTCACGAAAAATTCACCTGCGGCATATGCGTGGATGATGCTTGCCCTTCGCGCCGCATACCATAAAACCACACTGAACACGGAGATCTTTCATGGCTAGATTTGAAGGCACTGACAATTATGTCGCCACAAAGGACCTAAAAATGGCGGTAAATGCCGCGATTACGCTAGAGCGCCCGCTTCTGATTAAGGGCGAGCCCGGAACGGGTAAAACGGTTTTGGCGCATGAAATCTCTAAAGGACTCGGCGCGCCGCTCATTGAATGGAATGTGAAATCCACAACCAAAGCGCAGCAAGGCCTCTATGAATATGACGCCGTGGCGCGGCTGCGCGACTCGCAACTTGGGGATGACCGCGTCCACGACATCAAAAACTACATCAATAAGGGCAAAGTCTGGGAGGCCTTCGAATCGGAGGTGCGGCCCATCCTGTTAATTGACGAAATCGACAAAGCCGATATCGAATTTCCGAATGACCTGCTGCATGAGCTCGATAAAATGAGCTTTTCTGTCTATGAGACGGGCGAGACAATTACCGCCAAGCAGCGCCCAATTATCATCATTACGTCGAATAATGAGAAAGACCTGCCCGATGCGTTCCTGCGCCGATGTTTCTTTCACTACATCCAATTCCCGGATGAGCAGACCATGGCCGACATCGTCAAAGTCCACTTCCCGGATTTAAAACAACGCATGTTATCCGCTGCGCTCAAGCGGTTCTTCGAAGTTCGCGCCATGCCGGGCCTAAAGAAAAAACCGAGCACATCTGAATTGCTCGATTGGCTAAAACTCTTACTCGTTGAGGATATTGACCCCGAAACCATCAAAGAGGCCGACCCGAAAAAGATGATCCCGCCCCTCCACGGCGCGCTCTTGAAAAATGAGCAGGATGTCCATTTGTTTGAACGTCTAGCGTTTTTGACGCGGCGGGAGAATTGACCGCGACATTTGATTGCTCATCAAATTTAAGAGAACCAAAGTGCATGGCCCTTCGGCGTTCCCCTGCAATCGACCCACAGTGTCGATTGCGGGCGTTTCACGTCCCCGGATCACCATCCGCAAAGGCCCAAACATCGGGGACATCTCCCAGCGCCTCTTCATAATAGGCCTGAAAGCCCGGCATTTTGACCTGATTGAGAAAAGCTGAATAGGCCATATAGCTGACGAGGAAACGCAGATCGCTTGCCCAAGGCGGCATGAATTTCGGCGGGAGAATTTGATCATGCCTCGCGAGATGCGCCAGCGCCGGAATGTCTTCTATGTCCAGCTTGCCGACGAATAAGACCCGAATTAAATCCGACCGCCGCAGCTTCACGGCTGTACGAATGAAGTTATGCACCCGCAATAAACCGTTGAGATAAACGATATCTTTCGTGAAAGGCGCGCCGCCCGTCATGAGCCCGCCGCGAAACACGCGCCGCGTATTCTCATAGGCCTGCTCGGGATCGCCCGCACGCGGCAGAAAAAAATCATAGACTTCTTTGAAATCTGCGCCCTCTATCGCCATTTGAATGGCCAAAACGCGGCCAGATAAACGGCGAAAGCGCCGCGGGTCCATATTGCCCGTGATAATTTCGGCAAAGACCGCAAGCCCCTCTTGCACCTCTGTTGTGCCGGGGTGGCTCCGACTTAAAATGGGGAAATTTGATTGCCGCCGCCCGTTTAATCCCGTCGCGCAATGCACGAGCGCCTCATGATGCAACAGCTGATCGACATCTCGGTCTGTGAAATATGCGTCCGTCCGAATGCGTATCCGCCGAGACGAAGCTGCCGCTTTTGAGGACACATCCGGCGCCACAATCACGCTCGGCGCATCGTCGCCAAAATAGGGATCCAGCTTTTCCCGCAAGGCCTGCGCAAACGCGTCCGCGTCCAATTCGGTCTCATAGCCCTCCACGACCAATTGATCGAAATCCATCCCCTCCAGCGTCGCATCCATATGGCGCGCAAGGTCCAGCACCCGCGTCGTCTTATCCAGCATCACATCGGTCGGCTGGCCATAAAGCGCGGCGGAATGCTCTAAAAAGGCAGCCGTCCCCCGCGTCTCCATGAGGCTCGCGGTGGACTCCAGCGTCTCGCACAGCCGCGACAGCCATGCCATAACGCCGTGGTCGCCATCGATGTGCCGTCGCGCATGGGCGATTGCCTCCCGCGCTTTGGCGGTATCAACGGGCGCATAATCTGGCGCAGGTATTGTCCCGCGCGACAGAAACGCCGCTCGCATGTCATTGTCCCAGCTCAGAGATGACAGCACGCGCATCGCCCGCCCTGCCTCATTCAAAGCAGACGCCGCCGATGTCGCCGACTCAAATTGGGTTTCGCTAAGGGCTTTCATCAAGGCCTTGGTCGCAAGCACAGCGGAGGATGTAAAGGCAGGATGAAAGGGGTTAGATGGAATGTGTATTCCCAGCCCGAGCGTCCGTTAGATAGAGCGATTTTGAGGTAGGTCGGTTTTGATAGGTTGGGGGCAAATTGGAGGTTTGAGGAAAGTTCTTTACTTTTTTGCCATCACACTAAACGGTTTTTACAAGCACGATGGATACAGCTTGGTTACAACAAGTCATCCGCGGTGGCATAAAACCAAACGCTCGAAATCAGTTTGGCATACCAAACGCAAAGGGGATATTAGATGACCGAAAAGAACATTGCACTTATTACCGGCGGCGCATCTGGAATAGGACTCGCGACCGCCCAAGCGCTGACCGCTTCGGGCAGTCAGGTCTTCATTGCAGATATTCAGGACGATCTGGGACGAGAGGTGGCCCAAAGCTTGGACGGCGAATTTGTCAAACTTGATGTGTCGTCAGAGGCTGACTGGAACGCCGCCATTCAAACGGTCGAAGAAAAAGCCGGACGTCTGGATGTGCTCGTCAACAATGCAGGCATAGGAGCTGGCGGCACACTTGAGTCGACGACACTTGAAGACTTCAACCGCACGCTGTCTGTCAATCTCACCGGCGTCTTCCTAGGCTGCAAAGCGGCGGTGCCTTTGATGCAAAAATCAGGCGGCGGGTCCATCATTAATATTTCCTCTATTTTTGGTATTGTGGCGGATGAGCTCTCACTCGCCTATACCGCCTCTAAGGGCGGCGTGCGGTCTATGACAAAAGCCATCGCTTTGGATTGCGCGGCGCGAAAGACGGGCGTGCGGGTCAATTCCGTTCATCCCGGATTTGTGCAAACCCCGCTCGTGGAAAATGGCGTCAGTGCCATGCCCGCTGAAATGGCGGAGGCATATGGCGCCAGAACTGTAGGCCAAACCCCCATGGGGCGCATTGGAGAGCCGTCTGAAATCGGTGACGTTATCGCCTTTTTAGCCTCCGACGCTTCGCGGTTCATGACAGGCTCCGAAATCGTGATCGATGGCGGCTTTAGCGCCAGATAAATTTAGCGCGCGTGAGCCGAATACAAGATTAGGCATTCAATTGCACGAGCTAGTCTGGGGGACGGCGGGGGTCTCCGCTATTAATATTGCATCATTTTCGATTTTGAGTCCGTGAATTTTGATTGCGCTTGAAGTCAGGCTGTTTTGGCCTCACGCGACTTGAATGAGTTATCCAGAACACCCCAATGCATCAACTTGTCTTCGAGAAACTTGATAGATAACGGCTTGGAAAGATAATCGTCCATATCATTTTCTAGGCACACATCTTTGTCTGACTTTAGAGCATGAGCGGTCACAGCCATGATAGGTGTTCTCGGCAGATTGCTTTCCGCTTCTATCTTGCGAATAGCTGCCGTGGCTTCATAGCCATTCATCTCAGGCATTGAGATGTCCATTAGAATAATTTTTGGTGAAAGCAATTTCCACTTTTCTACGGCGATACGGCCATTCGGAACAATTTTATAACTCAGAGCTAAATCTTCCATCACGTAGCGCGCATACATCTGGTTCACTTCGTTATCTTCGGCGATTAAAACATCAACATGTCCTGACCTAGTAGAAGGTTTGTTTGCGGCTTGTAGTGATCCTGTTGCCTCTTTTGTCTCTGTTGCCTCTTTTGCCTCTTTGTGCTGAACCTGTTTCACAGATTTACGACATAAAGCCTCCGCCATTTGATCATGGAGAACGGACCCTCGGGTCGGTTTGGTCAAAAAGGCTGCGATATCAAGTGCATTCATACGTTGACGGAGTTCCGCCTTATCGACCGATGACAACATGATCACAGGAATTTGGGCATGATCGGCGCTCGCTTTTAACGCCTTAACAAAATCCTCTCCATTGGCTCCGGGCATTTGATAATCGACAATGATAAGGTCGAGATTCACATTTTTCTCTTTCGCTCTGTCTAAAACGGCCAAGCCTATTTTAGCAGATGGCGCCGCGACGCACTTGCATTTCCAATAGGAGAGCTGCTCTTTTAAAATATCTCGGTTGACCTCATTGTCATCAATGACCAAGATTTTTGAACCCGCAATATTCAGCTGTTCTAATTTGGGAACGATAATGTCTTCCTCGACAGGTAGAGCGATGGAAATTGTAAACGTGGTGCCCTCCCCAACGACGCTGTCAACGCTGATATCGCCGCCCATTAATTCGACAAGGTTTTGACTGATCGGCAGGCCTAAACCTGTGCCGCCATATTGACGAGTGGTGCTGCCATCAGCCTGGCTGAATTTTTCAAAAACAAGGCTAAATTTTTCCTTATCAATACCAATGCCCGTATCGACAACCTTTATAACAAGATCAGCAATTCCATCGCTTGTCTCTCCGCTAACATCTATCAGCACATGACCCGTATGGGTGAATTTAACCGCATTGCCGACAATATTCGTTAGGATTTGCCGAAATCGCCCGGCATCCCCAAGGAAGGTTGAGGGCAAATCAGGTTGAACCCGTAAAAGCAGATCAATACCCGTTTCTGAAATTTTCGTTGAGAGTAACGCCGTAACATCTTCGATAGCATCGCGGAGATGGAACGGCGCCACATCCAATTCCAATTGCCCAGCTTGAATTTTTGAAAAATCAAGAATGTCATTAATAATCGTAAGTAGCGCGTTACTCGATCGATTAATTATATTGACGAAATCTGT
>CALDTL010000105.1 GCA_937923965.1 uncultured Caulobacterales bacterium
CCGTCTTTTATATATGCACGGCGGAGCCTTTACCGTGGGCAGCGATATTAGTCACCGCCCCCTCACCGTGCAGCTGGCGCGGCGCACAGGCATGGCGGTTTTCGCGCCGAATTATCGCCTGATGCCAGAGAACACCCGCCGTGAGGGCATTGAAGACACGCGCGCGGCCTATAATTGGATTTTGGACAACGGCCCAGACGGGGCAGCGCCAGCGGCGAAGCTCGCGCTTGCGGGTGATAGTGCGGGCGGCAACCTTGTCTTGATGCTGGCCAATTGGGCTCGGAAACATGCGTCGCGGCAGCCCAATGCGGTGGTCGCCTTCTCCCCGACGACAGATGCGACAATGTCCAGCCCGTCCATGCGCAGCAATCTGGCGACGGATCATATGCTGCGGCCAATGCTGCAACCTATCTTGAAAATGCCGAAGATCATGTTGCTCCCCGCGATGCAGCATCATTATGGCATGAGCCCCTCTGATCCCGAGCAGTCGCCTATATATGATGACTTGTCGAATTTACCGCCGACATTCATTCAGGCGAGCCGCACTGAGGTCCTGCATGATGACGCGGTGCGATTCGCCAATAAGGCCAAAGCCGCCGGATCGCCGGTCACGCTGCAAAGTTGGGGCGGCGGCCTGCCCCATGTTTGGCAGATATTTGATGACTATCTTCCCGAAGCTTTGACCGCATTAGATGAAGTTGAGAAATTTTTGAGCAAAAATATATGATATTACAGAGAGTTAAGCTTTTTCTGAATAGGGCGTGAATTTCAGCATCAGGGTTGGTTCAATTGCGAACCCCTAGTTAGGTTTCATCGGTCGAGGGCATCTTCCTTCGCCGGAGCCATGAACAGGAGTTCGCCATGAAAAATGCAAAATTAAAAACGGCCCTCGCTGCAGTCACTCTGGCTGCGGCAACTGTCGCAATCCCCGTCTCAGCCCAGGCTCAGGACTATCGCGGCTATAATGATTACAATGATAACTGCAATGACACCAGTAACGCAGTGCTCGGAGCCGTCGTCGGCGGCACGGCCGGCGCAGCCATTGGCGACCGTATTGCCGGTCGCGGTGAGAGCACAGAAATCGGCATTTTAGGCGCCATCATTGGCGGCGTAGCCGGTGCAGCGGTTGGCGATAGCGCCAGCGATTGCGAGAAATATAACCACAACGACAGGCGTTATCAGACCTCGACGTCTTACCCATCGCGGACCAGTTACCCAACGACGACAACTTATCCGACACGGACAACTTATCCAACACGGACAGGCCGGACCGTCTACACGTCTCCTCGGACCGTCTATACGCAGCCAACGCGAATATATAACACGTCTTATGGCAACACGTCCTATGGAAGCCGTGGGTATAGTGACCGGAGCCGCAACAGAGCCGAACGGCGCTTGTTTCAAATCGATCGCGAGATGGATGAACTGCGCTACGAACGGGATCAGCTGAAGAACCGCCGTGGATACTCACATCGCCACAATCCAAATGTTCAACGCCGTTTAGACTATATCGCTCAGTGTCTGCATGACCTGAAACGGGAACGGAAGCGCATTAAAAAATATGGCGTCAATACTCACCATCGCCGCGGATACTAAAAGGCGGCGCTAAAAATAGGATACCCCCAGATGTGGATACCCGCATCTCCTAAGGCCCGGCTTGCGAAAGCAAGTCGGGTTTTTCGTATGTTTCAAAGTGAAATTCCCCCCTTACGAGAAGGCCTTTCACGGCGCATTCATAAGGTGTTACGCAGTAAGCTGACTTCGGCACGAGATTTGCAAGCATGTGAACAAACCCGAATATATGTGGGTAATACCGGCACACCGCCGGAATTGCGTTTGTTTTTTTAAAGACCAATGTTTTGGTCATTTTGGCACTAGAGGAGCCTAACATGAAATTCCTTCTTTCAACAGCCGCGATTGCGGCCATGGCCTTTGTGCCAGCTACAGCCTCCGCTCAATTTGGCGGTCTGGACACAGGAACCGTCCTAAGCGGCACAGCCGGCGCGGGCATTGGTAGCGTCATCGGTTCACAAATCGCTGGATCAGGTAACCGCACAGAAGGCGCCGCTATCGGCGCTGTGCTTGGCGGATTGGGAGGAGCTGCTTATGGTAACTCACGGTCAAATTACGGCGGCAACCCTTATGCAGGTCAGTTCAACCCCGGCTTTAACGGTCGCAACTTGGCCGGAACAGCCATCGGCGCAGGCCTTGGTGGCGTTATTGGGTCAAACCTAGCCGGTTCTGGCGTTCAACAAGAAGGCACAGCCTTGGGCGCTGTCTTAGGCGGCGTTGCAGGATATGCACTCTCTTCAAATGGACGCTCTAACTCGCGTTACAGCTCCGGCCCAGTCGGCGCGAATGGTTTTGCTCCCGGTTACCGCGGACCCGTCAATGTCGGCGGCCCAGTTGGTTTCGGCGCGCCGGCTCCATTGCCGCCTGTTCCGCTACCGGCAGCTAGAACATTCCACTCTGGCGGTTTCGTCGCCGGTCCTGTTATGCCCGTTACAACATACCGTCCCCGCGTTCAGCCAACGGTTATCCGTCAGCGCACGATCCACGTCGCCCCGCGCGTCGTCAATCAGCCTTGTCCTTCTGGGACAACACAACGTCCTGACGGAAGCTGCATGACAGCGCCGCGGACAGTTTACGAACCAGCGCCGACAGTCATCCCCGCCGTTTGTCCAACAGGCACAATGGATATGGGCAATGGCACATGTAAAGAGCCGCCTAAGACAGTTATGGGCGCAGCCCCAATCGTCATCCCGCAGTCTTGTCCTGCTGGAACAACGGATCTCGGAAACGGCACATGCCAAGAGCCGCCTAAGACAGTCATGGGCGCAGCCCCAATTGTCATCCCGCAATCTTGTCCTGCTGGAACGATGGATATGGGTAATGGCACATGCCAAGAGCCGCCAAAGACAGTTATGGGCGCAGCCCCAATCGTCATCCCGCAATCTTGTCCTGCTGGAACGATGGATATGGGTAATGGCACATGCCAAGAGCCGCCTAAGACAGTTATGGGCGCAGCCCCGATTGTCATTCCGCAGTCTTGTCCTGCCGGAACAATGGATCAGGGCGACGGAACGTGCCTCGAGCCTGCGAAAACTGTGATGGGCCAAGCCCCAATCGTGATCCCGCAGTCTTGTCCTCCCGGAACAACGGATGTGGGCAATGGCACATGCCAAGAGCCAGCGAAAACAGTTATGGGCGCAGCCCCGATTGTTATACCGCAATCTTGTCCTGTCGGAACGATGGATCAAGGCGACGGAACCTGCCTTGAGCCAGCAAAAACTGTCATGGGCGCAGCGCCCGTCGTTGTCCCGCAGCCTTGTCCTGCAGGCACGAATGACATGGGCAACGGAACATGTGAGGCTCCCGCCCGCATCATCCAGCCTGAGCATGTCTATATGCCGGCAACCCCAACTTATGAGCAGGCTCCTGTTTACAGCACGCCTCAAACCGACAGCGGGACATATTGCTACGGCGACGGCAGCGCTCTGTACGACTCCAACGGTCGTAAGATCAGAGACAAAGTTGAGATGTCAAAGCACAGCCACAGCTGTAACGGCCACAATAGCTTCGAAGGTGGCTATAACTACGAAGGCGGCCAATAATTAGGTCACGCGCCGCCCTTGTGGCGGCGTATTTTTTTGAACATTCGGGGTCAGGACGCCCCACACGTTCTCCTCGGATTAGAAGCGTTCTGTCTGAATAAGGCAGGGCGTTTCGTTATGCGGCTAACCGATTTATTAATGTTTTGGTAATTTTTTCAGCTGCGGTTCATTCGTATAGTCTAAGCGTAGTCTGGTGTCGAAGTGTCTGTCTTCCGATGGATATCGTCCCAATCGCTGACTGACGAAAGGACCCTTTATGAAAACGTCTCTTAAATTTAAAACAGCTGCCGTCGCCCTTGCCGCGACTGCAATCGCCATTTCATCTCCCGCAAGCGCGCAATATAGCAACCAATACCATAGCAGTAATAGCGGCAGCCAGCTCCTTGGCGCTGTCATTGGCGGCGTCGCAGGCGCAGCCCTCGGCGACGGAATCGCGCCGCGCGGCCAAAGCTCAGAATATGGCATCATTGGCGGCGTGTTAGGCGGAGTCGCAGGCGCAGCGATAGCTGGCAGCGGAAATAACGGCTACAATAGCGGTTACTACAACAACCAAACCGGATATTATGGAAGCGGGTACAGCCAAGGTGGTTATTATCAGCAGCCCGTTTATTCGCAACCGGTCTATTCTCAGCCTGTGTATTCTCAGCCAGCTTATTCACAGCCGGTCTATTATTCTCAGCCGCGCGTTATCTATTCGCAGCCGCGCTACGTCACGCCTTATTACAGCCGCCCCAGAACCAGCCTATCCATTAATATTGGGTCCGGGGGTTTTTATGGCCGGAATAGAGGGTTTAGAGATAGAGGCTTTAGGAACAGACATTTTTCTACCCCCGTCCGCTTTCATCGCGATCGCGGAGGCAAACGCCGCCACCATGAGCGTCGCCGCAGACACCAATAAATTATCTAAATAGATTACCTGCTTCGACCCCGCCTCTTCATTTGAGGTGGGGTTTTTGTTTTAAACGGCTGTCACAATTCGTTTGGCATATAGCAAATATTCGACATTGCCGTCTATATTGCTGGCCCCGCCTTTGATCGGGGAGACGCAGGTCTCAACGACCTGCCAGCCTTGGGCCCGCACCCACGCTTTTACATCGTCCAAAGCGCGCAGACCCAGCTCTTCTGATTTCACAATCCCTCCGCGGCCAATATTGACCTTCCCGACTTCGAATTGCGGCTTCACCAAAGTGATGAGATCGGCGGTTTCCGCAGCCAGGCGCAGCGGCGTTTCCAAGACTTTCATCGCGGAGATAAAACTGGCGTCGCAGACAATTAAATCTGGCGCGGGCGAGAGGTCATTGGGCGAGAGGCTGCGGGCGTCTTGGCCTTCCATCGAAATGATTTTGGGCTCGCGCTGCAGGTCCGCGTGAAGTTGGCCGTGACCGACATCTACGGCATAGACCTTGGACGCACCGCGCGAGACAAGGACTTGCGAAAAACCACCCGTCGACGCCCCAACATCCAGAGCAATGCGCCCAACCGCATCAACGCCAAACGCATTTAAAGCATGGTCGAGCTTAACACCGCCGCGCGACACCCAAGGATGCTCTCGCCCCGCCGTGACCACCGCTCCGTCTTTAATTTTCTCGGAAGGCTTTTTGAGGGTCTTCCCGTCAACAGACACGAGACCGGCCTTAATCGCCGCCTGCGCCCGCGCGCGGGAGTCATAATGGCCATGAGTGGTGAGATATTGATCGGCGCGCATTGGAATGACTTAAACTATAATCTCCTTCTCCCATAGGGAGAAGGTGGGCCTAGCGTTTTGAAAAAACGCGGGGGCTCGGATGAGGGGTCAGATATTCAACTCTGCATAAATGCCCTCAACAACCGCGTCTGTCTCATCAAGTACCTCCCCATTGGTAAAACGAATAACGCGATAGCCTCGGCTTTCAATGTGTCTGGTCCGCTCAGCATCGTAATCCTCACGCCCTTCATGAGTCGGGCCATCAACTTCCACCACTAGTTTCGCGGAGACGCAGGCAAAATCGACGACATACTGATCGATGATATATTGACGACGGAACTTAAAACCTCCGCACCGTCGACCTCGTAGCTCTTGCCAGAGTTTGGTTTCGGAGGCAGGCGCAGTTCTTCTTAGTGACCTGGCGAACTCTCTGGATGTCTTTGACATTTAACCCCTCATCCGCCTCCGCGTTTTTTCAAAACGCCAAGGCACCTTCTCCCCATGGGAGAAGGATTTCCTGTTTAAGCCAGCCCCTGCATATCGGCGACATCCCGCCCGATAACCTGGAACACTTTCTCCACAATTGCGTCCGCATCCAGTTTGGCTTGCTGATACATCAGCGCGGGGCTGTCTTGGTCTATGAAAGTGTCCGGCAATGTCATGGTGCGGATTTTTACGCCGCCATCGAGACGTCCTGCATCGGCCAGCGCGTGGAGGCAGAAGGCACCGAAACCGCCCACTGAGCCTTCTTCAATCGTAATCAAAACCTCATGCTCATCGGCAAGACGGCAGAGCAGTTCCGTATCGAGCGGTTTCGCAAAACGCGCATCCGCCACCGTCGCAGAGAGACCCAAGGCTTCGAGTTTTTCCGCCGCCGCCATCGCTTCTGCGAGGCGCGTGCCGTAAGAGAAAATCGCAACACTAGAGCCTTCGCGCAAAACGCGGCCTTTGCCGATTTCAAGCGGCTGCGGGTTCGGGTCTATTCCAATTCCGGTCGCTTCGCCGCGCGCATATCTAAAGGCCGTCGGTCCGTCATCCCGCGCGGCAGCGGTGGCCACCATCCGCGCGAGTTCATTCTCATCGGCGGCGGCCATGAGGACCATATTTGGGAGGCACCCCATATAGGCAATATCAAATGCACCCGCATGGGTTGGTCCGTCAGCGCCGACAAGGCCCGCTCGGTCCATCGCAAAGCGCACGGGTAGATTTTGCAGCGCGACATCATGCACAACTTGGTCATAGCCGCGCTGCAGGAAGGTCGAGTAAATCGCGCAAAACGGCTTATAGCCATCACAGGCCAGACCCGCCGCGAACGTCACGGCATGTTGCTCTGCGATACCCACATCAAACATGCGATCGGGGAAGACTTGGCCGAAGTCTTTGAGGCCCGTCCCGCCCGGCATCGCCGCCGTAATACCGACAATTTTGTCGTCCTTGCGGGCTTCGGAAATCAGGCTCTCGGCGAAGACTTTTGTATAGCTCGGCGCGTTGGCTATGGCTTTGGATTGCTCGCCTGTCACCACGTTGAATTTAGAGACCCCGTGATATTTATCTGCGGAGTTTTCAGCTGGCGCATAGCCCTTGCCCTTTTGCGTCACGACATGCAGCAACACAGGTCCGTCTTTCATGGCTTTGATATTTTCCAGCACAGGGATCAACGCATCCAAATCATGACCGTCGACAGGGCCGACATAATAAAAGCCGAGCTCTTCAAACCATGTGCCGCCCATAAACATGCCGCGCGTATATTCTTCGGCTTTGCGGGCGGTTCTCTTGAGAGGGCGCGGCGCGCGGGCAATTGCGGATTTCGCGGTACTGCGCAGGGCTTGATAGCCGCCGCTGCTAACCGTGCGGGACAAAAGATGGCTCATCGCGCCCACAGGCGGGGCGATGGACATATCATTATCATTCAAAATCACGAGTTGGCGGGAATCCGTCGCCCCTGCATTATTCATCGCCTCATAGGCCATACCGGCGGTGATGGACCCATCCCCAATCACCGAAATAATATGATTATCGCGTCCGTCCAAATCACGCGCTGCCGCATATCCCATGCCCGCAGAAATTGACGTCGAGCTATGCGCCGCGCCGAACGGGTCATATTCACTCTCGGCGCGTTTCGTAAATCCAGATAAACCGCCGCCTTTTCGCAGCGTGCGGATACGATCGCGGCGACCCGTCAGGACTTTATGCGGATAGCATTGATGCCCGACATCCCAGATCAGCTTATCCTCCGGCGTGTCAAAGACCGCGTGAATCGCAACGGTGAGCTCAACCACGCCAAGCCCTGCGCCCAAATGCCCGCCCGTGACCGAGACAGCATCGATGACCTCGGCGCGAACTTCATCGGCCAGCTGCTTGAGCTGGTCACGCGAAAATCCGTCCATATCGGCAGGTATTTTTACAGTATCGAGTAGCGGTGTATGCGGCATTTATCCGTCTATTCCTTATTCAGATCTCTAGTGTTCGCGCTCTAACACAAAGTCTACGGTTTGCCGTAGAGTTTGCGCCGAAGCCCCCCAAGGTTCAAGATGATTCTTCGCTTGAACACCAAGGGCTTTGGCACGGTCTCGCGCACCATTAAGGCCTAATATTGATACGAATGTGGCTTTGCCGAGGTCTGCATCTTTTCCAACGGCTTTTCCGACGGTTTCCGCATCTCCCGTTACATCCAGGATGTCGTCTTGTATCTGAAAGGCGAGGCCCATATCGCGGGCGTAGGCAGAGAGCGCCTCTAATTCCGTATAGCTGGCGCCAGCGACATATCCGCCCGCTTTGACCGCATAGTCAATCAGCGCGCCTGTTTTCATTGCCTGAAGCTCCGTGATCAGCGCCTCGTCGCGTTCGCCCTCGGCCACCGTAATATCCACGACCTGACCGCCGATCATCCCCGACATGCCGCCGGATTTCGCGAGCTCTGATATGACCGTGACGCGCACATCGGCAGACAGATCAGCCTCGCTGAGAATTTCAAAACTCTGCGTCAAAAGCGCATCGCCCGCGAGCACGCCAATGGCCTCATCATAGGCTTTATGGACGGTGGGTTTCCCGCGCCGTAAATCATCATCATCCATACAGGGTAGATCGTCATGGACGAGACTATAGACGTGCAAACATTCCAGCGCGCAGCCCACCGTCAAAGCCGCGTCCATCGGTCCGCCCAGCATACGCGCGGTTTCGACCGTTAGAAAAGGCCGCAAACGCTTTCCCCCGCCCAGCGCCGCATAACGGGCCGCCTCAAAGATGACAGCTTGGTGTCCAGCGGGTTTCGGGAGTAGCGCATCAAGACGCGCCTCTACGAGGTCCGCGACCCTGCGCAATCGCTCAGGGAAGTCATGGTTGGTCGATTGAGAGACGGCAGAAAGGGGCATAATCAAGGCCCTATGTTAACCCCTCCACCGCGTAAGCGGGGGAGGTGGGCTTGGCGATTTGAAAAAACGCGAAGGCCGGAGGGGGTCGGCGCGCCTGCGCCGTCGAAAAGGCCCAGTATTAAAACTGCAAATTGAGGCAAGGTTTTATTGACTCGCCCGACGGCGAGCACCCCCTCCGAACCGCTCCGCGGTCCACCTCCCCCGCTAAAGCGATGGAGGAGTTTCCTCAAAACACGCACCACCCTAACCGTCAAAATCCGCAGTGCCGACGTCGCCCTGCCCCTTGAGGACAATCTTTTCGACTTTCATCTGGGCGTCTTTGAGCTTGCCTTCGCAATGCGCCTTGAGCGCCGCGCCGCGTTGGTAAATTGTGATGCTTTCCTCAAGCGGGGCATCTCCGCGTTCAAGTCGGCCCACAATGCCCTCGAGCTCAGTAAGGGCGTCTTCAAAGCTCATCTCTGCAATTTTACGGTCTGACATGATTCACCTAATTGAGTTCTCTCGGCGCTAAATAGGCCCATGAAGCCCTCGGGTCGAGGGGGCGCTTATAGTTTTTCCATGAAACGCCCCTTGGGCGGACAATGTAAATCTTCATCACGGTTGCATCGCTTCAGGCTGAACATCACGCGGTCCGCGCGGCCAATAACATAATTCATCGGCACCATCCCGGGCCCCTGATTCGCGGCGCGGCTATCGACCGAATTATCGCGATTATCCCCCATGAAAAAGACGGTCTCTTCAGGCACAATGAAGACAGGCGTATTATCGAGCGGGTAAGTATCGTCGCGCTCATAAATGGTGAATGCCTCCTCCATGCCCGGCAGCGTTTGTTGATAGGCATTCACGCTGCGCACACGTTGATTTGCATGTTCGCGGTAAAGTCGATTGCCGATAACGTCCCGATTAATTGGGTCACCGTTCAAAAAGAGCTGACCACTTCTGACCTGCACGGTATCGCCGGGCAAACCCACAACGCGTTTAATCATGACGATGCCGGAATTTGGATTACGAAAAACCACGACATCGCCGCGTTTCGGAATACGGGAGAAAATACGGCCTTCGGGCAACGGTAGCTTATGGAGCAAATATGGCAGCGAGTGTTTCGACACGCCATAAGCATATTTGGACACATAAAGGTGGTCGCCCACTTCTAATGTCGGCTGCATGCTTTCGCTCGGGATTTTATAATGCCCCCAAACAAAGGTCATAAAGGCCAAAATAAAGACGAAGAGCTTTGAGAAAAACTTGAGCTCTGATAAAATCCACTCGCGCTTTGTCGGCTTTTCGGCCGTATCATTTGGCTCTTGGGTTGGGTTAGAGGACTCCATGATGCGCTCTGCGATACCGCCGCGGCGCTTTCAACTATATTTTGCCGTAGACTGCGTTAAGATAATCTCATGAAACATATTTGCCTCCCCCTCGCCTTTACCATTTCGTCTGCTTTCATTTCCGCTTGCGCGACGCCGCCCGTCTTGGACGTGGCGGCCGCGCCCCAAGGCGCTTATGTGCTCGACCCGACTCACACCTCGGTCAATTGGTCCCTTAGTCATTCGGGTCTGTCTTTTTATACGGCAAGGTTCGATAAAATTTCAGGGGCGCTTGATTTCAACCCCAATGCCCCAACGCAAAGCCGTGTCGATATAAGGATCGACCCCAAGAGCGTTTCAACCGGCGATACAGAGTGGGATGAAACCCTGGCGACAGATGGCCGGTATTTTGACGGCGACACCTATCCGGAAATCCGGTTCGTCTCCACAACAGCCACGACAAATAGCGCCAATACAGGCCAAGTCACAGGGGACCTCACCCTGCGAGGCATCACGAAACCGGTGACTTTGGATGTCACCTATAATGGAGCAGGGAAAAGCTTTGGGATCCCGGGGGCGACGCTCGGATTTTCGGCTATCGGCAAAATCACCCGTTCGGACTGGGGCATGGATTATCTCACCAATTTCGGAATCGGCGATGAAGTCACCTTGCGCATCGAAGCCGAGTTCAACGAAAAGCAATGACCTATTCTGCCGAAATCAAACCCGGGATAGAGGCTTTAAAATCCGCCCTCCCCAGCGGGGCGTGGACACAGGACCCGGATCTCATTGATCCGCATCTCCGCGAATGGCGCGATAAATATTTCGGCGAGACGCCAATCATGCTGACCCCGCGAAACACTCAAGAGGTGTCTATGGCTGTAAAAATTTGCGCCGAGCATAAATTACCCATTATGCCGCAAGGCGGGAATACGGGCCTCGTCGGGGGGAACACACCGCAGGGCGAAATCCTAATCAGCCTGAAAAAAATGACGGTCATTCGAGACGTCAACACAACCGCGAATGCGATGATTATTGAAGCGGGCGCGACGCTGCAATCCGCTCTGGATGCTGCCGATGGCGCTGACCGTAAATTCCCGCTCACGCTTAGCTCACAGGGTAGCTGCACAATTGGCGGGGTGCTGTCGACCAATGCGGGCGGCAATCATGTTCTCAAATATGGCACGACGAAAGAGCTCGTCTTCGGCGTTGAAGCTGTGCTGGCGGATGGATCTATTTTCGACGGGCTCACGAGTCTGCGCAAAGATAACACAGGCTATGATCTCAGCCGATTGTTTCTGGGCGCGGAAGGCACATTGGGCATTATCACCGCCGCAAGTTTGAAACTTTTCCCGAAACCGAATTATGTCCAGCGCGCGCTCATTGGATTGGATAGCGCAGCGGATGCTGTCTCTCTGCTCGAGCCGTTTCGCGCGGGCGGACGCCTCGCGATGTTCGAGGTCATGCCCGCGATTGGCTACCGCGCCGTTGTCGATAATTTTGACAACGTCCGCGATCCATTTGCGGACCAACATCCTTGGTATTTACTATGTGATTGGGACGTCGACAGTGAAGAAGAAGGTCTGTCTATCGCTGAAAACGCGATTGGAAAATATATAGAAAACAATAAGATAAAGGATGCTGTTATAGCGCAAAATGAAACGCAAGCCGCGGATATATTATCCATCCGCGAACATATGAGCGCGGGTCAAAAGTTCTTGGGCGGCTCAATCAAACATGACATCACAGTCCCCATTGATAAAATCCCCGCGTTCTTTTTGCAGGCAGATGCCGCCGTAGAAAACATCATTCCCGGCTGCCGTCCTGTTGGCTTCGGGCATTTCGGCGATGGCAATATCCATTACAATATCGCGCAGCCTGTGGGGGCCGATAAGGAAAGATATCTCGAAAATTGGGATGCGCTTAGTCAGCCCATTTTTGACATTGTTGAAGCCCTCGGCGGGTCTATCTCCGCGGAGCATGGGATCGGCATTATGAAACGCGATGATCTCGCGCAGCGCGCCAGCCCCGTAAAAATGAAACTACTCCGCGCCGTCAAACACGCGCTGGACCCAGACCGGATTATGAATCCGCGAGTCATGGTTTAGCGAGAGTCCGTAGTGGAGCGATTTTAGGCCACTCGATTTTCTTTCTCATCGTAAAGAATACACACCTTGTAGGAACGATTTTTGTCTTTAAACTCGTAATGTGAACGATCTACTTCAATCCGATAATAACACCTTAAACGCATTCCTTGATATAGAGTTTTTGACGGTGCCTGAAGCAAAAATTTTTGCGAAGAACAATGATTGGATTGAGGTGGACGACCGAGAGGACTGGGAGACTTTTTCACCAAAAGGAAAATTGGCGTTCCAAGAATATCTCCCGTGGTATACTGATTTGGATGTCTTTTTTGCTGCAGTCTGGGCCAACTTTGTCATTCCCGGAAAACATAGCCCAATGGGAACCATGAATCTAAATGAGGCATGGCTCGAGGGGGGCAAAACTGATTATTGGTTTGAATTTGCATGTGTGCTTTTAGACAAAGAGCCTATGGGAAAGCGTGATTCAAACGGCTTGGACGAATGGCTCTGGGCGATCCATCCGGAGGACGAGGGATGGTCAAATACCAATATACTAAAATTGATTTCATTTGGAGATAACGTCTTCAAATTCAGTCGTATCATAACACATTTGGTCAAAGACAGAAAAGATCGCTAGAAGACCAGCTGAACGAAAACTACCTTATTGCCAAACATTAACAGCGGCCATCTTTGGGCTACAACAGCCTCTCGCGCAGGGTCTTTTTCTGGCAAGCCAATTTAAAGAAAACCCGGGTCAATATTATTTTTCTAAAATGAAAGACTCGCAATTCATTCCAGCCGTAACTAAATCATACACATCACTAACCCACGGATACGACCTGCACCCGCAGGTGATCTCATGAGGAGGAGCACAACATGCTAACCTTACTTTCCCCTGCCAAAAAAATGAATATGGACCCGTCTAATACGGGACTTTCCGAAACACGTCCGCGTTTTGAGACCGACACAAAGGTCCTTGCGGAAATCGCAAAAACCAAAACGGCGGCTGACCTCAAAAAGCTCATGCACATTTCGGATAATCTCGCCGAGCTCAATGTCGAGCGTTTTCAAACCTTCAATCTTGATGGACAATCTAACTCGGCCAAAGCCGCTGGCCTCGCCTTTGACGGCGATGTCTATTGGGGGCTTGAGGCCAAGAGCTTGAGTGATGAAGACCTGTCATTCGCGCAAGACCATGTTCGCATTTTATCGGGACTCTACGGGATATTACGCCCGATGGACGCCATTCAACCCTACCGCCTAGAGATGGGGACCAAGTTCGAAAATCCGCGCGGCAAAAATCTTTACGCCTTCTGGCAAGACACGCTCGCGCCGTCTTTAAACGAAGAGCTAGAGGCGCATTCCGAGCGCACCATCGTCAACCTTGCGTCCAATGAATATTTCAAAGCGGCGCATCCAAAAACGCTCGACGCCAAGGTTATTTCTGCGAAATTTATGGAAGAAAAAGACGGCAAATCTCGGCCTATCCAATATTACACGAAATTTGGACGGGGGCTGATGACGCGCTGGATTGTGCAGAACAGGGTCGATACAGCAGAAGGTCTCAAGGATTTTGATGCCAATGGCTATAAATTCGACCCCTCGGCGTCCACTGATGACACGCTTGTTTTCGCGCGGCCTCAACCGCCCAAGAAAGGGAAATAGGTCGATCTGATGGCGAAAGTCGTCTCCATTTTCGCCGCTTACATTTTGGCTTTTTTCCTGATCCTTTATTCGCTTGTCGGGACGATGTTAACTTTGTCAGGAAATGTAGAACGTGAATTGGGATGGGACCCGTATAGTTCTGATATTTTGAGATTTTTATTTGAATTTCAGATCCCCTCCTTATCGCTTCAATTTTTTGCAGGCCTGTTAGCTCTCATTGTCGCGGTGTTTCTGAGTTTCAGGTTTTGGAAGCAAAGCGACACGTGAAATCCTACGCCCAGAATTTCGCGCAATGCGATTGCGATAGCCCGTGGAGATACGGGCTATCGGATTGGTGGGCGGTCATCAAACGCACTTGGAAAGAAGCCCACCATGATAATGTCAGCGTGATTGCGGCGGGGGTGGCGTTTTTCTCCCTCCTCGCGGTTTTCCCGCTCATTACGGCGGCCCTCTCGACAGTATCCTATTTCGCGGACCCCAGCGATGTCCAAGGCATAACGAGCGCATTCGCCACCCTGCTCCCCGGCGACGCTTATGCGATTTTAGATAGCCAGATAAATAGCGTCTTATCCGCCCCGCCGATCAATGCGAGTTTCGGTATTATCCTATCACTCGGATTTGCATTTATCTCCGCCGGCACAGGTATTCGCGCCATGATGCGCGCGATGAATGTGGCCTATGAAGAGGTTGAGAGCCGCAATCCTGCTGTCTTTTTTGTGTTTGGCCTGCTGATGACACTCGGGAGCCTTATCTTTGTCTGGGTTTCACTTTTCATCATTATTGGCGTCTCCGCCGCCCTCAGCCATACGGATTTTCAATATTCGGCAGGTTTCACGACGCGCACCTTGCCGTGGATCTTATTAATTATGATTTTCTGCTATGCCTGCGGGATCATGTATAGGTTCGGGCCCTCACGCCGCCCCGCCCGCAAACGGTGGTTGATGCCGGGCATAATTTTTGCGCTATTCAGCTGGCTCGCGATTAGTTTTGGCTTTTCGAAATTCGTCACTCATTTTGGGGCTTATAATGAAACCTTTGGCGGTCTCGCCTCTGTGATTATTTTGCTGATCTGGCTCTGGCTAACAGCCATGGTTGTGATCCTCGGCGCAGAGCTAAACTCCGAATTAGAACGCCAAACCATCGCCGATACAACACGCGGCCCCTGCCGCCCCCTCGGCAGCCGCGGCGCAACCATGGCGGATTTCGTGGCAAGAGATACGGCGTTGGAGGTGGCGCAGGACGAGATGCTGCATGCGGAAGCTCCTGAAGATGTGTAAAAACGACATGTTATTTTATGAATATAACGTTTGGTTCCGGGATCAAAATCTCCTCGAAAGTGATCAAGGCTACGAATGGGTTGCATGTTTCACTGTGGAAAGCCCCTCTGAGGAAAAAGCGAAGGAATGGGGAGACAAGCTATCTAAAGAATATTTGATCCGAAACCCAAACAACACTTTTGTTAGTTCAAGTATAAAGCGGACCGATGAAAGCAATTTACCAATTGTAGAGTTTGATACGAAACCATCCGATGAATACATCGGATGGTGAGGTTATTTGAACACTCTTTTTACAGTGATACTGAGTAACAACTTTCTAACCCACACCCGCCACCGGCCTAATCAATTCCGCGCCTTCATTACGCGCATTTCCCACGGCGCGGCCGACTTCGTAGTGGCCGAGGTCATCCCCCCCGCGCATGGACTTAAGCGTAAAATCCGCTTTCGCATCCCAATCGAGCCATTCATCCCATTTACTCTCTGGCAAGCGCACGGGCATGCGGTGATGGAGATGTTTCACATCCCCGCTCGCGGCGGTTGTCAAAATTGTGCAAGAGAGCAGCTCTATCCCTTCATCGACCCGCCAGCGGTCCCAGAGCCCCGCAAAAGCGAATATTTCATTCCCGACATCCTCGCTATCTTCGAAGATGAAATGCGGCTGTTTTATCTCTTTGCCGTTTGGCATTTCCACTCGCTCCCACTCATACCAGCCTGTCGTCGGGATCAGCGCGCGGCGGCGTTTAAACGGTGTGCGAAAGCTGGGCTTCTCTGCGGCGGTCTCGACCCGCGCATTAAAGAGCGGCCTCCCCTCCGGCGGCTCTTTGCGCCATGACGGATGCAGCCCCCAGCGCATGGGCACCACCGTCCTGTCTTTCGCGCCGTTAAACGCGACCACAGGAATGACCGCGCCGGGCGCCACATTATAACGCGGCTCCCACTCCCACAGACCTTTATCACTTGTTTCCGACGCAAAGCGGGCCGCAATCTGGTCTAAATTCCCGGCTAGTGTAAATCGTCCGCACATAGTCTCGCTATAGGGGTGCGGCGAGGCTATGGGAACTGCTATGAAATCAGAACGAGTAAATTGCGTGGGCGTGGTGTGCCTCAAAGGCGAAGAGGTCCTGCTCATCCAGCGCGGCACAGCGCCCCGCAAAGGCGAGTGGTCCATTCCCGGCGGACGTATCGAAGCGGGCGAAACCGAGGCTGTGGCGGCCTTGCGAGAGCTCACCGAAGAAACCGCCGTTGCCGCCAATCTGCTGACGAAAATCACGGCCCTCAATGCGGATTTCGAAGGGTTTCACTACCGCTTACATGACTATCTCGCGCTATGGGTCTCCGGCGAGCCAAAAGCCGGAGATGACGCCGATCAAGCGCGCTTCGTCCCGATCGCCGAGATTGAC
>CALDTL010000106.1 GCA_937923965.1 uncultured Caulobacterales bacterium
CGGGGTTGGTTTGAAGTGTTAGGACACACTGATGGCTGACAGGTTCGAGCATCCTAACCAGATGATACGGCCTCATGGCAAGCATGACCGGAAGGTGAAACTGCAGGACCCCCACCCGGTGTATCAAAAACTGCTGCCGCAGTGTGTGTGGATCGGATTTACAACCTGTTCCACGGCCTTTGCGTAAAACAAACTATTATTCTGGTCCTCCATCGCAGAGGCCAACACTGCGGGCGGTCCTTCTTTCGAAGGCTTTGCCTTCTATTTGCGGGTTGCCGCCCGCCAACCCAACCCGCGTTGGGAAAATACAGGTAAGGGCGGAGCTCCCGAGTTGAAACCATTGTTTCAACGGGGCCTGCGAACGCTTCCGCATGGGCGGTTATTCGATATTATCGCCTGACTTGTTGGGGCGTTGCTCCTACGAAAACGCATGGATGAGCATTTCGACACGGTCATTATTGGCGCGGGACTATCGGGTATTGGCGCGGCTTGTCACCTCCGCCGCGAGTGCCCAAGCCGCAGCTTTGTCATTCTTGAGGCCCGCGCGCGTATGGGCGGGACGTGGGATTTATTTCGCTATCCTGGCATTCGCTCCGATTCCGATATGCACACGCTGGGCTATGATTTCAAACCGTGGACGGGCGGCAAAGTGATTGCCGATGGTCCCGCGATTTTGGACTATATCAAAGAGACTGCAGCTGAATTTCAGGTCGAAGACCATATCCGATATAACCGCAAAGTCATTGCGATGGATTGGTCCTCCGGCGAGGCGCGCTGGCGCTTGACCCTCGCGGAGCCTGACGGGGCTATCACGATGCTGACAGCGAATTTCGTAATCTCCGCCGCTGGATATTATGATTACGACAAAGGCCATGACCCCCATTTTGACGGGCGGGAGGATTTTAAAGGCGACATCATTCATCCCCAACACTGGCCCGAAAATTATGACGTGACGGGCAAAAAAATTGTGGTGATTGGCTCCGGCGCGACGGCTGTGACGCTTGTGCCAAATCTGGCCGAAACTGCGGCCCATGTCACGATGTTGCAGCGAAGCCCAACATGGATAGCGAGCCAGCCCGATACGGATTGGATCGCCAATATTTTGCGGAAAATTCTGCCGTCCAAGCTCGCCTATAAACTCACGCGGGCGAAAAACATCGCCTATACGCGGTTCATTTATAGCCGCGCGCAGACTAAGCCGAAGAAAGTCGGAGAGTATTTGCTCAATAAAATACGCAAAGAACTAGGCGAGGATTTCGATGTCGAGACCCATTTCACGCCGCGCTATAATCCGTGGGATCAACGGCTTTGCCTCGTGCCAAATTCTGATTTGTTCAAAGCGATGAGAGCGGGTCAAGCCTCGGTGGTGACAGACCATATTGAGAGATTTGTGGACGGCGGCGTGTTGCTGAAATCCGGAGAGACATTGCCGGCTGATTTGATTGTGACAGCAACAGGCCTCGAGGTTGTGTTCGCGGGGGCGTCCGAAATTTCCGTTGACGGCGCAGTTCAGGACCTCAGTCAAAAATTTGGATATTACGGATTGATGTTTTCAGACATCCCAAATCTGACCGCTATTTTTGGCTATACAAATGCGAGCTGGACTTTGCGCGCGGATCTAATCTCGCGCTTTAGTTGCCGCCTCATGAACCATATGGACGAACGGGGATTGGATGGCGTCACGCCGCGCGCACCGGAAGACCTTACTGCGCGTCCTTGGCTGGATTTCGAAGCCGGTTATATCAAACGGGTCGTCGATAAAATCCCCAAACAAGGGGACCGCGATCCGTGGCAGAACAAGCAGGATTATAAGTTCGATAAGGCCGTGTTGTTGACATCGGCCCTTGAGAATGCGGCGCTGGAGTTCACCTCGTCAAAACAGGAAAAGGCGGCATGAGTGTTTTTCGCGATAAGGTCTGCGTCATTACGGGCGCGGCCTCGGGTATGGGCCGAGAATTGGCGCGGCAACTCTGCGCGCAGGGTGCAGTGCTGGCGATCTCCGATATTGACGCGGCGGGATTAGAGGCCACGCGCGAGATGATTGGCGGCGGCAACCGCATTTTGGTCGATGTTTTGGATGTTGCAAATAAGCAAGCGGTCTTGGACTATCCCGCTAAGGTCGAAGCGGCGCTGGGGGCTGCGGATTACGTCTTCAACAATGCGGGGATGACCCGCGTTGGCGACGTTATAAACACGCCGCTGGAGAGTATGGAGCAGGTCATAGATGTGAATTTCTGGGGCGTTGTGCGCATGACGAAAGCTTTCTTGCCGCAGCTCATCGAAACAAAGGGTGTGGTGACAAATATCTCTTCGCTCTTCGGACTCATCGCTTACACAGGGCAGGCGCATTATTGTGCGTCCAAATTTGCCGTGCGCGGCTTTACCGAAACATTAGCTTTGGAAATGGAGGGGCTAGGCACTGGCGTCGGCGTCTGTTGTGTGCATCCGGGCGGCGTTAAAACCAATGTCGCGCGCAATGCGGTCGTGGATTTTATTCCGTCGGGGCAAAGCAAGGCGGCTATGGATGAGGACTTTGACACGCTCGCCATTACGCCGGTGGATAAAGCAGTGAAAACTATTCTGGACGGCACAGCGCGGCGTAAGCGCAGGATTGTCGTTGGGAGTGATGCGAAAATCGCGAGCTTTCTTCAGCGCCTCATGCCCGTTCGCTATCAGACAATTTTGAACTTTTACACGAAAGACAAATCGGCGCTTTAGGCGGCTTTAATTAAAACAATGTCCCTCATGCGGACTATCAAGGAGGAAGGTTGGCACGGCAATGTCAAAACTCTCGCCGCTCTCTGTGCGCATTGTGTAAGACCCGCGCATCATGCCCGACGGCGCGGTCAGGGGCGCGCCTGATGTGTAGCGAAAGGTTTCGCCGGATTTTACAATGGGGGTTTCCCCCACAACACCGGCGCCGCGCACCTCTTGGACTTGCCCGCTGCTATCGGCGATTTGCCAAAATCGGTCTGTTACGGTGAGGTCACGGCCACTTTGGTTGTCGATTTCGACCGTATAGGCCCAGATAAAACGCGAATCAGACGGGTTGGATTGTTCGGCCAGATATTCTGGCTCAACGCGCACAACGACATCATCCGTGCGTTGTTCATATTGTGGAATCAATAGGTTTGCTGGCAACTGACTCTCTCCCCGCTGCTCTCTTTCGCTCACGCCCCACTCCGTTTGCAACCATCAAATTTGGTCACAATCGACCAAACCTGTCTCTCTCGAAGGCGACCCTGACGAAGGATGGGCAGACCTGCAAGGGCTTTATCCAGTTGAAGGGTAAGAAAACTCTGTTCAATTCATATACAGATTTATGCGCCGGACCGTTGCACAGTCTGCGCGGGCTGTTAGCAAAGTGCCTATGACAAACGGAATTTTACCCTGTCAGGCGATTGAACGCCTTGTTGCGAGCGGCGTCATTACGGGCTTATCCGAGGATGCCGCGCATCCTCCGTCGATACAGCCAGCGAGTTTGGATCTATGTTTGGGTGATACGGCGCTGCGGTTGCGCGCCAGTTTTCTCCCAGGCCGCGGGGCCACCGTTGCTGAGACGGTCGAGTCAATTGTCATGCACAAAATTGACCTTACCGGCGGTGCGGTTCTGGAAACGGGGTGTGTTTACCTAATTCCGTTGAGAGAGGATTTGACTCTCCCCGACGATATTGTCGGCCTCGCAAATCCCAAAAGCTCGACGGGCAGATTAGATGTCTTTACCCGGGTCATCTGTGATGGGGGTGAAAAGTTTGATACAATCCCGGCCGGCTATTCAGGCCCGCTCTATATGGAAGTCGCGCCTCGCACCTTCCCGATACTTGTGCGCCCCGGCGACCGATTGGGACAAATACGGTTTCGAAGAGGTGCGCATGAAGCGTTAGAGACCCAGCATGTCAGTATTGATCTGAAGGCCGCAGAAAAAGGGTCTCCTGTTGGCTACCGCGCGAAACGGCATTCTGGGCTTGTCGATATTCGGGGCCTGAAAGCGCATGCGGCGTCCGAGTATTGGGAGCCGCTTTATGCTCCAAATGGCACGCTTGTGTTGGACCCTGAAGAATTTTACATTTTGGCGAGCCGCGAAGCGGTTGAGATCCCGGTGGACCAAGCGGCTGAAATGGCGCCTATCGCACCTGAAATTGGTGAATTTCGCGCACATTACGCTGGGTTTTTCGACCCTGGATTCGGCGTCAGTGCCGCGGGCGGAGCCGGGAGCCGCGCGGTCCTCGAAGTCCGAGGCCGGGACGTGCCTTTCATCCTACGCCACGGGCAAGCCGTCGCGAAACTTATCTTTGAGCCGATGGCCGCCGCGCCTGAAGTTGTTTACGGCGCGCAAGGCAGCCATTATCAAAGTCAGGGCCTGCGCCTTTCCAAACATTTTGACTCTGAAAGATAGACGTCGAACATAATGTTCTGCACGCATAAACTGCATAAATTACAGCCTAATACTTGCAATCGAGCAAATTATTTTGTCAGGTAACTGTAAAAGCGGGATAAAAGGGCTCACTCATGAAAAATTTAATGCGGAATCTATTATTAGCGACTGGTCTGTCCCTATCCACGACAGCTGCGATGACTCTATCGTCTTATGCCGCCCCGCCAGCCAAAGCTTTTGGTGAGTTGCCCGTCGCCTATGATGCTGACCTCTCGCCTGACGGAGAGCATTTAGCTGTTATTTTAAATGTCGGCGGCTCTTATTTTGCGGCGACAAAGAAGACGAATGGCCATGTGGGTAAAATGGATGCGATATCGCTTGGGGCAGATATAAAGCCCAAATACATTAAATGGGTGAATAATGAGCGCTTTGTGATTTCCGTTGCAAAGAGTGAGTCCTTCCGCGGCACGCCTTTTACGGTCACCAATCTCTTTACGAAATCATTGGGAGAGGAAAAAGGTCGTTTTGTTCTTAAGCCTAAATTTTTCAGGCAGTTCAATGATCGCGTGATTGATTGGCTGGATGATGATCCAGATCACATATTAATGGCGTTCTCCAATATCGAAGGCGATATGTGGCCCAGTGTGCACAAGGTGAATTTAGAAACTCTAAAAACTAAAAACATCAAGAACGGACGGATTGGGATAGAATATTGGTACACAGATGACACAGGCATTCCTCGCATTGGCCGCGGAAAAACCGATGCCGGCGCTGATCGAATGGTAATCTTCAATCCTGCGAACGAGAAATGGGAAAACTATATGGATTATCCTGGGCTGACCCAGAGACTCCGATATACGGATTTCTCAAAGATGGAACGGAGTTGATCATTGGGGATTACAATGGCCGTGACACACTTGGGCTTTATGTTTACGATTTAATCAATCGGCGGAAGGCGCGCTCACTTTTTCACAACGATGATTACGATGCTTCAGGCGTCATCGTAAGTACCGATGGCGAAACTGTTCTAGGGGCCAAATATGTAGCAGAAAAAGAAGAGACGGAGCTCTTAGGTGATTACGGAACATCTCTGACGAGATTAAGGGCAAAATATCCGGAGTTTTCGGTCGATTTTATCGACCAAACCGAAGATTATGAGACGCTTCTTGTGCGCATGTCTGCGCCTTATGTGCCTGGCGGAATTTACCTTTATTCCCGCAAAGACTCGAAACTGACCCCCCTACAAAATAACTATAACGGTTTAGTCTCGGATGACATGGGTTTGGTCTATCCGCTAAAATATACCGCGCGGGATGGCCAAAAAATCCCCGCCTTTATGACACTTCCGCCTTCGATCAATGACCAATCAGGGTTAAAGAATCTACCGTTTATCGTTCTTCCGCATGGCGGGCCATATGGACGTGACGTGAAAGATTTCGACTACTTTGCTCAATTTTTCGCAACACGAGGCTATGGTGTTCTGCAGATGAATTTTCGCGGATCGGAGGGTTACGGAAAATCATTCGAACAGGCGGGGCGGGATAACTGGCTTGTCATGCAGGAGGATGTAGAGGACGCCACAAAATACCTACTGTCTAAAGGATATGCAGACCCAAACCGGACTTGCATCGCGGGATGGTCTTATGGTGGATATGCAGCGCTCATGGGGGCGGCAAAAGACAATGAAGGGCTGTATGATTGCGTTATCGCGATGGCCGCTTTGACCGACATTAACGATGCAAAGCGGGATCTTAGAAAGTATCGCGGCGGGAGACATGCGGCGAAGACCTTTTTCGGTGAAGCTATGCAAGACTCAAAGGTGAGGAAAGCAAATTCGCCCGTCCACCGCGCGGAGGATATTAAAGTTCCCGTCTTCCTTGCGCATGGAGACCTCGATGAAAATGTTCAATATGATCAATTCCTGAAAATGCGAAAGGCTTTGAAGAAAGCGGGCGTGGAGTACACTGATCTCGCGTTCAAAAATGAAGATCATTTCCTCTCTCGTCAGGAAAACAGAGAAGCCTTTTTTGAGGGCATGGAGAAGTTCCTGCTCAAGGTGAACGGTCCGTCGGAATATATGATGAAGTAATTAGGCGGAGCAGCTCGCGCCGCCTAAGACGCAAAATTTAGAGCAATGGGGATGGTTCAGCGCCACCGGGCCGAGCGCTTCTGTTAGCGTTTTCCCGGTCTCAAATTGCGGGTCGTCCCAAAGCAGAGTGCAAGCCAGTACGACGGGACCGCTCTCGCCTTTGCGCCGGACCACCATGCGGGAATTGGCGCACATCATTGAGTTTGGATTAATGTTGAGAATGCCCCAGCACGCGACGGTGATTTCCGGCACGTCAACAGTATCGTCCATTTCGGGAAACAACATGACATGGGCAGGATTGGCAGCGTCAATACTCCAGCCATTTGCGGCAATGAGATCAGCATAACCCGAACGTGCAGCGTCGTCGGATTCTGAGAACATCGCCCGTCCGGCAATATGAATGTCAAACGCATTCTCAGTCAGCCAATTCATACCTTTTACAGCGATATCAAAACTGCCTTGACCGCGTTCTTCGTCATGACCGCTGGGTGTGAAGTGATCGAGACTAACGCGAAGTGTCATTTTTCCGGGGAACCGCGTCTTTAGATCCAAAATGCCAGCCTGAACGCGCGGTCGCATCATGGGCTTCATCGCATTTGTTAAGACGAGCAAGCGATGTCCGCGGTCCAGTGCCATCTCGGAGAGTCTAATGATATTTGGGTTCAGATATGGCTCGCCTCCTGTGAACGCTATTTCAATGGGCCCAAAGCCCAGCGCGTCAATCTCGTCGAGATATGGGGACATGTCCTCAGGCGTCAGATAAATGAAATGGTCCGCCGTGGGTGAGCTGGCGATGTAACAATTGGCACACTCGATATTGCACTGCGACCCGGTGTTGAACCACAATGTATCTAGCTTTTGAAAGAAGACCTGCGCACGGGTCTCTCCCTTGGCCGTAATCTTTGGGTCTTTGAACTTGTTGGGATCGAGGATAATTGTCATGGCTGGCTGATAGGCAATCAGGTCTTTGATGTCATGGGAAATAAGCGGGCTTCACTCATATGTTATCACCTGTGATGGCCATAAAACACTAGCTTATGGTCTGACCATCGGGCGTAATTCTGAACACCTCATGTAAGACGCCAGGGCTCAATGCAGTTTCCGAGGACTCATCTTGGACTAAACGGCCATTGTGCATGACCCATATGCGATCGGCGAAGCGTTTGGCGAACCGAAGGTCATGCAGGGCTGTGATGATAGTTTTGCCCTCATTGGCGGATTGACGAAGTATCGTCATCACGGAGATTTGGTAATAAGGATCCAGCGCCGTGATAGGTTCATCTGCCAATAAAACCTGTGTCTCTGTCGCCAGGGCTCTACTGAGGTGGACACGCATTTTTTCGCCCCCTGAAAGCGTTCCAAAGGCGCGGTCGAAAAGCGCGATTGTTCCGCAGGCCTCGGCCGCTTTTTTGACCGCATCTTTATCGCGCTGTGAGAGTTTTAATAGGGGTCCTAAATAGGGTGATCGACCCAATGCAACGATGTCTTTCACTTTGCGTAGCGTTGGAGCGGTGCTGTTTTGCGCAAGATAGGATATTACTCTCGCGCGCGCATTTGGGCTTTGAGGGAACGACGTTTCTCCGTCATGTTTTATGAGCCCGGCGATAGCCTTTAAAAGTGTAGACTTTCCGGAGCCATTGGGGCCAACGAGGGCAATTAATTCTCCGGCCTCGGCTCTAGCAGAGACGTCTTTGACAGCACGGCCCTCCGCGTAGCTTACTGAAATATTTTCAAAAGAGATCATGATTGCCGCCAAGCCAACCAAAGAAAGAAAGGGACACCGATTAATGATGTAACGATGCCGAGGTATAGAGGCGTTCCGGGACCCGATGTGGCGCGTATGAGAGTATCAATGACAACCAAAAAACTGGCGCCGCCCAATGCGGATAAGGGGATCAACCAGGCCTCGTCGGCGCGGGTCAAGAACCTCAAGATATGAGGAATAAATAGCCCCACAAATCCTATTGCCCCTGCCACGGCGACGCCGGCTCCAATACAAAGCGCGCAGCCAATAACGATGAGGCCTTGCGTTCGCCCGACCGAGACTCCGAGGCTTTGCGCTGTTTCCTCGCCAAGTCCAAGAACGCGCAGGGCAGGGCCTGATAAACACAGCATCGAAACCCCAATCCCGGTGAGCGGCCCTGCAATCGCTAAATCGGCGGCATCCGCATTTTTGAGTGAACCCATAAGCCAGTAAACAAGCTCAGAGAGTGCCCAAGGGTTGGGTGCTAAATTCATAACTAATCCTGTGATCGCTGTCGCGAGGGCGCCAATCCCGATGCCGGCGAGGACCAATCCAGTCGCGCCAGGCTTTCGCCTCGAAAAGAGAGTCATCGCAAACGCCCCCACGAGCGATAAGCCTATGGCGGCCGGGGTGATCCAAGCGTTGGCATTAAAATATACAGCCAAAACTGCCCCGAGAGCTGCGCACGCTGAAAAGCCGAGGAGCCCAGGTGCGGCGAGTGGATTTCGCGTGAAGCCTTGAAGCGCCGCGCCAGACGCCCCTAATCCCGCGCCGACGACGGCGGCAAGTGCGGCTCTCGGGAAACGTATATCCCGAATGACCGTATTGACCGGTTCGGATGCGCGGTTCTGCAGGGCAGATATAACGTCGCCAAAACTCAGGCTCGCCGGGCCTACAAAGAGACTCACGCTCATCGATAGGAGACAACCCAGTAGCAGTAAGACACTCCAAACACGCAGGCTCATAATGGCAACAATGATCTGGATAAATGCTCGGCTGCATCGACAAGGCCCGGTCCGGCGCAAGGCCAGTATTTTCCGGGTATTTGAACTTGCGGAACAGCCTGAATTTTTTGCGCGAGTGCCGCGTGTCGCAATGCGCGATCATTCACCCCGGCATAATTTGAGTCCATGAAACTCGTGACGATGACGTCGGGATCATATTGCATAAGCACTTCTATATCGGGGGACTGCCATCCCGTAGTTTGAACGACATTGACCGCGCCTGCGGCTTTGATAACCTCGTCTACAAATGTTCCCGGGCCTGCGGTTGCGCCGGACCGATCCAAGTAAAGGACCTCATGCGTTACCTCAGGACTCTCCAGCGCTTGCAATCTGGCCTTTAGGACATCGGATGGATCGGCAATATCTAGTGCGTCTGAAAGGGTCCCCAAATTTTCCCAAAGGGTTTCGAAACTTTCTCCCCATTGCAGATCAATATCGCCGCCCCCTCCGGCAGAGGAGATTTTTACCGCGTCCTTCCAAATCAAAGCGCGTTCCGGATCAGAGTCTGTTTGCGGTAAGGTTTTGAGATGTTCTGGCGTCGAAGACAGAGCAGATCTAGACTGCCAGGACAAAGCCGCGAGACGCGGCGTAAGCTCTGGAAACGCTTGAACATATCCATCTGCACATAATGAGGTGCTGACGATGGCGTCTTCCGGCGCATCGACCTTGACTTGGCCGCAGCCCGTTAAGCCCATGGATAATCCTATGCAGAAGACAGATCTCCATACTCGCATGACTATCCTGCCGCTGCGATACGCGCGAGAAAGCTTCCATATCCGGATTTCCGTAATTGTTTTGCTAGCGCTAAGAGTTGCTCAGAGGTAATCCAACCTTGGCGGAAGGCTTCGACTTCGGGGCAGCAAATTCGAAGCCCTTGACGCTCTTCAATGACAGAAACGAATTGCGCTGCGGCCAGGAGTGAACGCGGCGTACCCGTATCGAGCCACGTCGTCCCATCGTCTAAAAACTCTACCTGCAATTCACCGCACTGAAGATAGATATCATTGAGGGCCGTTATCTCCAGCTCTCCGCGCTCGGAGGGTTTCACAGATCTTGCATATTCCGGCGCGTGAGGGTCGTAAAAATATAAGCCTGTAACAGCATAATTAGAGGCAGGGTGGTCTGGTTTTTCAATGAGAGACGTCACTTTGCCGTCACCGTCAAATCCAACAACTCCGTAGCGAGACGGATCGCGAACTTGGTAGCCAAAAATCGTCGCTCCATTTTGATTGTCTTGTGCGGATTTCAGCGTCTGGCTAAAGCCTGCACCGAAATAGAGGTTATCTCCCAAAATAAGCGCAGAGGGCGCGCCGTCCAAAAAGTCCTCCGCTATGATAAGAGCTTGCGCCAACCCATCGGGGGAGGGTTGGACAGCCCACTCGATATTGATGCCCCATTGAGACCCATCGCCGAGTAGCTTCTGAAATTGAACCTGATCATGCGGCGTTGTAATCATGAGGATGTCTTGAATGCCCGCCTGCATAAGCACCGATATAGGGTAATAGATCATGGGCTTGTCGAACACCGGCATGAGCTGTTTCGACACAGCTGTCGTCATCGGGAAAAGGCGGGAGCCGGTGCCCCCGGCTAAGACAATGCCCTTACGCATTTTCATCTTCAAGCGCCTCCAAGGCGTCCCGTAATCCGGCTTGCCATTCTGGCATGGCATGCCGGAAGGTCCGCTCAAAATTATCCGTATCTAACACCGAGTAGGCAGGCCTCTCGGCGGCTGTAAGGTAATCCGATGACGGGATATTGTCGATCTTAACATCACGGTTCGCCGCTTTAAAAATTGTCTTGGCAAATCCGGCCCAACTTGTCGGTTCTCCGCCATTTGTGACATGGTAAATTGATGTAGGTATATCCGGCTCTCGCGAGAAAATATCCGCGGCTGAGAATATCGCCTTCGCCAGGTGTGCAGCATAAGTCGGTCTGCCGATCTGATCATCGACAATTGTAAGTGTCTTCTTTTGGTCTGATAGTCTTAGCATGGTTGTGAAGAAATTTGTCCCGGTCGCATCGTAAAGCCAAGATGTTCGTAGGATAAGCGCGCGGACTCCAGATTCAAGTATCGCGAGTTCGCCGTCTAATTTGGAGGCTCCGTAAACACCCAGCGGATCAGTATCGTCATCCGGCAAGTAAGGTACGTCATTTTCGCCGTCAAAAACATAATCCGTTGAGATATGGATGAGGGGTATATCATGTTTCGCGCAAGCGCGCGCAATCACCGCAGGCGCCGTAGAATTAACAGCATAAGCTATCGACGCGTTCGCTTCCGCGCCGTCCACATCCGTGTAGGCGGCGGCGAGAATAAGGGCGTCAAGTCCGACAGGAAGCTCCGCAATCGTCGCTTCGATGACGGCTGCAGGCGCTGTTAGGTCCAACATATCACGCCCGATTGAGATCGTTTCATGTCCAAGCTCCTCGCTTTCGGACAATAGCGCCCGGGCGAGTTGACCCGTCCGTCCAATAACCGCGACGCGCAGGCTCATGAGGTGACTTTCAAACCGAGACGATGGCCAAATTTATCTGCATTGATTAACGGTTGCCACCACGCTTGGTTTTCCAAATACCAAGTCACGGTTTGCTCAAAGCCTGCATTGAAATTCAGGGAGGGTGTCCAGCCTAAATCCTGCTGAATTTTATTGGCGTTGATGGCGTATCGGCGGTCATGCCCGGGACGATCGGTTACAAACTCAATCAGTCTCTCATGCTCAAATCCGTTGTCCATATGTGTGTCCATAATTTGGCAAATCGTCTTTGCAATATCCAAATTTGTTCGCTCGTTATCTCCGCCAATATTGTAGGTCTCTCCGATCTTGCCTGATGTGAGAACTAACAGCAGCGCGCGGGCGTGATCATCAACGTGCAACCAATCTCGGATGTTTTCTCCGGTCCCATATATCGGAATAGCCTGCCCATACAGTGCCTTTAGGATGACCACTGGGATAAGCTTTTCCGGAAATTGATAGGGGCCATAATTATTTGAACAATTGGTGATTATAATCGGGAGCCCATATGTCCGGCCCCAGGCCCGAACAAGATGATCCGAGGCTGCTTTTGACGCTGAGTAGGGCGATGAAGGATCATAGGGTGAGGACTCCGTAAAGGCAGGATCTGTGAGTTCCAAATCCCCAAAAACCTCATCCGTGCTGACGTGGTGAAATTTAAACCTTGATTGCCGCGAATCATCCAATGTCTCGAAATAATATCGTGCCGCCTCGAGCAGTGTAAAAGTCCCGAGAACGTTGGTTTCCATGAAGTCTCGCGGTCCATCGATAGATCTGTCAACATGACTTTCTGCGGCAAGATGTAAAACGCAATCGGGCTGATGTTTTTTGAAAATTGCCGCCATCGCTTCGGCGTCGCAAATGTTATGTTTTTCAAAGCTAAAATTTGGGTTTTCCGAAAAAACCTTAATGGATTGAAGGTTCGCAGCATAGGTCAGGCTGTCGACATTGATGATGCTGTGCCCCAGCGTAAGAGCGCTGCGAATAACGGCTGACCCTATGAAACCGGCTCCGCCGGTGACGAGAATTTTCATTTTGTTTGCTCGAGCTCAAACGGAGAATTGAACGCCTCAAAACGGGTCCCCGCTAAGTCTCGCTCCGAAATGGCCGATGGGATATCAATGCCCCAAGCAATCGCGAGGTCCGGATCATTCCATAAAACAGCACCTTCACACTCAGGAACATATTCGGCTGTGCATTGATAGCTGACTATTGTGTTGTCGTCTAACGACCGGAAACCGTGTAAAAACCCGGCAGGTATCCAGAGTTGATGATCCGTCTCCGAACTTAATTCGACGACAGCTGATTTTCCAAAGTCATGTGAGCCTCGCCGAATGTCCACTGCGACATCTAATATTCGGCCACTTACGCAGCGGACAAGCTTGCCTTGAGCGTGCGGTGGTCCTTGATAGTGCAGACCTCGGATCGTATTCTTTTTAAGAGTTACGGATTGATTCTCTTGAACAAATTCCACTTTTGCTCCGACGGCGCTCTGGAAACGCGATAATTTGAAGGTTTCCATGAAGTAGCCGCGAGAATCAGTGAAACGCCTTGGGGTCAATCGGATCACATCTGGCAGTATTGTTGGCTCAGCCTTCATGCGTAGTGACTAGCTCGCGCAGACGGGTAGGGCAATGCCAACGCATTGAGATAAACAGAGTAGCGGTAGATTCTAGGACCGAAGCGGGACAGGATTCCGATCCTCAACATTAAATTAGATTAACCGAATGCAGAGCTGAATAGCAAGCATGAGCGCTTGCGTGGTCAAAGTTAAGTTGATAGAGCTGGGGAAGGCCAAAGTGATAAGCCCGACTGTTACCCAGCCGAGCTTACTACCTCCAAATCCACATGGGCATGCGGCTTAGCGGATGTATGATCTCTCCCCCCACAAAAGAGTCATACATCTGCGACCCTGATTTAGCAGATGCTCTCGACAAAGATATAAGGGAGACTACCTACACACTGCGTTTTACATCGGCAGAGTGTTTTTCTGATCTGCAAATGTTCTCACCTCGGCTCTGGGCTCCCGCTGGAACCTTTAGGTTTTTAAGACGTGGTCGATAAAGGTGAAAAGCTCCGGTTAGGCTTGGGGAAATTCCCTCAAAAAACGCCGAGGGCGCTGCCCTAAGCAAAAGCCCCTAGGTGTCAGACTTTAAAGAAAGGGCCACAAGCTCTGCGGCCGACCGGACATGCATTTTCGCAAAGACCCGGGCACGATGTAGCTCCACCGTCCTTGGACTAATATCGAGGATTTGAGCGAGTCTCTTATTGGATGAATCGCCCGTATTCTCCAAAATCGCATGCAGGACTTGTTTTTCACGGGGTGTCAAATCTTCGAAGTTTTGCCAGTAATCCTCGGTAGTTTTTTCTAACTCTTCAGGCTTTAAGAGTTCGTTCTTATTGCGAGACTGACTTAGTAAGCGTGATAGTTCAATGTGTTGGCTTGCATGTTGAGCGCATAATTTTATCGCGTCTTTTTGCAGGTTGGATAAGGCCCGTGATCTGTAATCCCAAATGCATAAGGTTCCGAAGGGTGACCCGTTAGCACGCCTCAAGACCGCTCCGGCATAAAATTGAATGCCGCTGAGAGTGTCAGGAAGCTGTTTTGTTCCTCGTGACGTCGGGGTGCCGCGCACAGTAAAGCTTTTGGTTTTAAGGGAGTACTCGCATATCGATTCTATGAAATCTGGGCTGGCGCCGTCCAAACCGATAGACGCTCTTATGCTGTTTTTCCCGTCAGAACCCGTGCTTATTGCGGCAAAGGGAGTCTGGCAAAACTCTGACATGAATCCGACGACTCTATCGAGATTTGTTTTTACTAAAACAGTCTCGGGTGAGGCAAGAAAATGACTTTTATTAAAGTCAAATTGTGACACAGCGTTCCTCTTCTTTGAGCTCGAATTTTAACGCGACAACAGCGCTTCTTTGGCAAAGTCGCATGAAATACTTGAGTTTTCAATAAATACACTGCTTTTAACTGGGAAACCTGTCGGGATTTGAAGACTCAAATCGATTCACCAAGGCCTCCTGTGCTTCAAACAGCCGATTTGGTTGTGATTTTTGAATGAGTTGCGTTCCTGTCGAATCGGCCTGAATCATTCGACGATTTCCTTCAATCGGCAGCAAATTGGGGCGGCGCGCGCGATCGTTACAGGTGTGAGGGCGTTTACAGTTTCTTAACCAAGGTTAAAATGCGTTTACTATTAACCTGTTACACGCTATGGGAGAACAGGGACTTGGTTACATTGTTCACCGTAGCCCCTGGAGCGCGTGAGTTTCGTTGTGAAACTAAAGGAAAATATGAAAATACTCGTCATAGACGATTCTGAATTTGACAGGCGCATGATTGTGTCTGCGATGAAAGCCGTTTGCGAGAATTTGACCTGCGTAGAGCTCTCAGGCGGAATGTCTGCCGTGGAAACAATGTGTGAAGAAAGGCCTTCGCTTACGATTTTGGATATTCGCATGCCCGGCATAAGTGGCTGGGAGGTTTTGGATGAAATCAAGGCTGAGAAGGCTCTGCGCGGGTCCAAAGTTGTTATAATGTCTGGGACTAGTTCGGAAACTGATGTTCAACGGGCTGCCACTAGCGGCGCACATGGGTTTTATACGAAGCCCAACACGCGCACCGATTATGGGGTCGTTGCATCGGACCTGAAGGCGTCTTTTCTAAATGCAGCTGCTTAAATGACTTTCGCACACAGGTGAACTGCGTGTGTTCGCTTGCGCATGTACCGAAACCTCACTAGCAACACCCTATGCTGAATATTCTTTTAGTTGATGATGACCCGGT
>CALDTL010000107.1 GCA_937923965.1 uncultured Caulobacterales bacterium
GGTATCAATATTTCTAACGGCTTGAGATTTTAATCCAATCTCGCCAGGTCACGAATGCGCTCAACTTTTTCTGAATCATGCTTGTCGGCTTTTGCATCCAGTGTCGCTTTCACGGCCGCTTTATCAATAAATCTAGGAGCATGTCTTTGGAAATCCAAAATGCGGATAGCCTCATCCAAATTCCCCAGATTAATTTGCATGTTAATATAGGACGTCAAATACGTCTTGATGGGTCCGAACTGCTCAATCGTTCTACGCAACTCAAACGTTCGAGTTTTAAGGTTACCGTTAATGAAGGCCCGGAAAATTTTTCCAGTTTGCCCGGGCAACGTGATGGCTTGATCCGGCAGATTCTCATTCCCGCTTGTCCAAGGCTCTCCTGCCGCATCATCTTTATAGACTTGCTTTGCTACATCTGGAATGCGCCCGATTATTTTTAACTTTTCTATGACATTGTCATTCATTCGCATCTCTCCCTTATATGGGATTATGCCGTCTTTTTTAAGACTTTCAGGCTCCATACCTAAGGCAGCTAATGTCGCATCATAATCTTTTTGTATGGCGGTCCAAGCCTTGCCTAATGTTCCCCGGTCAAAGTCCCTGGTCCAGCTCGCAGAATGCCGCACATATTTTTCAGCGAGGTTCGCAGGATAATTCGGAAGTAACAATGTCCATCGGTTCGTGCAAATCAGCAGAGCTTTAGCGGGAAGAGAATAAAGAACGCCGTCTTGCTCTAGAACAGACTCCCGTTTTTCATCATAAACGATTTTAGGAACCCCGCCTCCCAATGCCGGATTGGTGTTCAAATCCAACTTCCAACTTTTGGGCAGTCCGAGCAATTTTAGGACCGAGGGCGGAAGGGTCGAATTGGATTGCTTAAACGAAAAGCCATGAACGTTTTCTGCGCCAAACGCATTTTGCAGCGACTTCACCATTTCATTGTAAGGATTGAGATATTTCCGCAAAGCCCCCTCGTTTAGGAAGGAGTAATCCCCCATCATAGAGGTCCAAAAATGCGTCGACAGATCATGCCTATAATGAGAAAAGGCGCGGGCAACGGGATCCCGAAAACAAAAAATAACTTGGGTATCTTGTCCCTTTAAAGCCTCTTTCGCATTCCCCGAAAATTCTCTGTAAAATTCCCCATATTGCGGCGTGGCATCAAGGAAAACCCGTCCCGTTTTCTGTTCGTCAAACAGGCCTAAATATTTCTCGTAATCGCTCCCAACGGAAAGATAACCCAACTCCTTTTTGGAGTAATAGTTCACTTTGTCTGTGCGATTGACAAGCTGATCCCACAAAAATGTGGTGCCACATTTTGCCATTCCTGGGATGATAAGATGCTTGGTTTTCGTTGCCATAAAATAAGTCCACTGGCTCTTTCAACAAGCCAGAGGAGGGTTAACCGATAGCATTATATAAAGGTTTTCCAGCGCGGACGCGGTCGAGATCTTGCTCTGCCATCATTTGCACAAGCTGCGCAAAAGAGACGTCACGTTTCCAGCCTAGTTCCTTTTCAGCCTTAGCAGGAGAACCAATCAAAAGATCAACTTCGCATGGACGGAAGAATTGCGGGTTGACCTCAACGATGACTTTACCCGTTTTCTTATCCCGGAGTTTCTCGTCAATCTCGCTGCCTTCCCATTCGGCGTCAAAACCAATGGCCTGCGCGGCGCGCGTCACAAATTCACGGACTTCATATGTTTCGCCGGTCGACAGGACATATTCGTCTGCCTTATCCTGCTGCAACATCAAATGCATGCCCTTGATGTAATCCCCAGCAAAACCCCAATCGCGCTTCGCGTCCATATTACCGAGCTGAACAGCCTCTTCACGGCCCTCTAGAACTTCGGCCAAACCAATCGTGATTTTACGTGTCACAAATTCTGGACCACGGAGCGGACTCTCATGGTTAAACAGGATGCCAGAGCAAGCATACATGTCGTAGGATTCGCGATAGTTTGTTGTCATCCAATGAGCCGCCAACTTGGCAACGCCGTAGGGTGAACGCGGATAGAACGGCGTATCTTCTTTTTGCGGGACAGCCTGCACGAGGCCAAACATTTCGGATGTAGATGCCTGATAGAAACGTGCATCCGGCTTTTCCGTGCGGATGGCTTCCAGCAGATAAACAACCCCAAGCGCGTCGACCTTAAGGGTATAAGCAGGTTGATCAAAAGATGTGCCGACAAAGCTTTGCGCCGCTAGGTTATAGACCTCATCCGGCTGATGCTTGCGAATGATGGCGGATGTAATATGTGGATCGAGAAGGTCATAAGCTTCAAGTTGAACTTTACCCATCAGGCCGAGCTCCTCGAGGCGCCACGTGTTCGCGGCAGAAGAGCGGCGGACACCGCCAACGACTTTATATCCATTATTGACAAGATGTTCAGCCAAATACGCTCCATCTTGGCCTGTAATACCGGTAACAAATGCAGTTTTCATTAGGTCGCCTTGCAGTCTAAAGTTTGTTCTTACGCTTAAAATCACCAAAACCTACACCGATGAAAAAATCGGAGAGGTCAGGAAAAATCAGTCTGATGTTTAGATGGGCTTCTCGCCAATCTAAAGGTTAATGTGCAGTGAAATTCCCCGCGGGGCTCCCTCTAAACTTTGAAGATCATATGTCAAATTTAAAGGGTCTTGATGTCATTGAATAAATGCATCAATCGTATAACGGCCCTTTCAACTACTCACCTCAATCGGCCCTATCGGACGGAAAATGAACGTACTTGTAACAGGCGCGGCAGGGTTTATCGGATTTCACGCTGCGCGGCGGCTTTTACTGGAGGGCCACAGCGTTATCGGCGTCGATAATCTCAATGATTATTATGAGCCCGCCTTGAAGCAGGCCCGTTTAACGGCGCTTAAAAAATCCTCTCGCTTCACTTTTCACTTGCTGGATCTCGCCGAAAAAGGGGCTTTGGAGCAGGCCCTGGGCAACGCCTCTATCACGCATATTCTACATCTCGCAGCACAAGCGGGCGTGCGCTATAGTCTCGAAAACCCGCATAGCTATATCCAATCCAATGTGATGGGGCATTTAAATGTTCTGGAATACGCGCGGCACAACAAAGGCCTTGTTCATCTGGCCTACGCCAGTAGCTCCTCTGTTTACGGCGAGCGAGACATTGAAACAGGATTTAGGGAAACAGACCGGGTTCGGCAGCCGGCCTCTCTCTATGCCGCGACCAAATTGAGCGGGGAAATGCTGTCGGAGAGTTACGCGCAGCTTTACGGCATACCCCAGACGGGCCTTCGGTTTTTCACCGTTTACGGACCGTGGGGGCGACCCGATATGGCCTATTGGGTTTTTACCGAGAAGGTTTTGGCTGGTGATCCCATCACCCTATTTGCGCCTGATATTATGAAACGAGATTTTACCTATGTCGATGATATCGCAAATGTGTTGCCCAAAATCTTGAGGTCGCCGCCCGACCATCACGCGATCTATAATCTTGGAAATTCAAAACCAAATCAATTGACGGATTTTGTTCAAACGATCGAGGATGCTTGCGAGAAAAAGGCCGAGGTCATTATCAAACCTCAGCAAGCCGGGGATGTCCGAAAAACCTTTGCAGATATTTCGGCCGCGCAGGCGGATTTTGGATTTGCGCCCAAAACAGCGCTAAAAGACGGTATATCTGAATTTGTGTCTTGGTATCGCAGCTGGGTGAATTGATAGGCTAAGCGTCAGGCTCAACAATAATTCGGCTTGTCTTATCTTTCTTGACGCGGCTTTCTTCAGGCCAATTTCCGGTCGTCATATAGATAATTTCAGTCGCAATATCGGCCACATTGTCCCCCATACGCTCAATATTTTTTGCCATAAACATGACGTGCATACAGCCTGAAATGTTACGCGGATCTTCCATCATATAAGTCAGCATTTCTCGGAAGAGAGAATTGTGCAGCCTATCCACAGTTTCGTCTTGCGCTCTCACCTCTTCGGCTAATTCTTCGTCCATCCGCTGATAGGCTGTCAAAATAGAATTTGTCATGACCTGAACGATTTCACTCATACGGATGAGGGTCTCAATGGAGCCAGTCTCGGCTTCGGCCTTAGTAATCGTATTCGTCCGTTGCGCCATATTTCGCGAAAGATCGCCCATACGTTCAAAATGACCAGCGCTTTTTAGCGTGCCGACAACCTTGCGCAGGTCGGTCGCGAAGGGTTGGCGTAGCGCTAATATTTTAATGGCGAGATCATTAAGTTCGGACTCTAGCCTGTTGAGCTCTTTATCTCCCGCAATAACCTCCTTGGCGAGTTCGCGGTCTTCTTTGCGCAAAGCGCGTGTCGCGGCCTGGAGCTGCGACGTCACAACGTGTCCCATCTCAAGCAATAAATCTCCCAGTTGGGTCATGTCCTCGTCAAAGGAGGAGACAATGTGCTCATCACTCATAAGCTATCCAATCCGCCCAGAGATATAATTTTGGGTTCGCTCTTTTTCTGGATTGGTGAAAATCGCTTCCGTGTCGCCGCTTTCGACCAATTCGCCTAAGTGGAAGAACGCCGTTTGCTGCGAGACGCGGGCCGCTTGCTGCATGGAGTGGGTAACAATAACGATTGTGTATTTCTCTTTCATGGAGTCCATCAACTCCTCGATGATCGCTGTGGCTATCGGGTCCAAAGCCGAACACGGCTCGTCCATGAGAATAATCTGGGGATCGACGGCAATCGCGCGCGCAATACAAAGGCGCTGCTGCTGGCCGCCCGAGAGGCTTGTGCCAGGCTCGTCGAGACGGTCTGAGACTTCATCATAAAGACCCGCGCGTTTCAGCGAGGTGATAACAATATCTTCAAGATGCTCTTTGGAATCTGACAGGCTGTGAATACGCGGACCATAAGCCACATTGTCAAAGATGGATTTTGGAAAGGGGTTGGCTTTTTGGAAGACCATGCCAATCCGAGAGCGCAGCGCAACAACATCAACTTTTGGGTCGTAAATATCTTGTCCCGCAAATCGAATATCGCCCTTAACCCGGCAGATTTGGATCGTATCATTCATGCGGTTGAAACAACGCAAAAAGGTCGATTTCCCGCAGCCTGACGGGCCGATCAAAGCCGTGATTTGGTTCTCCGGAATATCCAAGCTGACATTATCAATGGCTTGTTTCTTGCCGTAGAAAACATCAACATTACGGGCCGTCATAATAGGCTTGTTCGCCGGCATATCCGTGCTCATCGTATTTTCCATTACCAACGCCGCTCTAATTTTTTACGCAAATAGACAGCAAATACATTCATTAATATCAAAAAGACAAGCAAGACCATAATCGCGGCGGATGTCAGTTCAACAAATCCCTTTTCAGGACTATCCGCCCAGAGGAAAATTTGAACTGGCAAGGCTGTCGCGACATCTGTCACGCCTTTTGGGACATCAACGATAAAGGCGACCATCCCGATCATGAGAAGCGGGGCAGTTTCCCCCAGCGCCCGCGCCATACCCAAAATCGTACCCGTCAACATGCCGGGCATGGCCAGCGGAACGACATGATGAAATGTCGTTTGGGTTTTACTTGCGCCAAGACCCAAAGCCGCGTCGCGCGTCGCCTGCGGGACAGATCTCAAAATCGAGCGGGACGCGATAATGATAGTTGGCAATGTCATCAGCGCCAACACCATTCCGCCAACTAAGGGCGTGGATCGGGGGAGATTGAAAAAATTCAAGAAAATCGCCAAGCCTAACAAGCCAAAGACGATAGAGGGCACGGCCGCTAAATTATTGATATTCACCTCAATCAAATCAGTCAACTTGGACTTTTTCGCATATTCTTCGAGATATACGGCCGTCAAAATACCCAGAGGAAAGGCAATGGAGAAGCAAATAAGGAGGCTGAAAAAAGACCCAATGGCGGCGCTGAGAATACCCGCCATTTCGGGACTGCGGGAATCGCCATTCGTAAAAAACGCCGTGTTAAATTTCTTTTTGATCTGACCGGCGTCGCGCAAGGTTTCGATCCAAGCAATATCTTGATCTTTGAGGCGGCGTAGCTCCTCCGGAATTTCCCGCGGATCAATCTTGCCTTTAACATAGAGATCGACTTCGGACGAGGCCGCAACCCAGACCCGCTCAGATGTGCCAATTAGATCTGGCGTATTGGCAACGCGCGCACCGAGATCAAAGGCCGCGCCATTACTGAGGAGTTTATAAAGATTATTTCGGTCACGCCGCTCTGTCGCGCCTGGGATCACTTGTTGCAAACCTTGAAGCAGGATGGGCTTATAATTGGCCTGTTTCAGCGAGGTTGCATCGCGCACGCCGGACGGGTCGATCTGGCTTTCCGTAAATTGAATATCCACGGCCACCATTGTCTTTTGAAACGCCCCGATGCCGCGGAAAAAAATCGCCGTGAACATGAACAACATAAAGGAGATCGATATCGCAATTGCGATCCGGCCATACCACTGAAACCGTTTGTGGCGCTTATGGCGCTTGGCCATCTGGGGCGAGGTTGTCAGCAAATAATCAGGCATATTTACGCTTATACTTATCAACAAGCCGAAGCGCGAAAATATTCAGGCCCAAGGTCAAAACGAGCAAGAAAAGTGCTATCGCAAAAGCTGCCAAGGTCTTGGCACTATCAAATTCTTGGTCTCCCGTCAGCAGTGTCACAATTTGCACCGTCATGGTTGTCACAGCTTCGAAGGGGTTAGCCGTTAGGTTTGCCGCGAGACCAGCGGCCATCACCACAATCATGGTTTCGCCAATCGCGCGGGAAATCGCGAGGAGCAGGCTTCCTATAATCCCGGGGGTCGCAGCGGGCAAAACCACCTTTGTTACCGTCTCCGTATGGGTAGCGCCCATACCGTAAGACGCATCGCGGATCGCTTGCGGTACGGCGTTGATGACATCATCAGAGAGCGAAGAAATATAAGGCACGAGCATAATGCCCATGACAGACCCCGCCGCCAGGGCGCTTTCAGAGGAAATTTGAAGTCCAAGCTCTGCTCCGCTCCCCCGTATCAGGGGCGCGACGACCAAAACAGCAAAGAAACCATAAACAACGGTTGGGATACCTGCCAGTAATTCCAGCATCGGTTTGACGAGATTGCGGCTTTTTGGGCTTGCAAATTCAGCGAGATAGACCGCCGACAAGAGCCCCAAGGGCGTTGCTACAGTCATGGCAATACAGCTGATGAGGAGGGTCCCTGCAAGAAGCGGCAGGACGCCAAAGGCGCCGCTGGCGCCGACTTGGTCATCGCGGATCGCGGTTTGCGGACTCCACTCAAGACCGAAAAGAAAACTTTGGACCGGAATTTTGCCAAAAAAGCGAATGGCTTCGAAGGCTAAGGAGGCCACGATTCCGATCGTCGTAAAAATAGCAACAAGAGAGCAGCCAATCAGGGCCGCCTGAATCGCATATTCTCTAAACTGACTGAGGCGGCTGGCCCGCCTCAGTGTAAGGTCCTGGGATTGTTTCACTTAGCAAAGTTCCTGTTTTACAGGAATCAGGAACCGGGCAGTATTCGCCCGCTTTCTAATCGGCATGTGAATATCAACAGCCCAGGCGTGCACTAGTTAAGACTAACCGTCTCTAACGCTAAGACACTCGCCTTGCGCGCTGCATGTTCTGCTGGTTTCATAGGGATCAAACCTTTTTCAGCTAAATAGCCATCTTGCCCACTTGCCCGCTCGCTTGTAAACTCAGTGAGAAATTCTTCAATACCTGGCACAACACCAATATTGTCTTTTTTCACATAAAAGAACAGAGAGCGCGAGACTGGATAAGACCCGTCTGAAATATTTTCGAAGGTCGGCACGATTCCATCAATCACAGTACCTTGAACAGAGTCAGCATTCTGGTCAAGGAACCCAAACCCAAAGATACCCAGTGCATTTGGGTTGGCATTGAGCTTATTGACAATCAAATTGTCGTTTTCGCCGGCTTCAATGAAGTTATCATCCTCGCGGAAGCTATGACAGACAGCCTTATAACGGTCTTTATCCGCTTTTTCCATATCTGCAATCCAATCAAATGTCTGGCATCCGCCTTCCATGGCCAGCTCAACAAAAGCATCGCGCGTTCCGGATGTTGGAGGCGGCCCAAGGATTTCGATTTTTGTATCAGGAAGCGATGGGTTGATGTCACTCCAGCGATCATTATCATTTTGCTTTAACCCGCCATTGCCATTTGGAATGTCTTTGGCGAGCGCCAGATAAAGCTCGCGCAGAGAGATATCGAACTGATCGGACTTCCGTGAATTCGCGAGAACAATGCCGTCATAACCGACTTTAACTTCAATGATGTCATTAATGCCGTTATCCGCACAGCGCTTCACTTCAGACGCTTTAATCCGGCGAGACGCATTTGTCATATCAGGGTGGTTAGCCCCAACACCTGAGCAAAATAGCTTTAATCCGCCGCCTGAACCCGTGCTTTCTACGATTGGCGTCTTGAACGATGTGCTCCGGCCAAAGTTCTCAGCCACAGTGGTTGAGAATGGATAGACCGTGGAAGAGCCAACGATTTTGATTTGGTCACGACCGTTAGCGGTTACGGCTGTGTCAGTCGCAGAGGGTACGTCCGTAGACACGTCGCCGCCGCCGTCACTACTGCCGCAAGCCGCAAGGCCAGCAGAGAGGACGCTGCATAAAAGAAGTTTCTTCAACATTTTGATATTCCTTTGGTCTAAGACTTAAAAGTCGATTGAAAGTCGCCCGAGAACACCGCTGCCGCTTTCAGCAATTCCGTCCTCAGCCTCAACATTGAAAAAGTTCAGGCCCAGACGCGCCTGTTTCGTTGGCCACCAATCGGCCCCCAAAACGATGGTGTCAAGCTGACCCAAATAAGGCCCGTCTTCCAAATCAATAGTGTCGTAACGCGCGACGAGCGCCAAAGCGCCCATGCCGCCCTCGCCAACCGGATTATCAACTTCAGGACGATTGAATTTGCCGCCTTTATAGGTTTTACGCCCGCCGATCATATATCCCACCTCGGCATAGCCGCCGGAAAAATCAGCATCTTCATTTCCTTCTGATCCGTTAGCGCCAAGCAAGGCATATTCGCCTGCTGCCCAAAGACTGCCTTTCATGACAAGTGCTTCGCCCGCGTAAAAACTATCGCTATCTGCAAACCGGCCTGTGTCGATGATACGGCTGGACGCAACATGTGTGTAGGGGCGCTGGCGATATCGAATATCGCCTTCTGAATCGCCCTGACTGCGATAACGCCATGAACCACCGAGGTGAACAATCGTGTCATCAGCTTTGACCGGGTTAAAATATCCGCGCCCCGCAAGGGCATAGCCTTCCTCATCGCCATTCTCAGCTTCAACATTTGTTCCGAAGACGCCAAGATCAAACCCATAATTGTCGCCAGATGTGTTGACGGACACGCCGATGCGGCGGTTCAAACCGAAGGCGTCGGTATAGGCGCCGCGCTCAAGCGTTGTTGTAAAGCGAGAGGAGGTTTCCTCTTCCATCGAGTTATGCGTTTTGAACTGACCAACTTTGATTTTGAATTTGCTATTCTTCGGGACGAACTGAATAAAAGCATCTGTCAGCTCGATAGCGTCGCCCGTGCTCTTGTTGAATTCCATTTTATATTTGATGCTGTCGCCATAATTACCGCTGGCAAAAATCCGCGCGCGGCGCACTTCACTATTGTTGATGGTGAAATCCATGTCTTCAAAATCAGCGATTGTGTAATCTAGCATAAGACGGCCGCCGACCTTAATCGTCGCGTCTTGTGCGAATGCAAAATCTGCGCTCATTAGAGACAACACCAGGGTTGAAGCGGCCAAAACCGCCTTTCTTGAATACGTCATCACTAACCTCTTTGTTTGACGTGGGTCCGAAGAGCGCAAGCTTGTACCCGTTCGGATATGATGGCGGCGCAATGCCAAAGAAACATGACAGTAAGATATTAGTTTTTTGACGTTTCCGTCTATTTTTTGTGACAGTTTTGTGACGCCCAGACGGAGTCCTACCCAAGAAAAAACCCCCGGCAAAACCGGGGGTTGAATAGGCGCTTAGAATTTACCGACAAGATTGAGATACCAACCTACATCGTCTTCTTGGCCTACGGCGCCAAGATATTCTTCCTCGATACCGCCCCAAGTGAGGCCAAGGCCGAGTTTGGCATTATCATTCATATGACGATAGATGCCGGCCTGACCACCGAGGCGCGTGATCGTGCCATTACCAATATCGAGATAACGCCCTTCCAAATGCGCATCCCATTTATGGGTCAAATGATAGTCGAGGCGCAGGACACCCAGATCAGCAGAGGACTCAGTGAAATCTAAGCTCTCGCGGTTAGATGTCACTGAACCAGAGCGATGCGCATATTTACCGCCAAGGGTCCATTTTGCCGAGATATCATAAGCTGTATCGATTGATACAATTTCCGATTTCTGACGATAGTTTAATATCTCTCCGCCAAAGCGCTGGCTCGTCGGAGACAGATCCTCAAGGTAAGTATATTTCGCAAGCAAGTTGAAACGGTCATCCCAAATTGGGCGATAGGCGGCCGCAATAGAGCCTTCCGTGAACTCGGCTTCGTTGAAGTCAATCGGTCCGAAGTCACCATTATCTGTCTGCTTTGACATCGCGCGGTTGAACTTACCCTGCAGGCGCAGCTCTTCACTCGCTTGATATTGCGAGGTGAAGCGGACGAGCCAAGTCTGACGCTCATCATCCGTATCAATATTCTGGTCCTGACGCCACTCAGCGGCAAAGCCAGCTTTGAAACGCTCATTGGCAAATCCTGACGACAGTGCAATAGCCTCTCGGTCAAGATTATCAATACGTCCGACTTCGCCAGAGAAACCAAGGTTAAACTTACCGGGGTTCCAATCAATACCATAAGCATGGGTCAGACCATTTAGGCCCCGGTCATTAAACTGCAATCGCTCCTCGCCAAAGACAGATAGCGCGTCCGTATAGCGCTTACGCGCACCGACATTGAGCGTTCCGAAATTACCCGTCGGCTGCGCGCGCAAGGGAAGATCATAGGCGAGATAATACTCGTCGCCGTCGTCTTCTTCGCGGCGCAAGCTAACCCGCGCGCCCAAGCCATCTTCGCCGGTGGAGACTTCGCCGCCGCCGAGAAGTGTCTTGGATAAACGCACCTCTGCACCGGCCCCAATTCGGTCCGTCGTCCGCGTATTTGTACCTGTGACATTGACTTGGCCAAAACCATAAATCTTGCCGTCTTTGCCGAGCTTATGCTCACCGCGCAGACCCAAGGAGGTGCCCGCATTGCCGCGCGTGTCATCAGTGTATGACAGTCCAGCGCTGAGGGTGATGTCCTGATTCATTGCGTAGTCCAGGCGCGCTTCTGCGAAGCTATTTGTTCCAATCAATTCGCTATCGGAAATATCAGCCCGTGCGCCGAAATCTAAACCTCTAGCCAAGGCAAGATTGATGCCGCCGCCGAACTGTTCGACAGATTGGTTCGTGGCTTCAGCATATCCTGCAAAACCAGCCTGGCGCTTGCGCCAATATGCGTAGGCGGTGCCGTCTTGATCTGAGATCTCAGCGAAATTCACCGCCGCCTCAATTGCATAGGCCATAGCCGTTAGATCGTCTTGACCAGCAAGGCCGCCGCGATCCGCCGCATTATAAGTGAAGCCGCCATCGCGCGACGTAAAGGTATCCACGCCGACGCCTTCTGTGCGGGCAACCTCACCTTTAATATAAGTCCCAGCTGCATATTGCAGGGTCAGGTCCATTTCATAAAGGTCGGATTCAACGCCGCCGTCATCGGAGTGATTATAAGTCGCGCCTAATTTGACATGATCGCCAAACCAGCGTTTTGCGCGGGCGCCGTAAACTGCGGCATTATCATTCGCGCCAAAGATTGGCGTATATTCATAATCCGCGACAAGAACCTGCGAGTTACCTGATTGGCTTCCATCACGGAAAAGGCGTCCGTCATCTCCGGTGCTGCCGAGTGGACGGGTGAGAATGACGCGCCCTTGAATAAAGTCGAGATCATAATCCGTGCCATAGGTTAGGCGGCGGCTTTCGATAACCAGACCGGAAACAGAGTCGCGTGTTTCGATGCGCAACTGTTCACTGCCGATAGAAATATCGCCATGGCGGAAGTAATAGACCGATCCGCCCGTGCCGCGAAGTTCATCACGCGCCTGACGGGAGCCGCCTTCAGCGATGTAAGCAGTCACATCTGTCCGGGCATCGCCCAATGTGGTGAAGGCATTTTCATCCCAATTCAGCTTGGCGCCATAAAGCGTGCGGTTTACGCGGGCAAATTCCGTATCATTGAAATTCGTCTGATAATTTCCCCAAAGGGCGTAATCATCATCCCGTTCAATCCGGGCATAAATCCGGCCCGATGTTGGGGCATCCTGTTCAATGACGGAGTTATCGCCATATGTCGGGTAGTAACGATCCGGGTCCAAGCGGCGTAGCAGCTGCCCAAGGTCTTTGTCATCTAATGTCGAGACAAGATCACCTATTCCGGCTTCGCCCGTGTCAGCTGTCGCGGTGACAGTCCAACGATCATTCAGACGCGAGTGAACATAAAATGCCACGCGGCCTTGGTCGTAGAGACCCTCGTCGCCAATGCGTTCACCGACTGTGGCTTCAATCTGCGCCACATAGAATGTGTCGCTTGATTTCACATCGACCCGGCGGATCAGCGTTTGAAGACCGGCTTTAATCTCAATAGATTGCTCACCGGCGGGCAAAAGCTGCTCGACAACAAAGCGTCCATCAGGATCGATACGGACTTGCTCGCCCATAACGAGAGCCACTTCGCCTGGAACATTCCGGCCATAAACCCGAACAGAGCCGCCGCGCACACGCACATTGGAGGTCTCCAAAGTGTTCTGGCCATAGGTGCCGGAGGCACGTTCAATCCATTCTGCATAGGTGAGATCAAATTCAGGCTCGCCAATGCGCAAGCGTTTTGGCGCTGTTTGATCAAAAGACCTGTCCTGAGAGGTAGCCCGCAAGACATAATGCAACTCATGCGGCAAGCCCTCAGGCAAGACGGCCGACGCTGTGTTCCCGGTCACAGGAAGGACAAAGAGCGGCTCACCGCGCGCGGAGCGACGGGCATCAAAGACCCGAATTTCTAAATTCGGCGCAAATGCCAGATAGTTTGAATAGGTCGCCGCCTTTAGAACGCGCACGCCATTTCCAGAAACCACGTCCAGAGTCGCATTCAAACGTTTCACAGGATCCAGGCTATCAACAGTCGTTTCGATTTCCATCGCGTCAACATAAGCGGATTTACTATTGCCCCACCCAAGCCAGCGCTGCAGACGTCCGGGACGTGCACTATTATCCCGCTCAGCGGCGCGGTCACGGCGGCCTAGAATACCGGCGCGGTTGCGGCGTGTATCCGTAGACAAAGCTTCATCGCCATGATCTGGATCTGTGCCATTGCGCTGACCTTCATTATGATTCCAGCGGCGGTTTTCATCGCCATTTGTTATGTAATCTCGGTCAATTATAGAGACTTCGCCGTCTATATTCGTCGTGAAGACCTGCCGATCCGTACCGCCTCTGCGGCCGTTATCTTTGATACGATCACCTGCGATGATCGGGCCAAAGACCTCACCAATAACCCAAGCACTATGCTCATAACCTGCCGCGTCCGGAATAGACTCAAGATATTCTTCTTCGGTGAACCCGCCGTAATTCCCCCAGAGAGCTTCTAGGGCAATGTCGTTTAGGGCGGGCGAACCGAGCGCTTTTACGGCGTCCAGGGCGGTTTGCAAACGCGCCTGCGCGGCATCAACACTCATGCCTTCTTCGGCGTGATAGACCAGAACAGCCCGTTCAGCGGAGCGGTTCAGCGCGAGGAAGTCTTGCAATTCACGCGCGCGAGACACAGCGATACCTGTGCCATCCGCGTTGAAATCATTGACTGTGAAATCAACGCGCAACTTCGTTCGGAAACCTGCCCCGAAATTCATTTTCACAAATTTACCCCGAGTAACACGGACAACACGCGGGTTTTCAGTCGTTGGCGCATAACCAAGCGGCAAGCTGCGTGTATCAGCTTTCAACAGGAAATTAGATCCAGTTTCTGCATCCGCAATAGCTGCACAAGGGATATGATAGCGGCCATATTCATCCGTCGTGATGATATCGCCGTTCACGGTCACGAGACGCACGCCCGGCAGACCTGGTTCTCCATCATCAGGATATCCATTGACGTTCACATCATCATAGACCCGGCCAATCACAGGTGTGCAATCAAAACTAGGCTCGGGAATGTAATCTACGACCGCTGTGGCGATCTCTGAGCGGATGCCATCAACTGTGTTTTCAGCAAAAGCTTGGTTCTCATGCGCGCCGAATGTGACATTCGGACCCGCAAGCAAGCGCAATGTTACAGAGACGGTTTCATTCGGCTGCAAGACATCAAGCGGAGCTGCCTGTTGCGCGTCCAGAGCCCAGCTCAAGACGCCGCGCGAGCGAACGGTCGGTTCTATTGAAACCCGCTCGCCGCCATCGCTTACTGAGCTTGAATTGGGAACATAAGCGAAACCTTCGGGCAAGCGGTCAACGATTTCCACGCCTGACATAGCGGACAGGCTCTCATTGGTTACAGAAATCGTATAGAGGACGGGGTCGCCAATCTGCACAGTTCTTGGGCTTGCGGTCTTTGTGACGCGCAATTGATCCGCTCTTGCAGATGGGGTTAGCGTGATTTCCGCTGTGTCATCGGCATTTACAGACCCCGTATTTAGCGGGCCTTGCGCCGTGAGGCTCGCCGTATTGAGGTAGTCAGCCGCTGTTTCGACATTGACCAAAACATCGACAGATAAATTGAGGGTCTCAGCTGCATCAAGAACGCCTGCGCCGGCCAAGAGATTGGTATCGCTCACACCGTCATAACTAGCGTTTGCAACCCCGGCAAAGCCTTGAGGCGCATCGGCGAGATCAATGGAGGCGACCTCTACGTTGTTATCGCCAAAGACCGAAGCCAGGTCATCTGTGAGGACAAGGTCGGTGAGTGTCGTTTGCCCCGTATTCGTGACGGTAAAGTCATAGGATACAAGCTGACGCCCATCGTTCTGACGCTCGGTCGTTTCGGTGACGGCTTTTTCCAAATCGATTTGCGGGGTGCCGCAAGATTGCAGCGGAATATTATTCATAAAGACAGATGGATCACCGGCTTCGATATCAAACTCAAAGTAGAAAGGCGAATTTGCACCTGCCGTGAAGTCCGCGATCACGCCGCTATTGCCAACTTGTGATGACCCCAAGACAGCGGGATTATCTGTGCGTGTCGAAACATCCAATGGATCAGCAGACACCAGACGAGACGTCGACGGCTCGCCGCCCGTTGGGTAGGTTGGCGTCAGAGTATAAAGACCCGGCTGCGTGACATAGAACTGGAAGAAGCCATTAGAGCCATCCTGAACAATGTTAATATTATTGGACAGACCAACAGCGCTATTCGTGCCCGCCGGACCTGTGACAGAGATACTGCCACCCGGCAATATCGCGCCGTTTTCTTCGCAATAGAAGTAACCCGTTGGATCATAATCCTCTGAGTCCGGAATGCCGTCACCATCACGGTCCGCCGTCGGGCTTTCTAGGGTGTCAGGGCTGCCATCGCCATCTGTATCGATCAGGAAGACAGGCGCAGGATTGACGTCGGTAGACGTGGCCGGGGTAACGTTCGGATCGTCAGACGGAACCGGAGTTGCGATCTCATTCGAACGCGCAAAGGCCGTATTGCCTTGCGCTGGCCCGCCATTCGTAATGTCTAGGCGAGCGGTGAGCGTCAAAGATCCACTTTGGCCAACCATTAAACTATCTGTGCCTGACAACAAATCAATCAAGCTCATACCGTCATAAGTTCCGTTAACCGTCAGGTCAGATGAGGTGACATCAGGTGTATCGTATAATGTGGCCGGGTTAAATGCGGCCGACAGATCATCCGAAAGCTGCACGTCTGTCAGAGTAACATTGCCGCGGTTTTCCAATCCCAAATCATATTCAACTTCATAAATTGGGCCAAAGAGTTGACGTGTTGAGACTGTTGTTTTTGTGACAAAGAGCTCTGGTTCAACCGTCGCGTCAACCGTCTCAGATACTTGCGGAGAGGTGACATCGCCGGACCTTGCGGTCGCGAGATTCGTAACCAAACCCGCATCCACATCGGCTTGGGTGACCGCGTAATCAGCGGAACAGGTCAGGCTTGCACTTGGTGCCAAACCGCCAGCGGGAAGAGCCGGGCAAATCACAGACTCAATTTTATCATCGGAGACCGTGATCGGGTCTGTCAACGAAACATTACCTTCATTGGTCACCACATAATCATAGCTGAGAATATCGCCCGGCATCGTGAAATTCACAACTGTTGCCGTTTTAACAAGGCTCAGAGCTGGCACGGCATTTGCAGGAATAGAGACAGTGTCAGGCGCGGAGCTTATCGTTCCGTCTGTTGCAGACGCGATATTTGTGACGCCGCCCGCATCCAAATCGGTTTGGGTGACGATATAATCTGCCGAGCAGGTCAGGCTCGCAGCCGGCGCTAATCCGCCAGCCGGAAGGGCTGGGCAGGACACAGAGGCAATCTTGTCGTCATTGACGGTGATCGCCGAGGTCAGAGTGACATTGCCCGTATTGGTGACAAGATAATTATATGTGACGATTTCTCCAACCGTCGAGATTTCAGAGGCTTCTGCAGATTTAGAAATGGATAGCGCAGGCGCTTGCGTGCCTGTAATCACGACCGTATCCGCCGGCGATGTAATGTCGCCAGCAGTTGCTGCCGCAATATTTGTCACCTCGCCCGCATCAATATCAGCCTGCGTTACAACGTAATCCGCGGAACAGGTGAGTGTCGCGCCTGGAACAAGGCCCGTATTCGCTGGACAGTTAACATCGGTAATTTTGTCATCTGAGACCGTAATTGGGTCCGTTAGCGTGACATTGCTCGTGTTTCGCACGATGTAATTATAGGATAAGATATCGCCGACTGCCGTGAAGTCATTCGACTGGGCGACTTTGTTGATGTCGAGACCTTCAACGCGGTTGCCGCTCACAGTGGCCGTCTCAACTGGAGAGGTCGTCGTGCCATCTGTGGCAGACGCCGTATTGGTGACTTGTCCCGCGTCGAGATCCGCCTGAGTTACAATATCTGTCCCCGTACAGGTGAGGGCCCCGCCCGGAAGCAATCCGCCTGCGGGCAATGCCGGACAGGTGACGGTTACGATCTGATCATCATTAATCGTAATCGCCGAGGAGATGGTCGTATTCCCTGAATTGGTCACGACATATTCGTAATCCAGTGTATCGCCGATTGCCGCATAGTCCGTTGTCAGAGCTGTTTTCACGAGCGTCATTGCAGGCGCTTGGACCGCAGTGACTGTTTCCGCAACCTCTGGTGATGTCGCTGTGCCGTCCGTAGCGCTCGCGAGGTTCGTTACGAATCCCGCGTCTACATCGGCCTGAGTGACAGCGTAGTCTGCGCTACACGTCAAAGTCTGCGCCGGAGCCAGACCTGGATTGGCCGGACAAATGACGGTCGCAATTTTATCATCTGAAACGGTGATAGGCGCTGTTAACGTCACATTGCCGGCATTCGTCACGACATATTCATAAGTGACAATATCCCCAGCGGCAGCAAACTCCAGGCTCTGGGCCGTTTTGACCAATGTGAGCGCAGGGGCTTGTGTGCCCATGACAGTCGCACTGTCTGGACCCGAGGTTGTTCCGCCGGAACTTGCCGTCGCAGTATTTGTGACTTGGCCTGCGTCAATGTCGGCTTGCGTCACCGTATCGGTGGCGGCGCAGAGCAAAGTTGCACCTGGCTGAAGGCCGCCCGCCGGGAGTGCCGGACAGGTCACAGGATCAATACGGTCGTCAGAAATTGTAACTGGGTCAGTGAGTGTCACATTACCCGTATTGCTGACGAGATAATTATAGCTTAGCGTGTCGCCCACGGCTGTAAAGTCGCTGCTCTGCGCTGTCTTCACGAGACCCAGCGCTGGAGCCTGCACCGCATCGACGGTTTCGCTTTGCGGCGGCGATGTTGTAATGCCGTCGCTGGCCGTAGCTGTATTTGTCACGGAGCCCGCATCAATATCGGCCTGGGTAACTGTATCTGTTCCGGTGCAAACCAAACTCGCGCCCGGAATGAGGCCGCCCGCTGGCAGAGGCGCGCAGCTAACAGATGCAATGCGGTCATCAGAAACTTCGATTGGCAGAGTGACAGTGACATTGCCGGTGTTCGTAACGGTATAAGAATAGTCGAGCGTATCACCCACAGCGGCATAATTTGTGCTCAAGGCAGCTTTCACAAGATCAAGCGCAGGCATTTCGTCGGCTGGAATCGTGACGAAGACCGGAGGACTACTGGTGCGGGGATGCATGATATAGGCATCATTTGTGACAAATCCGGCGTCGAGGTCGGCTTGGGTCACCACATAAGTTTCCGTGCAAGTCTCTGTTGCACCCGGAACAAAATTGCCCGTGAAACAAACAAACTCACCAATCTTATTGTCAACAACTGATGTGTCGCCAGTTAGCGTCACATTACCCGTGTTGGTCATCGCGAACGTATACGTCAGGATGTCGCCAACGGCGGAGAAAGATCCGTCCGCAGAGGATTTAACAAGCTCAACGGCTGGATCTACGCCCGCCGGAATTGTCTCGCTATCAGGGGCCGATATAATCGTACCCGCCGTCGCAGTTGCTACGTTCACGACAACGCCAACATCCAGATTGTCCTGCGTGACGACGTAATCACCCGTACAGGTGAGAGACGTCATTGGCGCCAATCCCCTAGCCGGCAATGCCGGACAATTCACGGTCGAGATCAGATTGTCATTGATCGTAATCGGGTCTGTGATCGTAACATTACCGTTATTGGTAACAACAAACTCAAATTCCACGATATCTCCGGGGAGCGTGAAATTGATATTTGTAGCCGTTTTTTGGACGGCAAGTTCTGAGAGGCGCGTCGCAAAAATACGGCGCGTAACGGGATCAGACGTCGTAGCCCCTGAGCTTGCGCTGGCGACGTTTTCAACAACGCCCGCGTCGATATCGGCCTGTGTTGTGGTGTCGGAACCCGTACAGGTGACAGATGCACCTGGCACAAGACCTGCAGGAGGCAGAGCCGGACAGGTGACATTTGGGATTCTGGAATCAGACACAGAAATTGGGTCTGTTAGGGTCACATTACCAGCGTTCGTCACGTCGAACGTGTAGTTAATTGTCTGCCCCGGGGCATTATAGGTGCTAGTATCAGCGGATTTCACAATAGAGAGTGCGGGCGTTTGGTCACCATTCACGGTGACCGTGTCAGGCGCCGAGGTCGTTCCGCCATTACTGGCTGTCGCGACATTTGTCACAAAGCCGGCATCAATATCAGCCTGCGTTACGAGGTAATCAGCGATACAGGTGATCTCTTCATTCGGCGCAATGCCGCTCAGCGGAATGGCCGGACAAGAGACGTTAGAAATTTTATCATCGGTCACGGAAATCGCGCCCGTCAGGGTGACATTACCCGTATTTCGAACAAGATATTCATAGGACAGCTGATCGCCAGGAGCAGCGAAGCTGGTGTCCAGCGCAGATTTCACGATGGAGAGTGCGGGATTTTGCGCCGCAGGCAGAACCACAGTGTCAGTTGGAGAGGTCGTCGATCCAGCGCTCGCAGAGGCAATATTTGTGAGCTCGCCTGCATCAATATCAGCCTGAGTCACCGTATAGAGACCCGTACAGCTCAGGCTCGCGCCGACAGCCAAGCCTCCGCCAGGGAGCGCCGGACAAGACACGTCAGAGATTTTATCGTCAGACACCGTCAAAGCGTCTGTGATCGTGACATTCCCTGTATTGGTGACGAGATAGGTATAGGTCACGGTTTCGCCGAGCGAGGCGATACTCGCGCGGTCGGCTGATTTCTCAATCGCCAGCGCAGGGTTTTGATCCGCCGTCACGGTTTCGGTGGCAGGCGCAGAACTAGTTCCGCCGGACTCCGCAGTGGCCGTATTCGTCAAAGACCCGGTATCAATATCAGCCTGAGAAATCATATCCGTGGCCGTACAAGTCAGCGTCGCATTTGGCGCTAACCCGCCGCTCGGGAGGGCCGGACATGAAACAGATGAAATTTGGTCATCGGAAATCGCCACAGGCGTCGTCAGGGTCACATTACCCGTATTCGTCACGAGGTAATTATAGGTGATGATATCGCCCAGCGATGAATAGACTTGCGGCGTCGCTGTCTTTGTCATGGCAAGAGACGGAGCTTGAGTCGCGTCCACGGTCTCAGAGACATCCGCAGAGGTTACCGTGCCATCTGTTGCGCTCGCAATATTCGTTACGGCACCGGCATCAATATCTGCCTGCGTAACAACATAGGTCGCGCTGCATGTGAGCGACGCTGTTGGCGCCAATCCGCCGCTCGGGAGGGCCGGGCACGAAACAGATGAGATTTTATCATCTGCAACAGTGATTTGTGCCGTGAGCGTGACGTTACCTGTGTTGGTCACCACATAGTCATAATTCACAACATCGCCGACGCTATCAAATGCGGCTGTTGTAGCTGTTTTCACAATATCAAGCGCTGGCATTTGGTCAGCTGCGACTGTTTCTGAGGCTGAGGCGGGCGGCAAAGTTCCGCCGCTTGGTGTACCTGAAACGGAGGCCGTATTATCAACCTGGCCCGCGTCAAGATCAGCCTGGGTAACGCTGTAGGTTCCCGTACACGTGAAGCTGTCCGTTGGAGCCAAAGCGGAGGCTGAGCAAGACAGGCTCGGGATCAGAGGATCATTAACAACAATGCCGGACACGGAGACATTCCCTAAATTCGTGACAGTGATTTCGAAATCAATGACATCGCCGACCGCGCTATAATCTACGGTCACAGCCGTTTTAGTGATATCAAGCTCAGGCGACGGCACGGCCGCAACGACGACAGTATCTTCCGCTGTGGGGAGCGGGTCACCATTGGGCAGGTTCGCATCGGCAGAGGCATTATTAATGACTTCACCTGCATCCAAATCGGCCTGCGTGACCGCGTAGCTGGCAGAGCAAATCATTGATGCCGCAGGCGCAAGCGTGGCTTGCGGACAGCTAACAGAAGCAATCAAATCATCAGAGATCACAATGCCAGACAATGTAATTGTCCCTGTGTTCTCTACATCAAATTCATAATTCAAAATTTCGCCGACAGCGCTGAAATCCGCAGTTGTGGCGCGTTTAGTAAAGCTAAGAGACGGCAAGGCACCGCTCTCGACCGTGACCGAACTTGGCGTCTCGACAACCGGCAGGCCCGGAGGCGGCGTCGCCGCAGCCGTGGCATTATTGACAACTTCGCCTGCATCGACATCAGCTTGGGTAACCGTGTAGCTTGCCGAACAGACCATTGTCGCAGCGGGCGCGAGCGTTGTGTGCGGACAGCTCACAGAGGCAATCAGATCATCTGCGATGACCACATTCGTCAGGGTGACATTACCCGTATTTTCGACATCAAATTCATAATTGATTATGTCGCCCGCCGCGTCAAAGCCGGCCGTTGTCGCGCGTTTTACAAATCCAAGTGTCGCAACTTGCGTTCCGTCAACTGTGACATCTACTGGGGCAGAGACCAGCGCTCCATTTTCAGCATGGGCTTGGTTTGTTACCTCGCCCGCGTCCATGTCGGCCTGTGTGATGGTGTAAGAGGCTGTACATATCTGGCTTGTGCCGGGGGTCAAATTCCCCGTTACGCAGGTGATGGTTCCGATTTTATCATCCACGACATCAATGCCGCCCGTGAGGGTGAGGTTACCCTCATTAGTGACCTCAAATTTGTATTCGACCACATCCCCAGCGGCGGCGAAATCTGTGGTTAAAGCTGTCTTCACAATGGAAAGCGCGGGGCTTTGGTCAGCTGGAATTGTCTCAGAGGTTTGTAGAGACGTTGTTGTGCCATCAGTCGCGGAAGCCAGGTTCGTCACAGAACCATTGTCCAGATCTGCCTGCGTAACCACATAATCAGCTGTACAGGTTAGGCTGGCCAAAGGCGCTAATCCGCCAGCGGGAAGCGCTGGACAAGCGACGTTGCTAATGAGGTTATCCGTCACAGTAATTGGCGCCGTAATGGACACATTGCCAGTATTCGTGACAACATACTCATAAGTCGTGATGTCGCCGGGGAGTTCAAAGTTGACGACGGTAGCAGTTTTGACAGTCTCAAGCGCTGGCTGCTGATCCGCGTCAACCGTCACGGTATCTTCCGCTGGAGTTAGAGTCCCGCCCGCAGGGGTCGCATCGGCGGACGCGATATTCGTAACACTGCCCGCATCAAGATCGGCCTGTGTGACTGTGTATTCACCCGTACAAATAACGGACTCGCTTGGGTCGAGATTGGCGTCATTATTTCCAATGGCGGAAACATCACATGAGATAGCCGGAATTTTATCATCGCTAACCACGAGGCCAGACAGGAGCACATTACCGGTATTTTCGACGGTATAAGTGTAGGTCAAAATATCACCGACGGCGTCAAAACTCGTCTCGCCTGCGGCCTTCACAAGGCTCAAAGCCGGAGCCTGAGCGGCGTCAACCGTTTCAGATGTCTCCGGCGCTGTGAGGGTTCCGCCAGCAGGCGTCCCTGTAGCAGACGCAATATTCGTCACAGAGCCAGCATCCAGATCCGCTTGAGTCACAGTGTATGATCCCGTGCAGACAACGATTTCGGTCGGGTCCAGATTGGCGTCGTTATTTCCAACTGTGGAAACTAAGCAACTAACGGAGGCAATTTTATCATCGGAAACAACGAGATCAGAGATCATGACATTCCCTGTGTTTTCGACAGTATATTCATAGGTAAGCACATCGCCGACCGCCGAGAAATCAGCCTGGAGCGCGGCTTTTGCAATTGTCAGCGCTGGAGCTTGCGTGCCGCCAACCGTAACCTCGTCCGTGGGCGATGTGGTCGTGCCATCCGTCGCAGAGGCAATATTCGTCACCTCGCCCGCATCAATATCGGCTTGGGTCACGCTGTAGCTTCCCGCACATGTTAGAACCGCATTTGGCGCTAAGCCGCCAGCAGGGAGCGCAGGACACGTCACAGAGGCGATTTTGTCATCGGATACTGTAATCGGGTCAGTGATTGACACATTACCCGTATTGGTGACGTCATATTCATAGGTCAGGACATCACCAACGACTGCGAAATCCGTCTCGAGCGCACGTTTTACCGTGTCCAAAGCTGGGCTCTGGATGCCCGCCACAGTTGCTGTATCGCCAGCCGGCGCCAATGTGCCGCCAGACGGTGTTCCATTGGCTTGCGCGATATTGGTAACGGAACCCGCGTCCAAATCAGCCTGAGTCACAGTATATGTCGCCGTACAAATTGTGCTCTCAGTTGGTGCCAAGATTGTCACAGGGCAAGAGACAGAGGCGATTTTGTCATCGGTCACCACGAGTGATGTTATTTCGACATTGCCTGTATTGGTGACAAGAAACTCATAACCCAGCGTGTCGCCCACGGCTGCGAAATCGCTGCCTAGCGCCGTCTTTGCAAGGGTCAACATTGGGGTTTGCGACCCACTCACGGTGGCTGTGTCTGTTGGCGGCGATAGGGTACCGCTTGTTGGGGAGCCATCGGCCGATGCAATGTTCGTCACCGAACCGGCGTCCAAATCTGCTTGCGTTACGGTATAGCTACCTGTGCAGGT
>CALDTL010000108.1 GCA_937923965.1 uncultured Caulobacterales bacterium
TGAAACCTTATAGAAATCTGGGGATTAACTCCAACGTACGAGCCTACGAGATCGGCGATACATATCTCCAGGTAGAGTTCACCACTGGCGTTATTCACGTCTATGATGAGAACAAGCCCGGGCCGGCTGACCTAAATAAAATGAAGGCTCTCGCGGAATCTGGCATCGGCCTTGGCAACTATATTACGGGCCGCATCAAAGACAATTTCGCACATAAAATATAGCCGTCTGATTTGAAGGCGCGCAGGGCGTAGAGATGGCCCTATCAGCCATGACCGCCCATGCCGTCCTGCAGCAAGAGGGATATACGGTTAATCCGTTTTAGAGAAAAACATCATTGATCTTCTTTACACTTTCGAAAGAACATTTTAAGAACATGCAAATATGAGCGTCTCTAAAAAATATAATTTCCAAGAGTTTTTTGCGGGCGGAGGCATGGTGCGCCAAGCCCTTGGTGACCAATGGTCGTGTGTATTTGCCAATGATTTCGACGGCAAGAAGGCCATGATTTATCAACAGAACTGGGGAACGAACGGTGAGTTATTCGTCGGGGACATTAAAGACATTCACTCCAATCACCTCAACGTGCCAGCCGACTTATCTTGGGCATCATTTCCCTGCCAGGACTTGTCCCTAGCGGGAAAAGGACAGGGTTTGAACTCAGAACGGTCAGGAATGTTTAGGGTTTTTTGGGACAAATTACTGACCAGCTCTAGAAACGTAGGACTGCCCAAAATTGTCGCGATTGAAAATGTCTGTGGGATGCTCACTTCAAATGAAGGCGAAGATTTTAGAGAGGTTATTCAAACTTTCGATAAAAACGGATATCATGTCGGTGCATTGATATTAGACGCGAAAGACTTTCTTCCTCAGTCAAGAAAAAGAGTGTTTATAATAGGAGTAAGGCAGGACCTATCAATTGATCCTGCCTTAGTATCTACGGAACCCCTAGAATATTGTCATCCACCACAATTGACGCGCGCGCATGCGAAGCTAAGCGAATCCATCAAGGATAATTGGTTGTGGTTCAATATTCATAAACCTGTCAGTCGAGAGAAAAATCTAATCGATATTCTCGAGTCGCCCAAAAATGTTATCTGGAACTCTAAAGAAAAAACACAGACGCTACTTTCTAAGATGAGTGCCGTCAATTTGAAGAAAGTGGAAGCCGCCCAAAACACTGGAAGAGCAACTGTAGGCGCTTTATTTATGAGAACTCGTAGCGTCAATCAGCACAAACGTGTTTTTGCAGAAGTCCGTTTCGACGGGATTTCTGGATGTCTCCGAACACCAAATGGTGGTTCATCAAGGCAAAGTATTCTCTTCGTCGATGGGCATGATATTCGGTCCAGATTATTGACTGGCCGCGAAACGGCAAGATTGATGGGATTGCCGGAAACATTTAAATTACCAGAAAATCAAAACGCAGCACTTCATTTGACTGGTGATGGTGTAGCAGTTCCAGTTGTGGAACATTTAAAAAACTGCCTTTTCGAGCATCTTCTTTCTGAACAAAGTATTTCGAGAAGAGCCATAGACAACCTGTTCGAAGTCGCCTGATGACAACGGCTCACTTTGCTTTTCGAAAGAAGGCTCTTTCTCAACTTACCGACTCAATCGGATGTTATATATTGGCAGATCTAGACAATATTCCAATTTATGTTGGACAATCTGTGGACGGTATTAAGTCTAGAGTTCGGAGGCACCTGACATCAGCGCGGTCTGACATCATCGCGAACCGTCAAGTTGATGTTTGGGAGATCGCCTATGTTTGGGCATTTCCAGTCAAAACTAAGGGGCAAATTTCGGGATTAGAAGCTGATTTGTTTCATCACTATGACAACCAATCTCAACTTATGAATGGTTCGACACCAAAGTCTCAGCCAGGAATGATAAAAATTCCGAAACCGTCGCAAGTAATTCAGGTTATCGACAATGAAGACCTAAAAGAAAGACTAAATCCAGAAGCAAGACTCCCGCGACAGTCACAGCATTACGCCCGGATTGTCGATCATTTCTTAGTAGTTAAACAATCAGATCAAATCGCGAGATCCATGCAGGCGCATTTCGAACGGCTTCAAAAATACCATATTCAACTTTTAAATCCTAAAACCCGCTCATAATCAGACCAACCGCCGTTGCGGCGGCCGCTCGCAGTCATCGGTGTCCGGATCGGTAACTGCCTAAAAAACTAATCCAACTCCGGCAATACCGCTTCAATCGCTGCCATGGCCTTCGCGATCATTGCCGCATCCTCTGCGTGGGGATGGGGGCGGCCGAAGGCGCCTGCGTCATTATCGAAATATTCGCCTGAGCGGCCTTCGAAGCTTTTGCCGATTGCGGCCTCCACCAAAATATCTGCGCCGACGCGGATATCTTTTCCGGCAATGCCAAAACCCTCTTTGACCATTTTCGTCCCGATGAGAGACGCGGGATTAACGGAGACAACCAGCGGACCGTTTGTGCCGATCTCATCTGCCAGAGCCCGCGACCAGATTGTGATAGCGAGTTTGCTTTGCGCGTAAGCTTCCATTTCAGAAAGCTGTTTGCGTCCCGCCAGCGCGTCAAAATCAATCGGGTTTTGTGCCGCCGAGGAGAGATTAATTATCCGGCCTGATGTCGGGATAATCGGCAAGAGACGTCTCGCGAGGCGGTAAGGCGCAAATGTATTGACCAAAAACCGAACATCATGCCCTTGCGCGGTGATGGGGTGTGATGTCTTCAAAATCCCCGCATTATTGAGCAGCACATCAAGCGTGTCGTGGTCAGCGGCGACGGATGCTGCGAGCTGCTCCACCTCAGCCATAGACGATAGATCGCAGATATATCCCGAGAGTTTTGCATCAGGAGAGAGCGGCTGGAGCGTCTCTATTTTCGCGGTGAGTTTTTTAGGATTGCGGCCATGAAGTAAGACCGTGTGACCCGCCTCTATGAGGGTCTTTGCCGCCTCATAGCCGATGCCATCTGTGGAGCCCGTAATAAGAATTGTCTTTTTCTGGGTCATTTAGAAGCCTCGCATGGCGGGCGAGGCCGCCGTCTCCGCGACCTGCCCGGCTTGGGGCCAGGCGCAATAATCTGCCGCGTAATAGGCGGCGGGGCGGTGATTGCCTGACAGGCCCGGGCCGCCAAAGGGGAGCGTCGAGGCCGCGCCTGTTGTGGGTTTATTCCAATTGACGATGCCCGCGCGTAATCTGGGCCGCGCATAATCCCACGCCGCCGCGTCATCGCAAATCAATCCCGAGGCGAGGCCGAAGCGTGTGTCATTGGCGGCGGCTATGGCGGTGTCTAAATTTTCCGTACGT
>CALDTL010000109.1 GCA_937923965.1 uncultured Caulobacterales bacterium
GTCATCTTGGTCCTTACGCGCCTGCGTTATGATCGCGGCGGCAAGTTCCGGCGGCGGCATTTGTCCCGCAAGGCTCAGTTTCAGCAAGGCCATTTCGGCGGCCGCCAGCGGCGCAGGCGCTTGCCGTACATCATTATAGGCAGCGCTGAGGACTTGCCAAAACCGCGTTAATTGCCCAACCGATTGGGTCTCCGATAAGTCACGAAGGCGGGCGGCTTGATCCGGCGCCATTTCAAATTCCGCCAGATCGCCCAGCGTCTTCGCGCGGCTGACCTCGTGGCACACATCCAGCAGATCCCGCATCACAACGGACGGCTCCGCCCCGTCATCATATTGCGCGCGCATTTCGAGAAGCGCGCCTTTCGTGTCCCCGCTCGCGGCCATAGCGAACAAGTCGAGAATACGAAGACGGTCTGCAAGCCCGAGCATGGTTCGGACTTGCTCGCCCGTGACTTCTTCTCCGTCTAGGCCCGCTTGAACAATCGCCTGATCAAGCAAAGATAAACCGTCGCGCACAGAGCCTTCCGCGGCGCGTGACAACATCGCCAGACCTTCGTCGGAAATCCGCACGCCTTCTTTTTCACATATGCCGCGCAAATGTTTGGACAAGGTGGCGGCGTCGACACGCCGCAGATCAAAACGCTGACACCGAGACAAAACCGTGATCGGAACCTTACGAATTTCAGTCGTCGCAAAAATAAACTTAGCGTGATCCGGCGGCTCTTCCAGCGTTTTGAGCAAAGCGTTAAAGGCGCCCGGCGACAACATATGAACTTCGTCGATAATGTAGACTTTATATCTGGCCGTTGCGGGAGAATAGCGGACACCGTCCAGCAGCTCTCGCATGTTCTCTACGCCTGTCCGCGAGGCGGCGTCCATCTCCAGCACATCCATGTGATTGCTGGCCATAATTAATTCGCAGTGCTCACCCAAAGTGGACAGATCCACACTCGGGCCATCAACGGCATCAGATTTGTAATTCAACGCACGGGCGAGCAAGCGCGCGGTCGTTGTTTTCCCAATCCCGCGAACCCCCGTCAGCATAAAAGCATGGGCAACGCGGTTGGCCTCAAAAGCATTTTTTAGGGTGGTGACCATCGCGTCCTGACCGATCATATCCTCAAAGGTGGAGGGTCGGTATTTGCGGGCTAGAACCTGATAAGATTCTTGCTCACCAAACATGGACGTCGTTTCGCTCATTCAAGAGATATAGGGGACCAAAGCAAAGATGGGAAGCGCCGCCAAAGGGTTGCGCACAGTTTAGCGAAAGGCCGCTATGGAAATTTGGGCACATTGGGTCGACGGCGAGGCTCACCCTCGACCGCTCATGCGAGTAACGACACGGCCAGAAGAGCCGCTAAAAATGCGTGTTGATTGGCTAAGATAAACTTAGGCGTATATCAGGTCATAAAAAAACCCTAATTCCGAGCCGGAACTAGGGCTTCATTTACTATCTAACTTACGGCTTAGAACCTACGAACATAAACGATGTCGAAAGAATTAGCATTCGCATCATCCTCATCGAAATATGTGTACCCTAAACGCACGCCGTTCTTATCGTCGAAATTATATTGGCCGCCAAAGCCAACGGCAAAACCATCAGCAGTCGCGCTTTCAGACTCATCAAAACCATTGCCTTCAGCCGTCGCTTTGACTTTTGCGGAATAATAGCCGCCTCGTGCGAAAATATCGAATTTATCCCCGAGCGGGAAACGACCTACCAAATACCCACCAATCTGACTTGATACTTTTTCTTCTACATCAACGCCATTAATCTCAAATTCTTGAGGAGCAAGGTTGAAAGAACCTTCAGCTTCAACGCCAAAATTCTCACTCACATTATAACCCAGACGACCCATAAGGTTGACGTTGGTTGAATTATCATCGTCAATTGCCGATTCGAAAGTTATCGCTTGAATGCCAAGATTTACGTATGCTCCCGAGTCCTGAGCCTGAGCAGAGATTGCAAATGCTGTCATCACTGTAGCTGCAAGAGTTACCTTTAAAAATTTCATTTTATTTCCCTATGTTTGAAATATAGTCGCAGTGAGAAATAATGGTAAACAAAACAACAACAATTTAGAGTAGGAATGAGAACGAACTTAGGACGTGGTAATTTTGCAACATCGACGCGGAGTGGAAGGCCGGGTCCTGACCCGCTAAAAAACTCGTTACGGCTGCTGCGTTCCCGCCCTGACCGGGTTGGCGAGGATAACGTCCAGGCCGACCTTCCGGCGCGCGGTGTAGTCCCCAAAGCGTGAACGCACAAGCCTAACTCGCAGAAAAATGAGAATTGAATTTTCGGTTTGATTTCATATGCGCCGCGTTCCATGTCGACGTCATGACCGATATATCCGTTGACAGCCCCATTCCTTTTTCCGGAGATCCGCTTGATTATGCGGAAAATGACCGCGGCCCAGAACACCTACAGGCCCTCCTAGGGAAAACCTCCGCGCGGGCAATATTGCTCTTTAAGGGCCGGATTGGGATCGGCGACGGCGGGCGGCCACACCGCATTCATCCGTCGGATCTTATCGGGCATGATATCATGTCGCCGGGGCCTATCTTCTTAGGGATGGAAGGCAAACGTCCGTTATTTGCCTTTAGCGTAGTCAAGCCAGAAGAGTTTTTGCCAGAAGAAAATTTTGTCTCCTTGCGGGGCATTGGCGGGAACCTGAAGCCAACAGATCTAGCGATTGCGGGCCGCGCGAAATCCCTCTTTGCGTGGCACTTCACAGATAAATTCTGCATCGCATGCGGCCAGCAAACTGTTAGCCGCGACGGGGGCGTAAAACAACAATGTACGGGCTGCGGCGCAGAGAGCTTTCCGCGCGTCAATCCCGTTGCCATTATGCTAGTGTCTGATGGAGATCGTCTGCTCTTGGGACGCGGTCCCGGCTGGCCCGACGGCGCAATGTCTTGCCTCGCAGGGTTTATTGCGCCCGGCGAAAGTGTCGGCGATGCAGCCGTCCGCGAAGTCATGGAAGAAGCCGGCGTTAAGACAAAAAACCCGCGCTATCTCTTCTCACAGCCGTGGCCATTCCCAGCGCAGCTCATGATTGGCGTGGCCCTCGACGCCGTCACGACAGAGATCAAAATTGACCCAAAAGAGCTGGAAGAGGCGCGGTGGTTCTCGCGCGAGGAAATCCTTGCTGTCTTTGAGAAACGCGGCGATGCCTTCCTCAGATTGCCCCGCCAGACCATTGCCCATCAGCTGGTCCGGCATTGGCTGTCTGAAACCGCTTAATCGCCGATAAGGCCGGGCCAACGTTTATCCGCGCTTTGGATATAATTCGCGCGTTTTTTCTCCCATCGGCGTTTGATACGGGCGTTATAATTGAAATAAAGTCGGCCATCCTCGACAAACCAATATTCTGCATTTCCGGGCGCTAACTTGCCCTTCGAGACCGCCCACGCACAATAACCACCAAATTGGGGCGCAAATAAATCTGGATTGGTCAGGAATAGATCCTTATTTGCCTGACTAAAAAAAAACCAATCCGCCCCTTCATAAAATGTCGAAAATTCACGTTTGCCGAGTTGCGGTTTCCCCGAAAAAAATGTGACGACATCATAGCCTTCAGCGGCGACATTGTCGCGCCAGCTCGTATGTACGGCGTCGGGTTTCGCGGCGGCAGAAAGAGGGGTCAGAACAAGTCCGAGCCCCAAAATGGCCGCCGAAAATCTAGGCAGAATGCGCATTATCATGGGCCATACATAGGAAGCTAAAGGCCGTTTCACAAATTACAGCTGGGACAGACGACTATCATCCATCGGATAGGTTCCCAGATGGGTGATGTTTTCTGAAAAGAAACTCAGCTCATCCAGCGCATTTTTCATCGCTGCGCTCTCAATGTGGCCCTCGACATCGGCGTAAAATTGGGCCGCTGTAAAAGAACCGCCCACCATATAACTTTCCAGCTTGGTCAGGTTTAATCCGTTGGAGGCAAAACCGCCCAATGCCTTGTAAAGGGCGGAAGGCACGGAGCGGACTTTAAACACGAAAGAACTCACGCTCGGCACATCTGGCTTGGGAAGATTTGGACGATCCGCCAAAACAATAAAGCGCGTTGTGTTATGCGCCGCGTCCTCAATATCCTTGGCCAGAATGTCGAGGCCGTACGTCTTGGACGCGAGCTTAGACGCAACCGCAGCAATGGTTTTATCTCCGCCCGCCACGACTTTACGGGCAGCGCCTGCCGTATCAACATCTGCGACCGCGTCAATATCGTGTTGAGAGAGAAATTTCCGCACCTGCCCAAGGGCCATATGATGCGACCGCGCCGTCTTAATCTCAGAGAGTTCTGACCCCGGAACGCCCAAGAGCTGATGATGAATAGGGAGGTATCGCTCGCCGATAATATGCAACCCGCCCTCGGGCAACAGATGATAAATATCAGAGACACGGCCCGCCACGGTGTTTTCAACGGGAATCATGGCACATGCCGCGTCGCCGGAGCGCACCTGCGCAAACGCCTTGGCAAAACTGGAACAGGCGACAGGCTCATGATCTGGAAAATATTTTGAACAGGCCAGATGAGAATAAGCGCCCGGTTCACCCTGATAGACGATTTTTTGCGTCATTTTTGCAATCCAACCATAGAAACCGCGCAATCGCGACATTTAGCCGTGTATAAAGCGCTCGCGACGCTTCGCCGCAAGGTGTTTTCTATTTGCATTAACCTCACATATTTATATGACAAGTGCCGAAGAGTTTGGACATGGAGAGTGCCATGCCCGAGACGACAGAAGACAGGATTTCGTCATGGACGATTTAGGTTTTAACAAAATTGCAGGCGCCGTTCTCGCCACGGGCTTGGGGATGATGATCCTCATGAAGCTTCCCGGTGTGGTGATGCATACAGGCGGCGAAGAAATCGCCTATAAAGTCGGGCCGATAGATACTGGCAACACAGAAGAAGAAGCTGAACTTCCCTTCCCGCAGGCAGAGTGGGTTGCCGCAATGGACGCCGCCAAAGGCGCGAGAGTTTTCAAGAAATGCCAGTCTTGCCATAATGTCGAAGCCGGCGGCCCCAACGGCACAGGCCCAGGCCTTTACGGCGTGGTCGGCAATGATAAGGCGGCCCATGAAGGGTATGCTTTCTCGGCAGCCCTTTCCGGAACGGGCGGTCAGTGGACCTATGAGTCGCTTGATTTGTTTCTAACGAAGCCAAGTGCATATGCGCCGGGCACGAAAATGAATTTTGTTGGTTTAAAGAAACCTGAGGACCGCGCCGCTGTCATCGAATATATGCGCGTTGCCGACTCCGACCCCTCTCCGCGCCCGACGCCGGCAGTCGTAGAGCCCGTCATTGAGACTGAAATGGTAATCGAAGAGCCGGCTGAAGATCCAACGGAGTAGACTCTCATTTTAGAAGACAAACGGCCCGCCTAAGGCGGGCTTTTTTGTGACCTTATGAAAGTCGTTTGACGGATCTAACGGCCCCGATCCGGGTGACCGCCTCGTCAATCGGTTCAATTTCGACGCACATATGGAACGCATTGGCGTGCAGCAGCCTATCGCCCGTCATTACAATACCAACGTGACCAGGCCAAAATAGCAAATCACCGGCTTGCCGTTCGGTATAGGAAACACTTCGGCCCAATCCCGCCTCTTGCTGATCCGTATCGCGCGGCGCATCCATGCCTGTCGCGGCCAATGCACTTTGAACAAGGCCCGAGCAATCCACCCCCACATGACCCGTCCCGCCCCAGATGTAGGGCAAGCCTAACATATCGATGGCAATATCCGTAAAATCGCGCGGCGAGGCCTCTGTGATGGCGCGAAGATGCTTCAAATGAATATAGCCGCGTCTTTCGAGATAGAGAAACTCTCCTTCGACGACACCCTCCACGGCAGCATTTCGCGGCAGGCTTCCCTGTAACTTTGATTTTATGTCAGCGCGCGCGAAAACCGCGGCCGCCAACGCCTTCACGCAATGTGTCGGCGCGAGTGGGCCATCTGATACAGATATGGCGGGAACCAAACCAATATAATCGATCCGGTCGTGTCCCGGAAGGATGGAATAAAGGACGCCAAATGCAAGGCCGTTCTCAGACGAAATTAAATCGAAGCGTTGTCCAAATAAGGCCTGCGTCCCCATATGCAGATCGGAACCGTTAGAGACTCTCAAATCGGTCGATGGGGCGGAAATATAGCGAGTATCGGTCTGCGCGCCAGCGGGTAAATCTATCCGGCTATCCAATGTTTGAGAGCGCGTCAGGGGCGCTCTGCCTGAATAATATCTGCAAATTGAGATAAGAAGTGAATGCCCGCTGAGGTTCGCACTAAAATGACCGATCTTTTATCACGATGATCAGGTTTGCGTTCGATATATCCCAGCTTGCACAAGCTATCCGTTGCGCGGCTGATCGCCGCTTTGGTAATTCCCAAATGTTTCGCCAATGAACGCACGGTATGTAGCCCATCTTCCAAATAGATCGTCATGAGCATCGCAAGCTGCCGAGCCGATAGATCCGCTGTATCGGAGCGGACAGAGGCTAATGTGACGCGGTGCCAAAACCAAAGACTATCTTTACGGGACACTCGGTCTGACTCGGTCTGTCGAAGTTGCGGAGAGCGAACTTCAGCAATCTGCGTAGATGTCACAATGCGAGGCGTAAAAACAGGTTTTGATGCGGACATAAACGCGAAACTCCTGGCAAAAACGAGATCAGGTGGCTGACGAATCATGGATTCGCATACTCTCGATTCTCGGGTCAAGGGAGAGCTCGGCAGCTTTGCCCATCAATGAACACAAGTGATTCAAAACTCACAGAATTTTCACGAAAATTCTTTTGAGCCTTGCGGTTGTTTTCTATCGATGATCGTTACTTGCAGGCACATAGGTTGGCCGACACCCGCACAAACCACAAAACAGCCCTCATTTCATAAAAAGTATGAGCCGCTGCGAATCATTTTGGTTTTTGACCGTAGCGGCGGCCGCGTTCGTTACGTCTCCGCCAAACGCGCGTTCAGACCGCCGGCCTTTAGCCACGCATAAACGGCCCGGACGCCATACATATCTGCGCCTTTGGGGTGCGCGGGCCGAGACGCCGGATTCCAACCATAGGTATCAAAATGCATCCACGGCGTATCCTTTACAAAACGCTCCAAGAATAAGGCCGCCGTAACAGAACCTGCGAATGAGCCGCCCGCATTTTTAAGCGACGCAATCGGCGAGCTGAGCATGGCATTATAGGGCTGCCACAGCGGCATATGCCAGACAGGATCGAGTTGAGCGATGCCGTGACGCGCAACAGCGTCTATGGGGGCCGCGCGATTACAAAACATGGGCGGCAAATGCGGTCCCAAAGCAACCCGCGCCGCGCCGGTCAAGGTCGCAAAATCTATCATAAAAGCCGGCTCTTGTTCTGCGGCTTTTGTCAAAGCGTCCCCTAAAACCAGTCGCCCTTCCGCGTCTGTATTATCTATCTCAACCGTTAAGCCCAGACGAGAGGGTAAAACATCCCCGGGACGATAGGCATTGGCCGAGACAGCATTTTCCGCAATTGCCAACAAACAATGTAGGCGAATAGGCAGGTTTGTGGCCATAATCATGTGGGACAGCGCGAGAGCGTGAGCCGCTCCGCCCATATCTTTTTTCATCAAGCGGGCTCCGCTTGCGGATTTCATGTTTACACCGCCCGTATCAAACGTGATACCTTTGCCGATAATGGCGAGGCGCGGATGGGACGGGTCGCCCCATTCAATCTCGACAAGACGCGGAGCCTCATGTGCGGCGCGCCCCACCGCATGTATCATGGGGTAATTTTGCTCAAGCAGGTCCTCACCCACAATTGACGAAACCTCGGCGTCAAACTCGGCGGCAAGGTCACGCGCCGCTTGTTCTAGCGCGGCGGGACCCATATCCCCAGCGGGCGTGTTAATCAGGTCTCGGCAAAGTGTTGTCGCGGCAACGCTCGCTACAACTTCTTGTTCAATCGATTCATCATCCAGCACTAAAACCGGAGGGGCTTTCTTTTCCGTCAAATATCTATCGAAACGATAGGCCCCCATCCCCCAAGCGATAGCAGCCAATCGGGCGTCCATCGTAACAGGGAAAGCGCCGAATTTGTAATATCCGGACGGCAAGCTTGCGCCCAAACTCCCCAAATGCATCTCAGCCACGGCATCATTGTCCCCTAAACCCAGCAGGACACGTTTCACTCGGCCATCTGTTTCGGGAAGCCTGATGCGCTGGCCAGCCTCTGCCTCAAAACTGCGTTCAGCCGCAAAAACTTGCTGGGCTTCTGTTAGGTTTTTTGAAAAGCGGCCCCACTCAGCGGCCGTCAAGACATCGACACTGACCGGCACAACATCGCTCGGTAAATCTTGATGGCGGATGAAGGGTCGAGACGCATGATCAGACATATGTTTTCCTGCGAAAAATTAAGGTTTGAGACGGGTTTCCCTAGGCGTTTGTAAACGTAACGTTAACCCTAATCGTTCAAATTTGTTAACGAAATCCGTCAAGCCGCGCAATTTCGTGCCGGCCATGCGGACATACCCTTTTTAAAGGCCAAAAATATGTCCCATCGACCTCATCTCGTCTCTGCGATGTTAATCGGCACCAGCTTACTCCTCTCCGGGTGTAAGCTTGCTCCGCCCATGAACGCGCAAGAAACCCAGATCAAGGCAGATTTGGCCGCAGATAAATATATGCCAGCCACGCGGCAAATGCGCGACGCCATAGAAACCCAAGAGCTGTTTGCGCAAGCGGCGTTTTGGTCAAATGAATATCACCTCAATCCCGGTGATTTAGAGTCGGCCATCAAATTAGCCTCCGCGGTTCGAAAATTAGGAAATCCCGGACGGGCTGTTGAAATCACGCAAACAACTCGCGCGTTATATCCGCGCGATCCCTATCTCATGGCGGAATATGCGGCGGCACTGATAGCGAGCGAACGGCCGCAAGAAGCGGCGACCGTGTTAAGCAAAGGGCTTGCTATAACTCCGAGCTATGGACGGCTCTGGTCGCTCAAAGGCGCCGCATTGGATCAGCAAGAGAGATATGCTGAAGCGAGGCAGCATTATGATCGCGCCCTGCGGATCACGCCAAATGATCCAAATGTAATGGCGAATATCGGTTTGAGCCATGCCTTATCAGGTGACGTGACCACAGCAGAAGGTTGGCTCCGCAGAGCTGCGGCCATGCCAAATGCCTCAGCGAGTGTTAGGCAGAACCTTGTACTTGTGCTCCAGCTTCAAGGTAAAACTGATGAAGCAGATAAACTTGCAGCTCAAAGCCGCTCGGCATCTAAAATCACGCAAATGCGGCCAGCGTATAACCAAGCGCCGCGTAAAGTTTCAGCTGCGCAATATGCCCGCTCTGAGCCTGCTAGCGCAACGCCGCCAAACGCAATGCCTCGCGCGCGACTTCAAACAGGTCCATCTGAGGGTCAATCCTTTGCGAGTGCATCAGAAGCGGCGCGCGCAATGGCGATGAAACGCAGCGGAGGCGTGGCGCAACAACCGGGTCAACCGTTCACCGTGCGAAGCCCAGCAGCGCCTCAAGGCTATCCTCAACCGGCCACAAATGTCGCGGGCGGTCAGCCAAACGCTGCGCCCGAAAGACGCAGCGCTAATCGACGCCGCCGGTAAGGCGCACGTCAGAACCTGACTTCACCTCAAAATCTCAAAAAAAAGCCGCCTACCCAATATCGGGTAAGCGGCCTTTTTTGTATGGAATTATACGTCTCTAATCCGGAGCAGATCCGCGGAGTTTACATTTCCCGTCCGTTCAATCGCTAGAACGCCTCGCCCATCCGCATCCCTGCAGGTGTGAGGATTACGATAAACAAGACAGGCAGGAAGAATAAAATCATGGGAACCGTCAACTGAGCCGGCAGCGCAGCCGCTTTCTTTTCAGCGGCCATCATCCGAAGTTGACGATTTTCATCTGCCATTGTTCGAAGTGTATCCCCAAGCGGGGTACCGTAGCGCTCAGCTTGAACCAGAGCCGTCGCAACAGCGCGGATTCCGGGATGATTATTACGGCGAGCCAGATTTTCGTAAGCCATACGTCGCGATGTGAGATAGGAGAGCTCTGCGGTTGTCAGGGAAAACTCTTCGGCAAGCTCGACGGAGGAATCCCCCATCTCTTCCGCCACTTTCGCAAAGGCCAACTCGACTGACATACCAGATTCAACACAGATCAATAGCAAGTCCAACGCATCGGGGAAGACAGGCATAATGGAGGCCAAGCGCTTATTTGAGACATTCCTAACGTATAGAGCCGGTAGGTAATATCCGAAAACGATAAGCCCCATGGTCGCCGCGACGCGCTGCATCATTTCCCAGCCCGGCATATTCAAAAGAATAAAGGCGATGAGTCCAAACGCCCCTAAGGAAATTGGAAGAATGAGACGGGCCATATAGAAAATATAGACCGGCTTTTGACCGCGCAAACCCGCCTGAGCCATCTTATCTTTGAGGTTTGATGCCTCAAGGAGCCTTTCCAAACTGAAGCGGTCCACGATGTATTTCGCGGTGCCGCGGCCGTCTGCGCGCAAAGCGGCCGCTGCGTTTAAGTTTTCCATACGAGACTTACGCATCGACTCTCGCGCAGAGGCGACGGACTCCATACGTTTCTTTTTCTTATCCCCTTCCAGCATTGGACCAATGACGATCCAAACAGAGGCCATGAAAAGCACTGTGATCAGGGCGGACCCAGCGTTTTGAAACAGGGCTACAGATTCTGGACTCATGATACCATTTCCTATCGGCCTAGAATTTGAAGTTCATCATTTTACGCATCATGAGCGTACCCATGACCATCATGGCCGCGCCAATCATCAAGTTCCGATGGCCCGTCGGTGTCGTATATAATTCATGCATATAGTCCGGACTCGCGATCGTAACGAGAATCATCACGACAATCGGCAATGACCCAATAATTATTGCTGACGCCTTGGCTTCCATAGCCAGCGCTTTGATTTTTTCGCGTAGCATTTTCCGGCCGCGCAAAACCTTGGACAGATTCGACAAGGCTTCACCGAGATTACCGCCTGTCGTTTTTTGAATATTTAGAACGGTCGAGAAAAAATTGACCTCGGAGATGGGCATGCGCTCATACATTTGTTCGAGACATATCTCGATTGGGATGCCTAAGCTCTCGCCTTCAACCACGCGGCGAAATTCCGCTCCCAGAGGATCAGGACTTTCATGGGCGATGATTTTCAGACAGTCTCCCAGAGGCAAACCGGTCCGTACACCCCGTACAATAATGTCCATCGCGTCGGCAAAATGCGCCGTGAATTTTTTCTGCCGCTTGTCAATTGCTGTATTCAGGATAAATCGCGGCAAACCGAAACCCATCACAAAGGCTAAGGCCGCGCAGACAAGTGGGTTCAATCCCATAATAAAGGGAAGAATACCCGCCACAGCCGCCAAAATAACCGAAATCATCATGAATGTTGAAGGTTTCATCGACCAGTCGGCCTGCAACATGCGAGACTCAATCGTTTTGGCTTTTTTCTTCTTTGATTTTTGACGCTCTTCGATTTTGTCCAGCGTCTCTTCGATCTGTTTTCGCCGCGACCCGACATCTTCGACTTTTAACTTTTCTCGAAGGTTTGAGCCCAGAGACTTTTTTCCCGCAAATTCGCGAATACGTTTACTCTCATTGGGAGTCTTATCCCCCATAAGTAATAGGCCAACGCAAACGACGAGTCCGGCAGCACAGAGTCCGAGTAAAGTTTGCGGATTCACTTAGGACCCCGCAGCGTCTAGCGCTTCGGCCAGATCTTTTTCGAGATTGAAATACCGCGCGCGGTCCCAAAAGGCCGGACGTGCAATACCTGTTGATTTATGCTCTCCGATGATATCGCCATTCGCATCTTCCCCGTCCATTTCATAAACGATGAGATCCTGGGTAACGATGACGTCACCCTCCATTCCGATAACCTCTGTAATTTTCGTAATACGACGAGATCCATCTCGCAGGCGGGCGGCCTGCACAATCACATCGACGGAGCCAACAATCATTTCGCGAATTGTTTTCGCGGGTAGCGAGAAACCGCCCATCGTAATCATAGACTCCAAACGAGACAAAGCTTCGCGAGGAGAGTTTGCATGGAGCGTTCCCATCGAACCATCGTGACCTGTGTTCATAGCCTGCAGAAGATCAAATGCTTCGGGTCCCCGAACCTCACCTACGATAATACGTTCTGGACGCATCCGAAGACAGTTTTTAACGAGGTCCGCCATTGTAATCTTACCCTTGCCCTCAAGGTTTGGTGGGCGCGTTTCGAGACGCACAACATGCGGCTGCTGAAGTTGTAATTCCGCAGCATCTTCACAGGTAATGATACGCTCATCCGGATGAATGAACCCCGTCAGTGCGTTTAGCAATGTTGTCTTCCCTGAACCGGTACCACCAGAGATAACGATGTTACACTGGCACGCGCCAATGATTTGAAGCACTCTTGCGCCTGCGGGAGAAATCGACCCAAAATTAACAAGGTCTTCAAGACGCAGTTTGTCTTTCTTAAATTTCCGAATTGTCAGAGCCGGACCATCGATAGAAAGCGGCGGCGCAATAACGTTAACACGAGAGCCGTCCAACAGGCGCGCGTCACAAATAGGGCTAGCTTCATCAACACGTCGACCGACTTGGCTCACGATACGCTGACAAATATTCATGAGCTGGGTATTGTCGCGGAACCGAATATTCGTTTTGATCATCTTACCATTGGTTTCGATGAAAACATGTTTCGCGCCATTGACCATAATATCGGCAATATCATCGCGAGAGAGTAAGGGCTCAAGCGGGCCATAACCTAGAATATCATCGCAGATTTCCGTGATAAGTTGGTTTTGCTCATTGACGGAAAGACGCACATTTCGAATAGCAATAATTTCGTCAACAATCGTCCGAATTTCTTCGCGTGCCTTTTCGGCGTTCATACCGGCTAGAGCGGAGACATCGATCGTTTCAAACAACGCATTGAAAATCGTTGCTTTTGTTTCGTAATACTCTTCGCCAGGTTCATTCGCACGGCTACGCGGAGCCTCCGTCGAGTTTTTAGGCGCTTCAACGGCAGGCTTAGTCGCCTCCTTGCTCGGAGATGACGGCGCGGGCGCCGGGCTGAAAGCCGTCGCCTCTGAACGTTTACCGAACATCTAGACCTTATCCTTCTTTAAGAAAGATAACATGGATTTATTCGTATCGCCTGACTTATCGGATTTTCCACCGCCAATGGATAAGAGACCTTTCTTCGTCGGAGCCATGTCGGCTTTGACGCGGACATCAAAGGACCCCGTACGAAGACGATTAGCGAGATATTCAAGACCTTGAACGGTGGAGGCGGCTGACTTGACGTCGGACAACATTTTGCCTTCATTCGTCGCTTCAAAATGGCTGTCTGGGTCCCATCCAATGACGATGTTCGGGTCTTGTCCAACCATAGCACCAAAATCTTTAACCGTAATTTCGGTCTTCGGAGACATACCAACGCAATTCAGGACCAAGATAGGTTCGGAATCATTTGGTCTTTGCGTTTTCAGAAAATCTAGTAGGTTTTTCGTGTTGCGCATGCCTGCAAGATCGGGCGTTGCCGTGACGACAACATCATCAACCGACGTCAGAACATTCGTTGTCCAATCGGACCAGTAATGCGGCATATCCAAAATTGCGAGCGGCGAAACGGCCCGCACCGCATTGACGACAGCCTCATAACTCTCGGTATCCATCACGGGTTTTGTATTCAAAGACCCTGACGTTGGTAGAATAGAGAGCTTAGGTGTGTGGCGGATCATAATCCGGTCCAACAAAGTTTCATCAAGCCGGTCTGGCTCGCCTAAAGCTTCTTCGAGACCGGAGATGTTATCATATGAAAAATCAAGCCCCGTGGTGCCCCAACTCGTGTCGAGATCAACAAGCGCGGTTTCCTGACCTAGTTTTTCGGAAAGCACCCAAGCGGTATTATGCGCCATTGCAGAGGAGCCAACGCCGCCCTTTGCACCAAAAAAGGCAGCGACGCGGCCAATGAATGGCTGGTCAGGATCGGTATATAAATCTCCCAAAGCCCGAATGACATGTAAGGGGTGGAGCGGCGGCACTAAGTAGTCGGACACACCTTTGTCCATGAGTTGACGATAGAGGCGGATATCATTTGCCGCGCCAATCATCACAACTTTTGTGCCTTCATCACAAACGCTTGCAAGCTGTTCGAGTTGATTGAACAATTCTTCCCCGCGCATTCCGCTCTCAATCACAATCAGCGACGGCGTGTTTTCTTTATGGTAAAAGTCGATCGCTGCTGGAAGGCCGCCCATATAGATCTTCACATTGGTGCGGCGCATACGCCAATCGCGCGTGGTCTCATTGATGCAATGAGCCGTCTCTTGACGGTCACAAAAAGCATGGACGGAAATGGACGGAAGCGGCTTTTCGCCCTCGTCGCGCTCAGGCTCATTTAAAGGCGCATATCGAGGTGCCTGCATCGCAACGGCCGGTGCGCCATTTGAGTAACCCGGCGCATGGCCGTGCGGAATCTGTCCCGGATATTGCGGTTGCGGTGCCATTGGCTGATTCGGCATTGGTGTAGCGTGCATAGGCTGCGGCGGAACTACCCGTTGCGGCATAGGCTGCCCAGCAGGGCTAGGAGCCATCTGAGCCGGAAAAGGACCCGGCATAGGAACTGGCGCCTGGGGCATTGGAACGGGCGCTTGGGGCCGCTGCATTTGCGCCGGCACCGGCGCTGGCTGCGAGGGCGATTGTCCCTCTGCAGGTAGCTTTTGTGGGTACGGCTGTGTCATTTGTGTCATAGCGTCGTCTTTGTTCGGGTCTGCGGTTCAGGTCTGTTACGAATAGGGTTTAGTTATCTACTCCAACCCTTTGCTCAGGGTTGATTTGAGCCGCCGTAGTTTCACCTTGGATATATTTATCATAGATAACCTGACGGCGCTGAGCATTTGGTTGCCCGCTGGCATAAGGCTCTAGCAACTGACGGGGATCGGTCACCATCGCGGCGAGATTTGCAGATTGGAAGCACCCAAAATTTTGATGTGTCTGGTTGGAATATGTATCCGACAGACTCCCCATTTGGCGACAATCTTGCGGAATAGCGCGCAGCGTTCGGTAGGAAACCACAACAGGCGCAGGCGCGCCGGGGCGGCTCGCATATTGACCTGTTTGCACAGCATGAGAGTTTAGCCCGCCTTGAGTCATTAACCCACGGATTACCGCTTCAGCTTGCTGGGTACCCAAACCGGATAACGCATTAGCGGGACGGTTGACATAAAGCGGTCCGTCACCAGAGCGCGCATATCCATCTAGGAATTGTGCGACAGCCAGCTTATCGCGGGCTGACAGCTCTAGACCATCAGGACGGGTGTATAGCTCCAAACGTTCGACCGATTCGGCAACTTGGACAGCATTTCGTAGCTGCAAAGGCTTAAAAGTCTGAGACGGCGCGGCGCAAGCGGACAAACCTGTCAGTGCCGTTAACGCGCAGGCTATGAGAGTAAATTTTTTCATATTCTTAGCCCTTTAATCGACCACATGCCCAAAAGGACCCGGCAAGGAGTTCCTTTGGATTTTCGGCTGGCCATTTTCTGCATAAACTTTGTTCAATCGCCCCATAAGCAAGCTTTCCGCATCATTTGCGGGTACGAAGCCATCACTAGGTGATTGCAATTTGTCGGGATGCGTTGGGTCCACTAGGTAAGGCGTAACCATAATGACGACTTCTGTTTGTGTTGTCAGGCTGTCACGGCCGCGGAAAAGCGCCCCTAAACCTGGAACGTCTTTAAGACCCGGGGTGCCGTCGACCGTAGAGCGTGACTCTTCACGAATAAGGCCTGCGATAACCAAACTTCCGCCAGCCGGCATTTCGACGACGGTATTGGCGCGTCGCACCCGAATACCGAGAACGGTGTTCCCGCCTTCAGCGAT
>CALDTL010000110.1 GCA_937923965.1 uncultured Caulobacterales bacterium
CCGACTACATTTCGCCCGATATATGCGCGGCGATGCCGTCGAGAAATCTTGCGCGCTCAACACAATGACCCACGAAATCAGCCACACGCTCTCTGACCGCGCAGATCAGTTCTGGATGCACATTCTCGACACAGAGGACGACGCCTCCCCGCCATTTGGCGTTTTCGAAGCCAGCTATTTCATCGGAACAATTGGGCAATGTACCTATCTGCAATCCATAGGGCGCGTTAGCGATACCGAATTTCAATCCTGCCTGCTGACCTTTAGCAATCCCGGAACGGCCTCCCGCTTCAGAAGCCGCGCCTGCGATGATTTTCCGGGGGATAAACCGATTTCGCCAAGCGGCAGATTAAAAGTGCCAGATTAAAAGCGGCAAACTAAACAGGAGATAGGTCATGATTCGTATCGGACTCCTCGGAGCGTCAAAAATTGCGCCCAAAGCCATTGTTCATCCGGCGCAGGCACGAGAGGATTGCACCGTTCTCGCCGTCGCAAGCCGGTCCGAATCCCGCGCGCGCCGCTATGCAGCTGAGCACGGCATTCCGGAGATTGAGACATCCTATGAAGCGTTGATTGCGCGCGGCGATATTGATCTCATTTATAACGCGCTACCCCCAAGCCGGCATTGCGATCTCGCGGTGCGCGCCGCAGAACACGGGAAAGCTGTGCTTTGCGAGAAGCCTTTCGCCATGAACGCCGATGAAGCGCGGCGTATGGTGGAGGCCGCGGATGCGGCAGGAACCCTTCTGATTGAAGGTTTCCATTTCCGTTTTCACCCGTCTTTTTTAAAATTCGAGCAGATCATTAAATCGGGAAAAATAGGCGAGATTGAACATATCTCTGGGGTGTTTAACGTCCATATTCCCGACCGCGACGGCGAGCTGAGATATATCCCAGAGCTTGGCGGCGGCGCCTTGATGGACCTCGGCTGCTACCCGCTTCACGCCATGCGGACACTTACGGGGCATGAGCCGAAAATATTAGAGGCGGATCATGGGCGGGCGAAAAATGGTGTGGCGGTTTCAACTCGGGCTTCGATGATCTTTGGGAATATCCCCGCACATCTGGCGTGTAATATGGGCCGGGAGGCTGTTTATGAAAATTCGATCCATGTCGTGGGCAGCAAAGGCGTGGCCAAACTTTCGGGCTTTGTGCACCCTTATAGATGGGACCCGCATATTGGCTTTGATATGTATGTTGAGGTCGGCGGCACGCGAGAGGTGACAACGCTTTTGAACTCACCGGAAAATTGGAAACACTCCACCTATGCGTTTCAATTAGATCATGTCATGCGCGTGATGAAAGGCGAGACCGGCGCGCTTACGGGCGGTCCAGACGCCATCGAAACGATGACCGCAATAGATAGGATTTTAGCCGCCGGTTAGACCTTTATATGTCGAAACGCTTGCACATTTGCCCGCTAGTCGATAGCGGCAGCGAATGTCAGAGATAGCGACATCCACCAAAACAATCCTGCCCAATAGCTGGGGCGGAGAAATGCGGGCTTTGCTGACCATTGGTATTCCAATGGCGCTAGCGCAGCTCGTGCAATTCTCGCCCTATGTCGCCGATACGCTGATGATTGGGCGCATCGGCCCCGAAGAAATCGCAGCCGCCGCCATTGGGTCTGTGCTTTACTTCCTGCTTTGGATGCTGGCGATGGGGCCAATCGCAGCCGTTACGCCGCTTGTCTCGCAAGCTTTGGGGCGGAACAAAAACGAGCGGCGGGACGTTCGCCGCACCGTTCGTATGTCGGTTTGGACCTGCTTCCTCCTATTTCCTTTTGTGGTCGCGTTATTGTTGATGACGGAACCTATCATGATATTAGCAGGGCAAGACCCGCAGGTCGCAGCCCTCGCGCAAAGCTATGTTCTCGTCTTAGCGCCGGGCCTGCCTTTTACCTTAGCCGTTATGTCTTTTCGGAATTTTCTGGCGGCGATTGAGCGCACAATGGTGCCGTTCCTCTTGATCGCGAGTTCTGCGCTCGTGAATATTGCGCTAAATTGGGTTCTGATTTTTGGAAATTTGGGCGCGCCCGAATTGGGCCTCATTGGCGCAGGCATCGCCTCTTCCATAGCGTGCGTCTACAGCTTTTTCGTTTTTGTCATTTATATCAAATGGGACCGCCGCGCGCGGGATTTCGATTTGTTCTCCAATCTTTGGAAACCAGATTGGGAGCGCATGCGCGGCTTGCTGACATTAGGTTGGCCGATTTCCGTGACCGTCATTTTTGAAGGGATGTTGTTTAACGCAGGCGTTTTAATTGCAGGCGCGGTCGGGGTGATCGAACAAGGCGGATTTCAAATCGCGCTGAATGTTGCCTCACTGGCTTTCATGATGCCCTATGGCCTGTCGATGGCGGGCTCTGTCCGGATCGGACTGGCGCGGGGCGCAGAGAATAAATTAGCCGAACGCCGCGCCGCGACAACAACCATTCTGGCGTCTGTTTTGGCCATTGGCATCTTTGCCCTACCCGTCGCCCTAACGCCTGAATGGGTTGCCAGCCTCTATTTCAACATGGACTCCGCCGAGACGCGGCCTGTCTTTGACTATGTCGTTATCTTTCTGCCTTTGGCCGCAGGTTTTATGTTTTTTGACGCCGTGCAAGTTGCGGCTAATCAGCTGCTGCGGGGATTAGCCGACGTAAAATGGCCCATGATTATCACCGGTATCAGCTATTGGGCGGTCGGATTTCCTATCGCATATGCTACAGCCCTATACACGGATATTGGCGCAAAAGGCATTTGGTATGGCCTGACAGCAGGCTTGATTGCCGCCTTTATCGGTCTCGGAATAAGGCTTTGGCTGCAGCTGCGGGGTCCAAATCCCCCTGAGACTGCGCCGTAGCGATCTCCCCGTCTAAAAAGGCGCCGCCTTTAGTATCCTCGATCTCCACGATCCAAAGATCAGGGTCGCGATCAACCGCCTTATTCGTTTTGAGGGTCAGCTCAGACTCTTCAAATGGACCGTCCTGAAACCAGGCCCGCCCGCCGCTTAGGCTCATCTGCTCCGTGTAGCGCATCAGCGTTTGGCCTTGCCGCAGAATAACCCATAAGGCCCCAGCGTCCCGGTCGCCGCGGCGAAGCACGGCTGCAAAAGCCCCCGCCGATTGTGCCCGCCGAATAAGCGCCGCAGCACGGATCTCTGTTTTCAATCTTGCCACTTAGTTTTTATCCCGTGAGATTTCATCTTTCAGGCGAGAGGTCTCACTTTTTTTCGGCTGAAAATCCATAACTGGCATCTCGCTTGCGTCGTTTACCTCATCTTAACCTTGAGGCATCGGACCATGTTTCACTACAATACAGCCCGCATTGCGGCACTCGTTACTCTCCTTAGCACGGCGGCTTTGCCGCAAACAGGCTATGGTGCCAGCTATCTAGACACTATTCCTAGAGGGGCGAAAACATCTTATACGTCATCTTTGGCCGATCTCACACAGGCCGAAAAGAGCCTCACGACACGAACGCTGGATTGGCAACGCCCGAGCTTGGAGCTCTATTTTGATCTGCCGCCGGCCGAACGCACATCGGAAATCATCCTGACGCTCTCCGCCGACCCCCTCACAACGGTCGCTAGAAATGCGCCGCTCCAGGTGCAATTCAATCATTCGAAACCGGTTCCTGTGATATCGAATGGCCGCGGATTTCAAGCGCGGATCCCTTTAAACCCAGCCCAATCCCGTAATCGCCGCAACACAATCCGGATCACCTACCCCGTTCCAGACGGCGCAAGCTGCGTCGCGCCAGCCCATGGGGCATGGTCCATTGACCTCGCGGCGTCCACCGTTCGAATGAAGGGCAGAGCCCTGCGGCGGCATATGAGCCTCACTGAAGTTTCAGATTATCTCTCGCAGCCCGCGCTTTCGCCAAAAAAAATTGGGTTAGTCGCAAGCGGCCCGCATGCAACAGATATGCAGGCCTTAGCCGCGCAAGGGATTGCCTTACGCACGCCGGATGTTCCGACGTTTTCCGTTTCGCCGCGCGGGAATGACTTCAAGGTCATCATGATCAAGCGCTCGGAGCTTTACAAAGTGACCGATGAGCCCATGATTCTGAACTCTCAGGGCGCGCGTATTTATGTCCCGCGCGGCCGGCCAGCAGAGTTGATTTTCACAGCAGATACGGATGCGGAAATCCTGCAAATGCTAAAAATCTTTACCGTTCGGCGGCTCCCCAATACGAGCCGTCCGATCACGAGCTTGGGCGAAATTGATTTCCAAAACAGGCTCGGGAGCGACACCGTTAAAATTGACGGACGAACTTCTCTAATGGACTTAGCTACAGCGTCCGATATCGCAGCGGGGGCACAGAGTTATAAATTTGGGGTCGAGGACCCTGTGGCAACCAGTGGAGAAATTCTCCTTCGGTTAAACTCGATGAATAATATGTCGGAGAAATCTCGGCTGCGTGTCGCTTTAAACGGTAATGTCTTGGGCGCGGCGAAGCTGGATAAGGCCCGGAAATCCGTCGCGTTTGAAATCGCGCCCGGCACGCTGAATGCGACCAGCAATGTCTTAAATATTATACCTGATTTAGAGGCGCTGAAAGGGTATGATTGCCCGTCACCCGAAAGCTTGCGGCCCAGTTTTTCAATTGGAGATTCCTCGCGCCTAACATTGACGAAATCTTCTCCGTCCCCGGAAACAGAGTTATCGAAACTCACCTCAACTGGCGGATTATTTGCACATTATGAGAGCTATGTTGCCCTCCCGAAAAACAGAAGCGAGTTTGAGGCGTCTTTACGTATTTTAGGGCGTTTGGCGAAAGCTTCCGGAAACGGCCTTACACTGGCTGATTATACACGATCCCCAAATATTCCGACCGATAAACATCGTCTTTTTATTGGTCCATCATATATGGTGAAAGCCCATTTATCCGGCGCGCCAAAAGCGCTTCAGGACGCGATTGCGGGTCAATCCAGCAAAGGCGAAAATCTCCTTCAAGCAAATTTTGAAAGATATGCCAGCGCGGGCGCTGTTGAGGACATTGTCCGACATGCAGCGGCGCAAACCGCGCCTCGTAAAATCTCGCGGGGCGGCGTGGCAGCTCTCTACGGCTCGGGAAATGGGAAATTGACCGGCGTTATTTCATCTGCGCCCGGTCAAAGCTTCGTGCGAGCCAGTCAAAGCCTGATCGATTTGGGTCACTGGAATGCACTGCAAGGCGGCGTGTCGCGTTGGAACGGGTCTACCGTTGTTATGGCGCAGACGGCACTGCCGGATACGAATATTCATTTGCCGGACGCCGAAAAGCCTTTCGAGCTTCCCGATATCGGACTGGCGTCTGTAGACTTTCGAGATTTCACTTTGGCGGACATTGGGTGGTCGGACATGAGTTGGTCCGATATTGGATGGCCCGACATCGAATGGCCCGATGTGGATGTACCGCAAATCAGGCTGCCAGAATTTAAAATGCCCGAAGTCAAAATGCCTGAGTTTAAAATGCCTGAGTTTAAATGGCCGAACTTTAACTCTAAATCTGCTGAGACGCCGAAACTGGACACCATGACGGCAGAGACTTCTGTTCAAAACACACAGACTGCCAAGGCTGCAGAACAAGGCTCAACTCAACCGGCAATGTCGGCGGGCGACAGCGTGAAGGTCGCGAATGTCACGCCGCAAATGCGGCCCATCATAAAAGCGCAAAGTAAAGCCATACCCGGCTTGCGCGGCGTGTTTCAGTTTAACCCTGAAAAACAAAATGCTGAAAAACAAAACTATGCAGGGTCGTCATTTGACGACCTCCGCCGCAGCACGACATCCAAATGGATCTCGACAAAGCAATGGTTCAAAACAAAAACGAGAAGCCTTCAAAATTCAGAGGGGCTTAAAGATGCGGTGCGCGCGACAGATCGGCTCCAAGATCGCGTCCAGCCGGCTGGAAGTTCGATAAAAGCAACATTGAGAGACAAGCTACCCGGCAAAGGTCTTGTTCAGATCGGAGAGCGGAATGTCTCCATTTTTGGCTTGATGTTGATAATGGCCTTTGCGCTCGTTCTCGTGTTGATGAGTTTCGCACGCCCGTCCTCTCGTACGGGACGGCGGCACTAAGCTTATCGGCACACCCGAAACTCTCCTCTCTGGCTTGTCCATGAGATGAGACCTAGCCCGTCACACTCGGTCCGGGGTGTGGCGGGCGTTTTGCGCGTCCCAATTTAAATAGAGAAATTAGTCGACCTGAAGCGGCAGAATAATCTTGACCCGAGTGCCCTCGTCGACAGCGGAGCGCACATCCATTTTACCGCCGTGGAGCTCCGTCAAGGATTGCACGAGGGCGAGCCCTAAGCCCGAGCCGCGTTCCTCTGACAAATTCGCCGCCTCGCCTTGCGCGTATAGATCTCCGATACGCGCCAACTCCTCCGCGCTCATCCCCGCGCCATCGTCCGTGACAGAGAGTTCTAAGTCCCCATCAATGGCCTGAGCGTCAATATCGACATGTCCGCCCTTATCCGAGAACTTCACAGCATTAGATAAGAGGTTGAGGAGAATTTGACGCACAGCACGCCGATCCGCTTGAATGAGAAGCGCTTGATCCAGGTCCAAATTAATATCCAAATTGACCTCCGCCGCGTCAGCAGCGGGTCTGATCATTTTGACGGATGAGCGGATCACATCAGCCGCGTCAAACGTGTCATAATTTAACTCATATTTCCCAGCTTCAACTTTCGAGAGATCTAAAACATCCCCAATGAGATCGAGCATGTGCTGCCCGCTTTCATGGATCAAATCGGCATATTCCGCATATTTCCCCGGAAGCGGCCCAAAGAGGCGCGAGCGCATCATGTCTGAAAATCCAATAATTGCATTTAGCGGCGTGCGCAGCTCATGGCTCACGCCAGCGAAGAAATGACTCTTATCGGTGCTCTCTTGCATCGCCATTGCGCCCTGCCGTCTTAGCGCCTCCATTTGAGCTTCCGTATCAGTGCGGTCATGAGCGTGGACCAACCAGCCTTTTGACGCCAGTGGCGTAATCCGCAAATCATAACTCGCGGCCTCGCCGCTTGCGGCGTGGGACACGCGCAAGCCTTGGGCGGTTTTCGTCTTCCGCGCGATATTAATGGCTGTTTCTAACGCGGCCCTATCTGGATGATTATCAGCCAGAAACCCACGTAAGTCAGTTGGGACATCGCCTGAGAACTGGGCGGACCCATTTTCATTCGTGCCCATCAGGCGCGCCTCTGCGTCATATTCAAAGAGGCCGCCGTCGACGCCGTCTCGCCAGAACGTCCGCGTCGCCTGCCCGGACGGACGCGCGCGGCGGGCCGCAGCCCCGAATAAAGCGGCTAATCCAAAGGCGAGGAGCCCGGCTAAGGCCGAGAGTTTCGTCCAATAAGTGACGGCCCCGTCCCAGGGTGGAGGTTCAGGTAAATGCCCTTGACGGTCGGCAAACCAAACGATTCCAGCGATCAAAACTGCAATCAGAATCCCTTCAAGAACTTTTTCGCGTTCAAACAAGCTCGCGAGCGCAGGAATGGTGATAAATAATAGCGCCATTGGCAGAAAGCCCAGCGTCAGACAGCCTAAAAGGGCGAGCGCGGCCCAAGCGAGCATCAACAGGAGCTGCACCCATTCTCGGTCCGCAATACGAGATAAAAACACGCCAAGAAGGGCGGGCACTGACGCCGCCGCAAAAATAGGAAGCAACGGTAAAATATTAGCGCCGCGCAGATATATCGCCCCCAGCGCAGCGCCCAGCGCGAGCAGCCACACGAGGCTCGGAAGAAAGACAGGCTGTCTGTCTAGGAAGCTACCGCGTTCTGCTTGATGGATTGCAATTGTCAAATCCAACTCCTTTGGCCAATGGTTGTCTTAATCATTGAGCACAATTTTGGTTTCTTCCTATATTCAAGCAAATTGGCGACCGTAAGGCCAACCCATTCGCGTCTCACGCCCTATTCCGCCGCTTTGCACACCCATTTGACGTGCTAGGCGCCTCGTCAAAAGACTTATAGGGTCAATCAAAGTCATTTAGCCCCATCAAAGTCATATACTATCGCACTTACTGCAGACATTTGCGCCTGAGGTCCCTATATGCGCTGCATGAGCTATCCTTCGAATATTCAGGACATGATTGACGATTTTGCCTTTCTCGACGATTGGGAAGATCGATATATGCATGTCATCGATCTCGGCAAAGGGCTCCCGCCCTTAGCAGCCTCTGATAAGACGGATCAGAATAAGGTGAAGGGCTGCGCCAGTCAGGTCTGGCTGGTGAGTGAGCGATCAGATGAGGTCTGGACTTTCGCTGGCGATAGCGATGCCCACATCGTCAAAGGCTTGGTCGCGATTGTTTTGGAGATTTTTTCGGGACGGAGCACCGCAGAGATCGCCGCACTCGATGCGAATGATATTCTATCGAAACTTGGACTGGCGGAGCACCTATCCGCGCAGCGCGCAAATGGTCTCGCTTCCATGATTAGCCGCATCAAAAGCGAAGCGGCGGCTTAGTTAAAGATCTCGCCAACCGTCGCGAGGCCGCCCTTAATAGTTTTAATTTCCACGTAAGCCGCCGTTAAAGCGGATGCGAAGATAGCATATAAAAAATATCCGCCAATCCCCGCAATTCCATTATATATCAGCTGCTGACCAATCGACATATTAAACACCGCCGTTGGATCGCCGCCCATGACATTGATACCTGTAAGCATCATACCGATGCCCATAGTGATTGAATAAATAACAATAGCGATAATCGACATCACTAATAAGAGCAGGAAAATATACCGCTTATTGCCTTTCGACAGAGTCCAAGACGCGCCCAAGGAATTGAAAATTCCTTTGTTTTCGAGTACCATTAACGGCCCGGCAAGCGCCCACCCTGGCCAAACGAAAATAAATCCAATTAAGATCGGGATCATTCCGATATAACACACGATAACATAAATTAATGCGGTTATGAACATAGGAACGGTCAAACGAAGCGCCCGTCCATAAGTATTGTTCGGAACGGCTGTATCGGTAACGGACGCATATGACGTTTGGACCACGACCAACTGAAACCAAACCGTGAGTAAGAGGCCAAATAGGCTGACGGCACCGGTCCATCCCCAATACGCCCCGCTCAGCATAAAGGTCTCCGGAGTTGCAGTGTCCAAGACCCCTTGCACTTGCGATGTCATCAGTATGGCTGATAGGACCGTGAACGCGAGCCCAATTCCCGTTGCAATCAGTATGAGTCTTGGCGAGGCGAACAAGCTCGTGAACGCCTGCGAGAATACCCGGCCGAAATCAAAAGTTTTTGCATTCGGATTCTGCCAATCATATTGGGAACCCGGCGCGCCAGGGTCTCTATTTGCCATTTATTATCTCCCCTTTTCCCCGTGCTAGCGGATAGGGAAACAACCGTCTAGCCCTTCAATTCGATATCCCAATAGAGATAATCAATCCAACTTTCGTGCAAATGATTTGGCGGGAAACGGCGGCCTTGCGCCTGCAATTGATGCATAGAGGGCTGAATGGGTTTAATCGCGGGATACATGCGCGCATCCTTTGGCAGGCGTCCGCCTTTTTTCAGATTACAGCTCGAACATGCGGCCACAATATTCGTCCAACTTGTCTTGCCGCCTAAGCGGCGCGGAACGACGTGATCAAAGGTCAATTCATCCGGCGAGCGGCAATAGGCGCACTCGAACCCATCGCGTAGAAACAGGTTAAAGCGCGTAAAGGCCGGGGAGCGGTTTTGCGGCACATAGTCTTTTAGCGCAACGACACTTGGAATTTGCATCTCAAAATTAGCGCTTCGAACGCATTGCTCATAATGATCAACAACATTCACGCGATCGAGAAAAACAGCCTTTACCGCATCCTGCCAAGACCAAAGCGAGAGCGGGAAATAAGATAGGGGTTGGTAGTCCGCGTTTAGGATAAGGCAAGGGTAATTCCCTTGGCGCACCGGCGTTGCCGTCTTAAACTCAAGACTAGGATCAGGATGCGCACTCATCGTACGTCTCCTCGTCCTAAATTCTGTTTCATCCCAAAACTAAACAGTATCTTGAAAACGGCTCTCCTAAGCAGGGTTCTTCGAATCCCAGCCTACACAGAAAGATCAAGGTTTTTCAACCCCGTCACATAGTCGCGTTACACCTGCCTTAACTGGCAGCGAAAATCGGGACGAGACCCAGAAGCTTCGCCAGTTTCTCATGGCGGTATTCAACTTGCTCCGTCATCATCGCCTGACGATGGACCGCGCAGCGAAGGTGCAACTCCGCGCCGCTGACCTCCAACTCAAAATCACTTAGCAAATTTGGTGTTCGCCCTGTTATGACGATACCCAAGCGAATAGCTTCCCCAATGCAGGCCGCCGCATGGCGCTGCGCGTCATCCAATAGGGTTGTTATGACGGTCTCCGCTGGCGGCATTCGTTTCGCCGTATATGTCCGAAAGAGCGAGAGGGATAGAAACGCGCGTTGCCGATGCGTCAATCCAGCAACAGGCGCATAAAGAACATTCTCAAACACAAGTTCAGCCCGGTAGTCGGGATGTAGATTTTTTCCAAGTCCGGCCAAATGACAGGCCGCCTGTAGTAATCTCGCCTCTTCAAGGGACGTAAACCCGCTCTCAAAATTTGGAAGGAGCGGCGACAAAAACTGATAAAGCGGCGGCCCAAAATGTTCAGCCTGCACAAAGCCGCGCGCAAAATCTCGGCACCCATCAATCAGCGCATCTCGAGATTTAATCGTGTCCGATAACGTGTTCCACACGAGGCCTTCCCGCAGTCCCGCCATCGAGACAACAATCATTTTCGGTGAAAATCTATTTATCAAACGCTCAAGCATTAATCCGGCATAAGGCAGTGTTTCGGCGCGCGCTTTGCGCATGCCAGGCCAGTTAAGCAAGGCCTCTCTCCCGTCCGTCCATGCCCAATGGGCCAAGTCTTGTGCGGCGGCGGCTTTGAGGGGATAGCCCTGCAAAGTTCGCATGGGGTACTGCGTTCGCTGTTGATGCACCGTGGCCAAATTCCGCCACGCGCCGCCAACGAGATAGAGGCGATCCTCGCCGTCCAAATAGGCTGGCACTTGATTAAGCGCGCGATCCAAATCGTCAATGCGGGCCGCGTAATCCTGCGTGTCCAACTCTGACAGCCGTCCGCCAACGGCGTCGAAAGGTCCCAAAGGCAGAGACACCCCTTGGACAGGGGTATTGCCTAGTTTCAGAGACGGATCGACGCGGACTAACTCGAGACTCGCGCCGCCCAAGTCAGCTCCAATACCAGATCGTCTATCATTGCTGGAAAGAAGCCCCAAGGCGGCCAAGCGGGCCTCTTCTTGTCCAGAAATAGGCGAAATATCGAGCCCTGTTTCCGCGAGTATGAGAGCGACAAAATCAGGCGCATCCTCCGCTTCCCGCAAGGCCGCCGTCGCCCCAATCAGGGGAGCCCCTAACCCCCGAGCTTGAATGATTTGAGAAAAGCGAGCCAAGGCCCGTCGGCATTTTCGTTTACCGTCAACAGATAAACACCCTGTCTGTTTTAAATCTCGTCCAAGCCCCGCCAGAATTTTTTCATTATAAACGGGCGTAAAATGCGCGCCGAAAATATGATAAATAACCAATCGGACCGAATTTGATCCAATATCGATGACCGCGAGTTCCCGGGATTTCTGATGAGTTAGCGGCAAACGGACTAGCTAACCAATTTAGGATGGAAAATTTGAGTTGATGAAAGAGGCGAGTCTTCCAAATCCTCAGGAGCCGAAATTGCCAAGGCGGTCCCGCGTCCAGAGAGGGATGGATTTTCCATGAAATATTGATGCGCCGAAAAACGAGGTTTTCCATCTTCGGGTTTGACACGGACATAGCGCCCAGTCGCCTGTAACTCCCAGCTATTCATATTATCCAAAAGATTGGCGATCATGATTTGGTCTAGCACTTGATTGTGAACGGTTGGGCTTTCAACGGGGACAAGCGTTTCGATGCGGCGGTTTAGATTTCGCGGCATCCAATCTGCAGAACTAATGAA
>CALDTL010000111.1 GCA_937923965.1 uncultured Caulobacterales bacterium
ACCACCAGCCAATTCATAATTGAGGCCTCGCCAGCTGTAGACAACATTACAGCCGCAGCCAACCACGCCAGAGTTGCCATCGTCATTAAAACAGCGGTGATCAAGGCTAGCTTCATGACTTAGCCTTCGCAGCCGCTTTCGAGAGCGCTTTACCTTGCTTGACCCATTCATCGCGTTTGATGCGGCCGGGGAAGCTGTCGATGACGCCTTCCACCATTTTGATGTCCGCGGCTTTCCACGCTCCAATTTGGCGGAAGTAATAAATGCCTTTAGAATTGAGATCGCCCTCGAATTTAGGACCGATGCCTTTAATTTTCTTGAGATCATCTGGCGCGCCGTCCGTGGGGCCATCTTTATACAGCACTTTTGGCTTAGGCTTGGCTTTCGCCGCTTTTTTCACCGGTTTTCGTGACGGAAGACCTTTTTTCGGATCATCATCTACGAGACCTTTGGTCAAATCACGGCCCAAATTACCAGAGCGCTTCTTGGGGTCCGGACTCGCATTTCGCGCAGGGTCGACCCACCCTTTCCGCGTGGCGCGGCGTTCTTTAGGGTCCCACTCGTAATAATTGACCTTGGCTTTTTTCTCAGCATTCGGCAGCGCTTTTAGCTTGGCTTCCTGATTGAAAATCGCATCTGTCGTGAGCGCTTGCGCCCCGCCCTCTGGCTCCGAGGTGTGACGCGAATTTTGTGGGCCATAATCTGGCGTCTCGCCCGCCACGAGCTTATCCAGCAGCGCATCAAAACTCTCCGCTGTTAAGTCTTCATAATAGCTATCGCCATCAGCGTTAGAAATTTGAACCATGGGCGCATTGGCGCAGGCACCCAAACACTCGACCTCAAGCCAGCTTAATTTTCCATCTGCAGAAATCGTATTTTGCGGCCCAACACGGCGTTTCATCACCGCAATGAGATCATCCGATCCACGCAGCCAACAGGGGGTCGTCCCGCAAAGCTGAACGAAATGCTCACCGACAGGCGACATATTGAACATCGTGTAAAATGTCACGACTTCATAGACGCGGATATAGGCCATACCGAGCTTATCCGCGACGGCGCGCATGGTAACTTCCGGTAGCCAGCCGCCCGCATCTTTTTGCGCAATCCAAAGCGCAGGAATCAAAGCCGAACGCTGACGGTCCGCCGGATATTTGGCGACCCACATATCAATTTCTTTTTCGGCAGCAGGCGAGAAGCTGTAAGCCTCCGGCTGCTTTAACGCCATGCGTCGCGCGCTCATTGGAAAGCCTCCAAGCCATTCAATTTAGCCGCTCGGGAAAGGCAGTTCTCGCAAATCATTTCTACGCCCGTGACCTTCATTAGCTCTTCCGACCAATTATTATTGTTGCGAACAATAAGAGCATCACATTCATCACAGCTTGCATTTAAGTTGTGAACCTGACGCTCACCATTCAACCCGCGAGCCTTACCATCTTGAAGGGTCGCCACAATGTGAGAGCAAACAAAGGCCGCGCGTACCTTTCCATGTTCGCCGCAGTCCAGCATCATCGGCTTGGTAAAAACCTTTTTAAAACCGTCGCCGACGGCATCGAAAACAGGAGTAAATCTCATCGGTCAATCTCCCCGAAGACGATATCGAGCGAGCCGAGGATCGCCGAGACATCCGCCAGCATATGCCCGCGATTGAGGTAATCCATCGCCGCGAGATGCGGAAAACCCGGCGCGCGAAGTTTCACGCGGTAGGGTTTATTCGTCCCGTCTGAAACCAGATAAACCCCGAACTCGCCCTTGGGGGCTTCGACGCAAGCATAGACTTCGCCCGCTGGGACGTGGACGCCTTCGGTGTAGAGCTTGAAGTGATGAATGAGCGCTTCCATGCTCACCTTCATCTCGCTGCGGCGCGGCGGGACAAACTTATTATCCTGCGTCATGACGGGCCCCGGCGGCATCATCGCAATACATTGCTTCATGATTTTGACGGACTCATACATTTCCTCAACCCGGCAGAGATAGCGGTCATAGCAATCGCCATTTTTACCGAGCGGAATCTTAAAATCGAGCTCTGAATAGACTTCGTAAGGCTGGCTACGGCGCAGATCCCAGGCAAGGCCAGAACCGCGCACAAGCACGCCGGAAAATCCGCGTTCATGACAATCTTGGGCGGTGACAACGCCAATATCGACATTGCGCTGTTTGAAAATTCGGTTTTCTGTCAGCAGAGTCTCGATGTCTTGGAGCTTCTCAGGGAATTGATCACACCACGCATCAATATCTTCAATCAGCTTCGGCGGCAGGTCCTGATGGACGCCGCCCGGACGGAAGTAATTGGCGTGCATACGGGAGCCGCAGGCACGCTCATAAAAGACCATGAGTTTCTCGCGCTCTTCAAACCCCCAAACAGGCGGGGTCAGCGCGCCAACATCCATCGCCTGCGTCGTGATATTGAGCATATGCGAGAGGATGCGACCAATTTCGGAATAGAGCACGCGGATGAAAGACGCACGGCGCGGCACGCCGATATTGGCCAGCTTCTCAATCGCGAGGCAGAACGCATGTTCTTGGTTCATCGGCGCAACGTAATCGAGACGGTCGAGATAGGGTAGCGCTTGAAGATAGGTCTTATGCTCCATCAGCTTTTCCGTGCCGCGATGCAAAAGACCGATATGCGGATCAACGCGCTCGACGACTTCGCCTTCGAGTTCGAGAACAAGGCGCAAAACACCATGCGCCGCCGGATGCTGCGGACCGAAATTAATGGTGAAGTTACGGTCATCGCCTTCGAGTATGGCTTCAGTTGT
>CALDTL010000112.1 GCA_937923965.1 uncultured Caulobacterales bacterium
CCGCCCGGCTTTTCGGATGATGCCTCTGGTGTTGAAAGACGGGAGTATTGTCCAGAGTGCGCCGAGATCTGGGGCGTCCTGTCTTATTATCCAGCCATCAAGGAGAGCGTGGAGATAGTCTATCAGCCGATCGCCAGACCGCGCGCAGATTTGGTTGCGCGCTTGGGGGAGAAGAATCAAAACTGTCCAACCCTTGTTCTAGCGCCAGACAGTCCGGGCGGCAGCCCTATTTTTGACACTTGCGGAATCATGACCCGCCGGGGCGAGCGTTTCATCAATAATGCCCGAGATATCGGGCGTTATTGGTCGCAGCGTTACGGCACAGCGATCCCGCGCGGGACGGGACCGCTTTAAACCATTTTACGGAGTGCCGCTTGGCTCGTTAATCGCTTCGCCGGGCGCAGGGCCAACTGGACCCACTGGGACGGTCGGGTCACATAAATTGGTGACCTCTTTTTGGTTCCCCGTCTCCGGATCAACCAAGGCATAATAAACTTCGGCCTGCTTGGTGACGATTTCTCGTTCGGTTCGCTGCTCAATCGGATCGTATGGTGGATTTTCGATGACGGTGATACCGACGACGACTCTCGTTTCAGCTGGAATTTCGACGCGCTGCAGCGCTGAAACTTCAAAACAGGTCGGCGCGGGCGGAACTTCGACGACAATGGGCGGCGCCACCGGCTCGACGGGTTCTGGAATGACCGCGCAGGCAGATAGGGCTGTCACGGCAAATGCCGCTGCCAGGAGTCGGGTGTTATATGGTCGCATGTTTATCTCCGATGCTTTAAGCTTGGATATATGTTGATTCCGTCGAAATTAAGACAAAATTACGGTGAATTAGCACCTCTTTGACCAAGAGGTTTAAGGATAAGGTTAAGCTTTTGTTATTAGAGCTTACAAACGCTTAACTGGCTACAAGCTGAACGCCGCGCTATCGACGCGCGAAACTGACCAAAGACCGAAACGAGGGTTCACATGTTTGACGTTATTTTTCAGGCGACTGCACTGCCTGATGTCCATGGCGAGAGTTTTACCTTCGCCTCCTTGTTCATGCGGGCGGATTGGGTTGTCAAATCCGTGATGATTTTACTCGTGCTGGCCTCGATATGGTCTTGGGTGGTCGCGGTTGACAAATTCGTGATGTTTTATCTGCTCAAGCGCCGCGCAACTGATTTTGAAGACACTTTTTGGTCGGGGCGCACATTGGATGAGCTATCAAAGGCGCTCGGGTCAGATACGCGCGATCCAATGGCGCGGGTGTTTGCCGCCGCGATGCGCGAATATAATGAAAGCCGCAACGCGGCCTCTGCCTCTGGCGTGCTGGGCCGCTCAAATGCGACCCATGAGCGTATTGATAGCGTTATGAATTTGGTCATCAACCGTGAGCTTGCCAAAGCCGAGCGCGGGATGACGGTTTTGGCGACCGTCGCTTCCGCCTCTGTCTTTGTCGGTCTGTTCGGGACCGTCTGGGGCATCATGAATGCCTTCCGCGCGATTGCCGCGAGTCAAAACACCAATCTTTCCGTCGTGGCCCCGGGTATCGCCGAAGCCCTATTTGCGACGGCGCTGGGCCTGATTGCCGCGATTCCAGCTTTGATTTTCTATAATATGTTCACGTCGGATTTGGATAAATATGGCGGCCGCTTGGAAGGTTACTCTGATGAGCTTTCCGCCATTCTCTCCCGTAAACTCAGCAAGGGAGCATAGGCATGGGCGCGGCTTTACAGCGCGGCGTCGGCAAAAGTTCCGGGCGGCGGCGGCGCAGAGGCAAAGGGCTGAATGCTGATATTAATGTGACGCCTTTTGTCGACGTCATGTTGGTTTTGTTGATTGTCTTTATGATTGTCGCGCATGAGCTGGCCAATGGCGTGGCGATTGAGCTGCCGAAAACAGATGCGCAATCGCTCCCGTCTCAGACTGAACCCATCACGATTTCAGTGAATGTGGACGGGCAAATCTTCATTCAAGAGACGGAGTTCTCTCTGGACGAAGTCGCAACTAAGCTCATTGCGATCAGTAATAATGGCTATGATGAGCGGATATATTTACGCGGCGACGGGCAGGCGGATTATGAATCTATCATGAAGGTCATGGCCAGAGTTAATTCAGCTGGCTTCTCTAATATCGGCCTAGTGACAGAAACTGATGGTACAGCAGGAGGCGGGTAATCAAACTCGGCCTCCCCATATCACTTGCCTTGCATTTGGCTGTCTTTGGCGGATTTAGCTTTTTCTCGGCCGAAGCCAAACCTTTGGACGTGGCAAAAGTCATACCTGTCGATATTTTGATCGTTGCGCCTGAGACGAATGTCTCGGCGGCGATTAAGCCGAAAAAACAGGTTGTCCCGCAGGAAGAGCCTGAGGTCATGACAACTGAGACCCCGATGGAAAATGCGGAAGAGGTTGCGCCGGAGGTAAAGATCGCGCCGAAGGAAAAGCCCGTTGAAAAACAAGCGGAGGTCACGCCGGAACTTATCGAAGACGCTGAAGTTATCCCTAAGCCCGACATTGATCCCACGCCCGAGCCCCCAAGTTTTGATCTCGACGCCTTATCTGGGCTCATCGACAAAACCCGCGAAACAGCGCCCGAGGCGAACCAGCAAGTCGCCTTACAAAGTGAAACCGCACAAGCTAGGTTTGCGGATGTCGCCCGCCAAGCCGAAGGCGAGGGGAGCGCCTTGGCGGCAACCGAAGCCGACCTCGTGGCGAACGCCATGTATAAGTGTTGGAGGATGCCTGCCGCCGCGCAGGACGCTGAAAACCTGCAAGTTCGGCTTAACGTCAAGCTTGTTATTGGCGGCCATGTCGAGAGCGTAAAGCTGATTGACCAAGCTGCATCGCGCCGTTTGTCTCCCGGAAACGCGCATTGGGAGATTGCAGAGCGCAGCGCCATAGCTGCGGTGAACAAGTGCGCGCCGTATGATTTTCTGCCAGAGGCGCGTTATGGGGTGTGGCGAGACCTTATCTTGAACTTACGTCCTCAATTATAAAGACTATCAATATGACACGTCTGACGCGAATTTTATTCTTTTTATCTCTCTGGCTATTTGGCTGGTTTTTAAGCCTGCCCGCCCAGGCCCAGCTCGAGATTGATATCAGCAAAGGGAATTTGGACCCTGTCCAGATCGCGGTGCCTGACTTTTTGGCAACGACATCCTCTGAGCGAGAGCTCGGCGCGCAAATCGCTGATGTTATTCGAGCCGATTTGGAAAGATCCGGCCTGTTTAAAGCGCTCGACCCGGCTAGTTTTCTCGAAACGCAAACCAATATTGATTACAAACCGACCTTTGCCGATTGGCGCGTCATTAAGGCGGATGCGCTTGTGTCTGGACGTATTCAAACGGAAAGCGCCAGCCGTATTCTTGTCGAATTTCGGCTTTGGGATGTCTTTGCAGGACAGCAGCTGAAGGGCGTTCGTTTTGCGACAACGCCGGAGAATTGGCGCCGCACCGCGCATAAGGCCTCGGATGCGATCTATGAAGCGTTGACAGGCGAGAGCGGGTATTTCGACTCCCGCATTGTTTTTATTGACGAAAGAGGGCCTAAGACAAACCGCAAAAAACGCCTCGCGATCATGGATCAAGACGGTGAAAATCCGATTTATTTATTGGGCGGAGATGATCTCGTTTTAACCCCGCGATTTTCACCAAACTCTCAGACGATTGTGTATCTAAGTTATGAAAACAGTGACCCTAATGTTTATCTTCTAGATATTGAAACAGGCCGCCGGGAGCGTCTTGGGGATTTCCCGGGGATGACTTACGCCCCGCATTTATCGCCGGATGGTGAAACGCTTATTTTCACGATGGCGCGCCGCGGAAATTCTGACATTTACGCGATGGATCTTAGGTCTCGTAGCACATCGAGATTGACGACCGATCCCGCCATTGATGTCTCGGCAAATTATTCACCAGACGGGAAGAAAATCGTCTTCAACTCGGACAGAGGCGGCTCCCCGCAGCTTTATACGATGGATGCAGACGGAAAAAACGTCAAACGGATTAGCTTCGGCAAGGGCCGCTATTCGGCCCCCGTTTGGAGTCCGCGCGGAGACAAAATTGCCTTCACACGCAGCGGAGGCGGAAAATTCGGCATCGGCGTTATGGATATTGACGGTAAGAATGAGCGCATTCTCACCGATAGCTATTTGGACGAAAGCCCGACATGGAGTCCGAATGGCCGCGTGATTATATTCTCCCGTGAGTATCGCGGTGTCGATGGCCGCCGAGAAGTCTGGTCTGTTGACCTCACTGGTCAGAATTTGCGCCGCGTTGAAACGCCTGGAATGGCTAGTGATCCGGCCTGGTCGCCGCTTCTGCAGTAAAGATATTTAAGTCTATGTACCTAACTTGCCACGTAAAATTTATAGATAGACATGATTCAGCCTTGATTAGGCCTTAAACGGGGCGTTTAATGTTCACGGGGTGCGGCAGTATTTTCACGCCATAAGAAGGAGAAACTGATGAGACGATTATTTTTTGGCGGGGCAGCGCTAGTGATGTTGAGCGCATGCGCGACGAAACCTCCCGTCGTGGAAGAGGTGTCGGAAGTTGTGCCTGTGGCGAAACCTGCGCCAGAAGTTTTTGAGCCCGCGCCTCTGCCGCCTGTGATTGAACAAGCGCCTGAAGTCGTCGAAGTCGTCCCACAAGCTAATTTGCCTATCCCGGGTTCCCAAGAAGATTTCGCCTTTCAATCCGGCGGAGAGCCCCGCGTGTTTTTCGGATATGATCAATTTGATCTGTCACCTGAGGCCCGTGATGTGCTGCGCAGGCAAGCGAATTGGTTGAACCTTTACACGGATGCGACGGCCATTATTGAAGGCAATGCAGATGAGAGAGGCACACGTGAATATAATCTGGCGCTTGGCGCACGCCGCGCGGACAGCGTCAAAGCTTTCCTTATTAGCCAAGGCGTCGCCCCCAATCGCTTGAGCGCTATTTCCTACGGTAAGGAACGTCCCATAGACGGTCGGTCCAATGAAGAGGGTTGGGCGCGTAATCGGAATGGATTCACAAATTTACGTCTTCGCGGCGTGAGCTAGCGCTCAAGCGTTAAGCTTATGGTCACAACCCTGACCGCGATTTAAGAAACAAATAGAGCGCTGTCAGCTATGCTGGTGGCGTTCGTCTATAAGGCGCAGTCTCTGGAAACCGATATGTATAGATTTATCAAACCTCTTGTTTTTTCTCTCCTCGCGACATCTTGCTTAATTGCGGCGCCTGCACAGGCGCAGTCTAAAAAAGAGTTGGCCGCTCAAAATGCGGCGTTGGAGACTCGTTTAGCGCGGCTTGAGTCACGCATGCTGACGGGCGATCCGGCGGCAGAACGTCTGATGTCGCGTATTGATTCACTTGAGGCGTCCCAACGCGCGTTGCGGGGTGAATTGGAACGTTTGACCTTTGAGCGCGATGGCCTAACCGGAGAGGTTCGTAAATTACGGACCGAGCTTCAAATTATTCAAGATTTGGCGGGCCGGATGAAAATACATTTGGACGCCGTCGATTTGATTGCCCAAGAGCAAACTCGTCCGGTGGCGCGCCGCGTGGGGCCTGCCACGCAGGGGCCCTTGACGCCGCTTGATCCTTTGGGCGGTGCGCCGAGTTTTAGCCAGCAACCCTTGGTTTTTGGTGAGGGTGCAACCCCTTCGCCGCCAGTTGTGCCGTCTAATGATATTGCAGAACTCGGGCAGAACGGGAAACGCCTCTTGGCTGAGGGGGATTTTGCCGGAGCGCAAACCGCCCTCAAACAATATCTTCAATTTAATCCCGATGCGCCCGATGCAGGCGAGATGAATTTTTATCTCGGCGAAAGCTATTACGTGCGTCAAGGGTTTGCTGATGCGGCCGACGCTTACATCACAAGTATGAAGCTTGACCCGCGCGGCGTAAAAGCGCCTGATGCCATGGTGCGGCTAGCGGGAGCCTTGCGGGGGCTGGGTAAACCACAAGATGCCTGCACGACGCTGGCGAGCTTGCCGAGCCAATATCCGGATGCGTCCTCGGCGGTGACAGACAAAGCTAAGCTGGAAGCTGCGCGCGCGGGCTGCTAGGGCGTGAATGTCTTGTCTGGTGAGAGCAAACACGTCTCGAAAAATGGGCGAACAAGGCCTAAGTTCCGGGTCTAAATGGACAGAAATTCCACCAGGCAGATGGGTCCGCTCTTACCTAAATTAACCGGCCCTGCGGCCATCGCCTTTTCCGGCGGCGGCGACAGCACGGCGATGATTCATGCGGGCCGTGACAATCCAAAGATCACACACGCCTTCATCATTGATCATGCTTTGAGGAAGGGCAGTGCGGCCGAGGCTGAAGCAGCCGCGAAAATCGCGCAATCTTATGGGTATGCGGTCCGCATCAATCGCTGGAAACATGACGGGATCACCACGGGTATCCAAGCCAAAGCAAGAACCTATCGCTATCTGGCGCTGGGGCAGCTGTGCCGCGAGCTAGGCATAGAGCATCTCCTGACCGCGCACACCGCAGATGATCAAGCCGAAACCCTGTTAATGCGGCTCGACCGCCAAACGGGATGGCGGGGACTAGCTGGCATGCCCGACGCGGCCTATGCTCCGCTCTGGCCAGCTTTGTATGGGGTCACGCTTCATCGGCCTTGGCTCGATCGCTCCCGCCGAGAGCTGAGAGTGTATAATGCGCGGCATGGTCTTAGCTTCATAGACGATCCGTCCAATCAAAACACGGATTTTGCGCGTATCCGGGCCCGGCAAGCTTTGGCGGCTGACTCAGATCTGCGCGGCGATTTACTTACGCAGCAAAGACAGATGCGCGACCGGCTATCGGCTGAACGCCAAGTGCATGGGAATTGGCTCAACCAACATGCCGAAGTCAGCCGAAACAACTTTGTTGAAACAGATGCGGTGCCGCCATCCGAATTGCTGCTGCATATTCTCAACAGTGTGAGCGGGCGGGGCGGGCCGATTGACGCCGCCAAACGCGACAGGCTTTGCCGCGATTTAGAATCGCCTGACTTCAAATCCGCGACTTTGGGCGGGGCTTGGGTGATCCAAAAATCCAAAGAAAATCTGGACGGCGAATCTCACAGTTTTGTGTTTCTGCGCGATAGGGTCGCAGTCACTGGCCGGAGGGCCTCGGCGCGGGTTGAGCGTTTAAGCCTTGTCCCCGAAGTCCCGACCCTTTGGGACGGGCGGTTCATCTGCCAAACAAAGGTGGATGATATCCATGTTGAGGTCGGGTCAGGGCATTTGCAGAAACTGCGGCAATTACCTGAATTTAAATCACTTTTTGATCTTCCGAAAGCCGTTCGAGAGAGCTTGCCAATCTTTTTTCACGCCAATAGACCTATCGCATTTGGGGCGTGCCATCATAAATATTTGATGTCTCGCGCGACGTCGGCGTCACGATTGCAGGCTCTCTATAAATCATTCCATCCTGTCTCGATTTGAGCCGTATATATTTCATAGCAGCTCGCAGCTTTATTTTGTCGCGAACCGCCCCATATGCTAAGCAACCATAAAACCCTGATCCATTAGAGGCCTGAACATTATGAAAAACGCAAATACTCGCAATTTCATTGTTTGGGGTATCGTCATTGCTCTGCTCCTAGCCATGATCGCGGCCAGCAATTCCCCGATGCAGTCGCAGTCCAGCAATGAACTGACCTATTCTGTTCTGAAAGAAAAAGTTGAAGCCGGAGAAGTTAAGTCGGCTAATATCGATGCCGAAGGCGGGTTTATCACCGGCACGCTTTCGAATGGTGAAGACTTCAAAACGAATATTGGCTTGTACAACCTCGACGCAGATGAGTTGTTTGAAAACACCGATATTCCCTATGAGTACGAGCAACAGAAACAGCAATCTGTTCTGGGTAGCTTGCTGATCGGGATTTTCCCGATTCTCTTGATTGCGGGGCTTTTCCTGCTGTTCTTCCGAAACATGCAGGGCGGCGGGCGCGGCGGCGCCATGAGCTTTGGGAAATCTAAGGCCAAGCTGCTGACGGAAAATAGCCAGCGCAAGACGTTTGACGACGTTGCAGGCGTGGAAGCGGCCAAAGAAGATTTAAAGGAGGTCGTTGAGTTTCTGCAAGACCCAACACGTTTCACACGCCTTGGTGCGAAAATTCCAACAGGCGCTTTGCTCGTCGGCCCTCCCGGTACGGGTAAGACCCTGCTAGCGCGCGCCGTTGCGGGCGAGGCCGGCGTGCCGTTCTACACGATTTCAGGCTCCGACTTTGTTGAAATGTTTGTCGGCGTCGGCGCGAGCCGCGTGCGCGAAATGTTCGCCGAAGCGCGAAAGCAGGCACCTTGTATTATCTTTATCGACGAGATCGACGCTGTCGGACGTCATCGCGGCGTCGGTACGTCCGGCGGCCATGAAGAGCGCGAGCAAACTCTAAACCAGCTCCTTGTTGAGATGGACGGATTTGAAGGCGACGAAGGTATCATCATTATCGCGGCGACGAACCGCCCAGATGTGCTTGACAAAGCGCTCTTGCGCCCGGGCCGTTTTGATCGCCAAATCGAGGTTCCATATCCGGATATTCAAGGCCGCGAGAAAATCCTCGAAGTCCATATGAAGGGCAAGCCGATTGCTGCGGATGTTGAGGTTAAATATATTGCACGCGGAACGCCGGGATTCTCGGGTGCGGATTTGATGAACCT